>DATCPA010000019.1:0-19147 GCA_036564335.1 Gaiellaceae bacterium
GCCGTCTGGTCGGGCGGCTCGTTCATCTACGTGCCGCCGGGCGTGTCGATCGAGATGCCGCTCCAGGCCTACTTCCGCATCAACGCGGAGAACATGGGCCAGTTCGAGCGCACGCTGATCATCGTCGACGAGGACGCCTACGTGCACTACGTCGAGGGCTGCACCGCGCCGATCTACTCATCCGACTCGCTGCACTCGGCCGTTGTCGAGATCATCGTCAAGCCGCGCGGGCGCTGCCGGTACACGACGATCCAGAACTGGTCGACGAACGTCTACAACCTCGTCACCAAGCGCGCGGTCGCCTACGAGGACGCGACGATGGAGTGGGTGGACGGGAACCTCGGCTCCAAGCTGACGATGAAGTACCCGGCGATCTGGCTGATGGGCGAGCGCGCCCACGGCGAGGTGCTCTCGATCGCGTTCGCCGGCAAGGGCCAGCATCAGGACGCAGGCGGAAAGTGCGTGCACGTCGCACCGAACACCACGTCGGTGATCACCTCGAAGTCGATCTCGAAGGACGGCGGGCGCGCGGGCTACCGCGGCCTGCTCGAGGTCGGCAAGGGCGCGCACGGGGCGAAGTCCAAGGTCGTCTGCGACGCGCTGATCCTCGACGAGGACTCGCGCTCCGACACCTATCCATACATCCGGATCGACGAGAACGACGTCGACATCGGCCACGAGGCGACGGTCTCGAAGATCGGCGAGGAGCAGCTCTTCTACCTGATGTCGCGCGGGCTCTCCGAGTCGGAAGCGAGCGCAATGATCGTCTCCGGGTTCGTCGAGCCGATCACCAAGGAGCTCCCCCTCGAGTACGCGGTTGAGATGAACAGGCTGATTCAGCTGCAGATGGAAGGCTCTGTTGGCTAGCGGAAGTCGCCTGCGGCGACTTCCTTGTGTCGGTTAGTGCAAGTCGAGCACGTCGACTTCATCTCGATCGTGTCGCAGGACGTGGAGCGCTCCAGGCGCTTCTACCTGGAGACGCTGGGCTTGCCCTTCGAGTGCGACACGCCCGTCGGCTTCGAGTGCGCGGCCGGCCAGGTCACCCTGTCGGTCTGGGATCCGTCGAAGGTCGGCGTTCCATTCGCACCGAATCCGAACGACGTCGCGCTGCGGGTGGACGACGTGGCCGCGCGGCGCGCCGAGCTCGAGGCGAAGGGCCTTGAGTTCCGCGGCGAGATCCTCGACACCGGCGTCTGCCACATGGCCTTCTTCCACGACCCGGACGGCAACGTGCTGATGCTGCACCGCCACTATGCCCCTCGGGACTAAGGCCGAGTCGCTCGCGCGCTACCGCGAGCTGCCCCTGCCGGACACGACGCAGGAAGCCTGGCGGTTCACCGACCTCGCCGGCTTCGACCCGGAGGCCTTCTCGGCAAACGGGGCGAAGGAGATCGCCAAGCCGCTCCCGATGCTCGACATCGACGTCTCCGGCCTCGCCGTCGTCGGCGAGGCAGGGATCGAGATCGAGCGCGTGCCGGAGGGGGTCACCTTCGAGCCGCTCAACGAGCACCCGCTGCTGGGCACGCTCGTAGGCGCAGACGGGAAGTTCACCGCGCACAACGCGGCCAACTGGCAGCATGGGCTGCTCGTCCGCGTGCCGAAGGGGGTCGTGCTCGAGCAGCCCCTCTACGTCCGGATCGCGAACGCGGTCGAGGGCGGCTCGCTCTTCTGGCGGCTGCTGGTGATCGCCGAGCCGGAGAGCAGCTTCACGCTGATCGAGGAGTACTCCTCGGCCACGCCCGGCCTGGCCGCGTACTCGAACGCCGTCGTGGAGCTCTTCGTCGAGCAGAGCGCGAAGCTCGAATATGTCTCACTCCAGAACCTGTCCCAGGAGACCTGGCACTTCGCCACGCACCACGCGTCGGTCGGACGAGATGCCGAGCTGAACTGGGTCGCCGGCGGGTTCGGCTCGAAGAAGGGGAAGACGCGCATCCACAACGACCTCGCGGGTCAGGGTGCGACCTCGCGCGTGACGGGCGCGTACTTCGCCGACGGAACGCAGCACCTCGACTACGACACCTTCCAGGAGCACATCGCGCCGAACACGACCTCGGACTTCGCATTCAAGGGTGCGTTGCGCGACCAGGCATCGACTGTCTGGCGCGGGATGATCCGCGTCGAGCGGGAGGCGCAGAAGACGAACGCGTACCAGGAGAACCGCAACCTCCTGCTCTCCCCGAAGGCCCATGCAGATGCGATCCCAGGCCTCGAGATCCTTGCGAACGACGTGCGCTGCACTCACGGCGCGACGCTGGGTCAGGTCGATCGCGAGCAGCTCTTCTACCTGATGACCCGCGGCCTCTCGCGTCCGGAGGCCGAGAGGCTGATCGTGCGTGGCTTCTTCCAGGACGTGCTCGACCGGATCGAGCTCGAGCCGGTGCGCGAGGCGCTGGCGGACGCGCTCGAAGCGCGGATTCCTCAGTAGTAGACGACACACGGGGAGAAACCGCCCGAGGGGTACGATCTGTGCATGGCCGTCGCGGCGCAGACGAAGCTCGACGCCCGCAAGTTGCGGGCGGACTTCCCGATCTTCGAGCAGCTGTCACACGGAAAGCCGCTCGCCTTCCTCGACTCCGCCGCCAGCTCCCAGAAGCCGCGGCAGGTGCTCGAGGCCATGGACCACTTCTACGAGACCTCCTACGCGAACGTCCACCGCGGCGTCTACGAGCTCGCCGAGCGCGCGACGGAGGCGCTCGAGCTGGCGCGCGAGAAGACCCGCGCGTTCGTGAACGCGCCGGACGTCCGCGAGATCATCTTTCTCCGCAATGCGACCGAGGCGATCAACCTCGTCGCGTACGCGTGGGGGCTGAACAACCTCGGCCCCGGAGACGTCGTCCTCGTCACCGAGCTCGAGCACCACTCGAACTACGTCCCCTGGCAGTTCATCGCCGGCAAGACGGGCGCCGACTTCCGGATGCTCCCGCTCGACGACCTGGGCGAGCTGCGGCTCGACCTGCTCGACGAGACGGTCGCCGGCGGGACGCTGAAGGTCGTCGCCGCCGGGCTCGTCTCCAACTCGCTCGGGACGGTCAACCCGGTCGAGAAACTCGCTCAGTGGGGGCACGAGCGCGGGGCGATCGTCGTCTGCGACGCCGCGCAGGGAGCGCCGCACCGGAAGCTCGACGTGCAGGCGCTCGGCGCCGACTTCGTCGCCGTCTCGGGGCACAAGCTGTGCGGACCGAGCGGGATCGGCTTCCTCTGGGGACGCGCCGACCTGCTCGAGTCGATGGACCCGTTCCTGACCGGCGGCCACATGATCCACAAGGTCGGCTTCGACGGGACCTCCTGGGGCGAGCTGCCGCACAAGTTCGAGGCCGGGACGGCGCCGATGGCGGAGGCGGTCGGCCTCGGCGCGGCGATCGACTATGTGAGCGCGGCCGGACTGGACGCCATCGAGCAGCACGAGCACGAGCTCGCCGCCTATGCGCTCGACCAGCTGGCCGAGCTGCCCTGGGTGACCACCTACGGGCCTCCGCCCGAGCGCCGGGCCGGGATCGTCTCGTTCAACGTCGAGGACATCCACCCGCACGACGTCGCGCAGGTGCTCGATCTGGAGGGGGTCGCGATCCGTGCCGGGCACCACTGCTGCCAACCGCTGATGCAGAAGCTCGGCGTGGTCGCGACGAACCGGGCGAGCTTCTACCTGTACACGGTGGAGGACGAGATCGACCAGCTCGTCAACGGGCTGCACCGGGTCAAGCAGGTGTTCGCGTGAGCGAGTTCGACCAGCTCTACCGCGAGGTGATCCTCGACCACTACAAGAACCCGCGCGGGCACGGGGTGATGGAGGACCCCGACGCCGAGGCCGAGGGCCAGAACCCGCTCTGCGGCGACGAGGTCTCGATCTACGTCGCCTTCGGCGAGGATGGGGACACGATCGACGAGGTGATGTTCTCGGGCCGCGGCTGCGCGATCAGCCAGGCGGCGACGTCGATGCTGACCGAGATGATCAAGGGCCGGAAGGCGAGCGAGGTCGCCGAGATGCCGAAGGAGGAGCTGCTCGAGGAGATCGGCATCCCGTTGACGCCGGTGCGGCTGAAGTGCGCGATCCTCGGTCTGACCACGCTGAAAGTCGCGCTCCACAAGGGCAGGGGCACACCGCTGCCCGCGGGCCTCGCCGAGCTCGACGAGCTCGAGCTGAAATAGCCGGTGCCGGAGATCGATGTCTGCCCGGTGGAGGAGCTGCCGCCGGGTGAGGTGAAGATCGTCCACGCCGGACTGATCGCGCTCGGTGTCTACAACCTCGACGGCGAGTACTACGCGATCGAGGACCGCTGCTCCCACGACGACGGGCCCCTCTGCGAGGGCGAGTTCGATGTCGAGACAGGCGTCGTCGTCTGCCCGCGCCACGGGGCGAACTTCGACATCCGCAGTGGCCGTGCCCTGACGCTCCCCGCCTACGAGCCGGTCGAGACCTATCCCGTGCGGGTCGTGGACGGGCTGGTCAAGGTCGAGGTCTAGGCCCGATGCTGGACGAGCGGGTGCGGGCAGTGCTCGAGCGCCTCGAGGTCGAGGATGCCGATGAGCGTGAGCGCGGTGTCGCGCGCGAGCATCGGGCGCGGTCGGTGGCCCCCACAACGGGCCGCTTGCTGTTCGCGTTCGTCGCGCCGCAGAACGCATGCGCGGTGCTGGAGATCGGCGGCTCACGAGGGTACTCGTCGATCTGGCTGGCCGCGGGCGTGCGCATGCTCGGTGGCCGCGTGCTCTCGCTCGAGCACGACCCGGCGAAGTGCGACGCCTGGCGGCGGAATGTGGCCGATGCGGGCCTCGACGAATGGGCAGAGCTCGTCGAGGGCGACGCCTTCGAGAGCCTGCCGGCGATCGAAGACGTCTTCGACGTCGTCTTCATCGACGCGGAGAAGGACGACTACGAGCGGCTCTTCGCGCTTGTGCGGGACAAGCTCGAGCCCGGCGCAGTGGTCATCGCCGACAACGTGCTCTCGCACGAAGAGACTCTCGGCCCGTACTCGCAGGCACGACAGGCCGACCCGACTCTGGAGAGCGTCACGGTCCCTCTGGACCGCGGATTGGAGGTCAGCGTCGTCCTCAGCGAATCGCTAAAGTGAGCTTCAACCGCGGAAAGGAGGTGGTCCGGCTTGAGCGATGACAGTACGGGCAGTGGAGGTGCCAGCCGGTAGGGGTGCGTCCCCGGACCTGAAGAGGGGAACCGCCTAGCCAGCGTGGGGGACTCGCTGAGAGCGCCGCCGCCCGAGAGGAGGGTGGCAGGAAGCGCCCCTGCTAATACAGGCTGGTAACCGGATGCGAGGGCCGCGCAAGCGGCCCTCCGTCTTTCCAGGAGTAGGAGGGCTTAGCTGTTCTGCCTACAGACGTTCTGAACGCGGCTGATTGGGGGTCGGCCTCCGAGTGAGCTGTGTGGTCTGCCGCGGTTGTAGTGGTCGAGCCAGTATGGCAGGGCGCGGCGGCGGTGTTCAGAGCTCGCATAGACGAGCCCGTAGGCCCATTCGCGTTGGAGTGTCTGGATGAAGCGTTCTACCTTGCCGTTGGTGCGCGGCCGGCGCGGCCTGGTGGTTAGATGGCGGATTCCGTGTCGAGTGAGCAGCTCGCGGAGCGAGCGGTTGCGCGTGTAGCTCCAGGCGTTGTCGCTCATCAGCCGCCGCGGCGTGATCCCTTGCTCGGCGAAAGCAGCGAGCGCCCGCTCGAGGAAGCCGGTCACCGTCTTGGCCTTGGCGTCGGACAGCACCTCGGCGTAGGCGAAGCGAGAGTGATCGTCGACGATCGCGTGGACGACGTCGTAGCCGAGACGGCGCCGCTTCTTCTCGGCCGAGCTGGTGCGGTCGCCGGTAACGGCATGGCCGGGCTCGGCGAAGCGCGCGAGCGTTGTCCAATCGATGTGCAGCAGATCGCCGGGGCAGGGCCACTCGTAGCGACGAGCCGGCTCGCGCGGCTTCGGCTCTGGCCGCGAGCAGCCGCCGCGGCGGAGCGTCTTCCAGACGGTCGCGTGCGCACAGCCGAGCCGGGCGGCGATCGGCCGAGGGCCGTGCCCGGAGCGGCGCCGCTCGGCACAGATCCGCGCCTGCAGGCTCGCTGACAGCAGCCGCGGCGAGCGGTGCGGCCGACTCGAGCGATCGAACAGGCAGCAGAGCGTCCGCCGCTCCTCCGAGCTCGCCGATCGCCAGCGGCCTGACCAGGTGCAGGCAGTCGCCGGCGAGACGCCATGGCGTCTCGCCGCTTCCCTGTGGGACAAGCCTTCTTCGACTGCTCTGACCAGCGCGTAGCGGCCAGCCAGTCCGAGCTTCGCGTTACGGTGACAGCGCATCCGAGCCCTCCTTCGAGCCGTGGTCTTTGGCGAGACCCACAGCCTCGAAGGAGGGCCGGACGTATCTCTCAGCCGTTCAGAACGTGTGTAGGTCCGTCACTTAGCCGTTCAGGTTGAGGTCGTAGCCCTTGGCCTTGAACTCCTGCTGCGCCTTCAGCAGGAGCTGGATAGCGGGCGCGCCGAAGAGCGCCTTGATGCCCTCCGACGGGGTCTTGGCCGCGGCCACCTTCTTGAAGAGCCCCTCGATGTCGTTCCCGAGCCTGCGCATCGCCGCGATCAGGTCCTTGTGGGCCTGCGCGACCTCGGCCGGCGGATTCACCTGCTCGAGCTCGCCGACGAAGATGCCCACTGCCTTCCTGGCCGCCGCAAGATCCTTCTTCGACGGCGTCTTCGACCTGGACGCGCTGTTCTGCAGCTGGGCGCCGACGTCCTTGGCGATCTGCTCGAGCTTTGTCTGGTACTCCGCCTTCGTCAGCGGCTTGCTGCTCGACTTGCTGCCCCCGCCGCCGCCGCAGCCTGCGAGGACGAGGGAGCCGGCCGCGAGGACGATGATCAGCCGACGCACGCGCGGAACTTACCTCAAGCCGCCCTGCGAAGCTGCTCGTCGAGCGGTAACGGGTCGATCCCGAACGTTTCCACGGCCGGCGCGATGTCGCCGACGTTATCGCCCGCCTCGAGCATCGTCAGCTGGTCGCGCGTGATCGGCGGCCGGGGCAGGAGCTCGGCGGCGGCCGCGCCGACCCGCATCAGCCGGACGGGGAGGTGCAGCTGGGGGCGGCGCTTGCCGAGCGTGCGCGCGATCCGCTCGTAGAGCTCGTTCCAGGTCACGCGGTCCGGCCCGCCGAGCTCGAACGTCCGGTTCGCAGCCCCGGGCAGGTCGACCGCCTTCGCGAAGTAGGCTGCGACGTCCTCGACCCAGACCGGCTGGAGCCGCCGCTCCCCGTCTCCGACCACAGGGGTCACCGGCGACCAGCGCACCTGGCGGATGAAGAGCGGCAGCACGCCGCCGTCTCGGCCGAAGACGAAGCTCGGCCGGAAAATCACGTGATCGAGTCCCGACGCCTTCGTCGCCTGCTCCATCTCCCATTTCGCCCCGTAGTACGGCACGAGGTTCTTGGTCTCGTCGTTCGTGCCGAGCGCGCTCATCAGGACGAAGCGGGTGACGCCCGCCTCCTGCGCCGCCGCGAGCAGGCTCTGTGTGCCGCCGATCATCACCCGCTCGAAGTCGACCGGCTTGCCCGCGATGATCGCGACGAGGTGGACGACGGTGTCACAGCCGGCCACCGCTTCCTTCAGGCTCTCCGGGTCGGTCACGTCGCCGGCCGCGAGCTCGCACCCCCAGGTCTTCAACGTCCCGGCACGCGCCGGCCGCCGAACGAGGCAGCGGACGTCTCTCCCGGCTGCGCGCAGCGCGTGGACGACTTTGGGCCCGATGAAGCCCGTTCCGCCCGTGACCAGGATCACTGGAAATTCCGCCAGTAGCGGCTCGGCGTCGGGCCCTGCTGGCCCTGGTACTTGGAGCCCAGCCCGTCACTGCCGTAGGGCGAGGCGGCGGGCTCGGAAAGCTGCACGAACGAGAGCTGCCCGATCTTCATGCGGTAATAAATCGTGATCGGCAGGTTGGCGACGTTCGACAACTCGAGCGTGACGTGCCCGTCCCAGCCGGGGTCGATGAAGCCGGCGGTGGAGTGGATCAGCAGGCCGAGGCGGCCGAGCGAGCTCTTCCCCTCCAATCGGGCCACGAGATCATCCGGCAGCCGCACCCGCTCCAGCGTCGACCCGAGGACGAACTCGCCGGGGTGGAGGATGAACGGGTCGCCGTCGATCTCGACGAGCTCGGTCAGGTCCTCCTGCTCCTGCTTGACGTCGATGTACGGGTAGCGCGAGTTACGGAAGACGCGGAAGTAGCGGTCGACGCGAACGTCAACGCTCGACGGCTGCAGCAGCGCCGGGTCGTACGGGTCGATCTCGATCCTGCCCTCAGCCAGCAGGCGCTGGATCGTCCGGTCGGAGAGGACCATGGCGCCGATTCTACGTAGTCCGGCCAACGCCTCCGATATCGTGGCCGCGTGGCCGCGACGCGCTCGATCGAGCTTCGGACCAGCGTGCCCGGGCCGCGTTCCCAGGAGATCCTCGCGCGCAAGCAGCGTGTTGTCGCGTCGCCGCTTGGGTCGTTCTTTCCGGTTGTCGCCGCCGAAGCGAGTGGCGTCAAGCTGACCGACGTCGACGGCAACACGTTCATCGACTTCACCGGCGGCGTCGGCTGCCTGAACGTCGGCCACTCGCACCCGAGGGTCGCCGCCGCCGCTCGGGAGCAGCTCGGGCGCTTCGCCCACACCGATTTCACGATCGTTCCCTACGAGCCGTACGTGATGCTCGCCGAGCGCCTGGTCGAGCGGGTCCCGATCTCCGCACCCGCGAAGGCTGCGTTCTTCAACGCCGGCACCGAGGCGGTCGAGAACGCGGTCAAGTTCGCGCGCGCCTACACGAAACGGCCCGCCGTGATCGCGTTCGAAGGTGCGTTCCACGGCCGCACCTTGCTCTCGCTGTCTCTGACGTCGAAGACGCTTCCGTACAAGGCCGGTTTCGGGCCCTTCTCGCCGGAGATCTACCGGGTGCCGTTCGCGCAGGATTACCGCGGCCCCGATGCTCGCGAGGCGCTCGAGGCGCTGCAGCGCGCACTCGTCACCCAGGTCGCCGCCGAGACTGTCGCGGCGATCGTGATCGAGCCCGTCCAGGGCGAGGGCGGCTTCATCGTCGCTCCGCAGGAGTTCATGACAGGCGTGCGGCGAATCTGCGACGACAACGGCATCGTGCTCATCGTCGACGAGGTGCAGACCGGCTACGGCCGCACCGGCCGGTTCTTCGCCATCGAGCACTACGACGTCGAGCCCGATCTGATCACGGTGGCGAAGTCGATCGCCGCCGGCCTGCCGCTCTCGGGCGTGCTCGGCCGCGCCGAGATCATGGACGCGCCGGGCCCCAACGCGGTCGGCGGCACCTACGTCGGCAACCCGGTCGCGCAGGCGGCGGCCCTCGCCGTCCTCGACGTGATCGACGACGAGGGGCTCGTCGAGCGCGCCGCCGCGATCGGCGAGACGATCCGTTCGCGGATGAACGCCTGGCAGGGCCGGTTCGACGAGATCGGCGACGTTCGCGGCCTCGGCGCGATGCTGGCGATCGAGCTCGTGCACGACCGCGACTCGAAGGATCCCGCACCCGAGCTCGTCTCCAAGGTCTGCGAAGAGGCCTTGCAGAACGGGCTGCTGCTGCTGAGCGCGGGGATCTACTCCAACGTCGTCCGCGTGCTCGTGCCGCTGACGATCTCGGACGCCGAACTCCAGGAAGCGCTCGGCGTCTGGGAGCACGCGCTCGAGTGCGTGCTTACCGGCGCGTAGTACGTCCCTCACTGGGAATATGGGAGGTGGATGGTCGGCGAGCTGATCGCGGGCCGGTACGAGCTCGAGGAGCTCGTCGGCAAGGGCGGCATGTCCAGCGTCTACCGCGCGCATGACCGCCTGCTCGAGCGCACGGTTGCGATCAAGATCCTCCACGAGCATTACTCGCGTGACGCGGACTACGTCGAGCGCTTCCGGCGCGAGGCGCGCGCCGCCGCACGCGTCCAGCACCCGAACATCGTCACCGTCATCGACCGTGGCCAGGCCGACGGCCACCAGTTCATCGTCTTCGAGTACGTCGACGGAGAGAACCTGAAGCAGCTGATCGAGCGGGAGGGGCGGCTACCTCTTCGTAGAGCGCTCGAGCTGGGCATCGAGATCGGGCGTGCGCTCGCGTTTGCGCACGAGAGCGGCCTCGTCCACCGCGATGTGAAGCCCCAGAACGTGCTGCTCGGGAACGGTGACGTCAAGGTGACGGACTTCGGGATCGCGCGGTCCGTGGACGTGAAGAGCGGGCTCACGGAGACCGGCGCGGTGCTCGGGACGAGCGATTACATCGCCCCCGAGCAGGCGAGCGGCCGGCCCGTGGACGCGCTCAGCGACGTGTACTCGCTCGGCGTCGTGCTCTGGGAGCTGCTTGCTGGAGCGCCGCCGTATACGGGCGAGAGCTTCCTCGCCGTGGCGATGCGGCACGTCAACGACCCCGTCCCGAGCATCTCGAGCGTGCGCCCCGATGTCCCGCCGCGGCTCGAGACGGCGCTGCGGCGTGCGATGGCGAAGCAGCCGGGTGACCGCTTCGGCTCGATGAACGAGTTCGTCGCCGAGCTCCAGGCGTGCCTCGAAGGGCTCGGCCGGCCCGACTCGGACCGCACCGCGATCATCCCCGCGGCGGTTCCGCCGCCGAGGGCCCGCAGCCGCACGCGCCGCAGGCGGCGGGCGCCTCTACTCGTGCTTGCGCTGGGGCTGGCGGCGATCGCAGCTGCAGTCGCGGCCTATCTCGGGCTCAGAGACCGTGGTGGTGGAGGGGGCGGCGGCGGCGGCAACGCTCCCATCCACCTGGTCGCGACGAACGCTTATGACCCGGGCGGTGACGGTCAGGAGCACGACGAGCTCGTCCGGAACGCCACCGACGGCAATCCCTCGACGTTTTGGGAGACAGAGCGCTACAACAGCCCGATCGGCGACCTCAAGGACGGCGTGGGGATCGTCGTCGACGCCGGCCGGGCCGTGAAACTGCGAGCGCTGACCGTCGCCTCTGACACCCCGGGCTTCGTCGCCGATGTGAAGGCCGGCGCGTCACCGACCGGGCCGTTCGACACCGTCTCGGACTCGCAGACGGTCGGGGGCAAGACCACATTCCAGCTCTCGGTGCCATCGCCCGAGCAGTACTACCTCGTCTGGATCACGCGGCTCGCGCCCGGCGCCCCGCGCACGCACATCAGCGAGGTGACGGCCGGCGGATAGGAGGGCTTGGCGGACACAGACCACGTTTCGCCAAGCCCTCCTCGGCATCTAGACTCCCGCCGGAATGCTCGACAAGGATTCAAAGGTCGCAGCGATGAAGCACGTGCCGCTCTTCTCGCTCCTGTCGAAGGGAGAGCTCCGCCGCATCGCACAGCTCGCGGACGAAGTCGATCTGCGGGCGGGAAAGGTGTTGACCACGGAAGGGACTCGGGGGCGCGAGTTCTTCGTGCTGCTGGAGGGCTCGGCCGATGTCCGCAGCAACACCCGGCTGCTGCCCGCGCTCGGCCCGGGGGACTTCTTCGGTGAGATCGCGCTCGTCACGGATGTGCCGAGGACCGCGACCGTGACGACCACCACCTCGGTGCGTGCGCTCGTGATCACCGACCGGGCCTTCCGCGAGCTGTTGCGCACGTCGCCGGAAATTCAGGGCAAGGTGCTCGAGGCGGTTGCCCAGCGCCTCGCCGCGACGCTGAGCTAATACTTGAGTTGGGAGCGCCGCTCGTGGCGCTCGAGCGCGAGCTCGATCAGGCGCTCGAGCAACTCCGGGTAGGGGACCCCCGAGGCCTCGAACAGCTTCGCGTACACGCTCGTCACGGTGAAGCCCGGGATCGTGTTCAGCTCGTTGACGAGCACCATGCCGTCCTCCCGGACGAAGCAGTCGACGCGCGCCATCCCCTCGCACTCGGTGGCGACGAATGCCTGCACCGCGAGCTCCTGCACTCGGCCGGCGTGCTCGGGGGTGATCCGGGCCGGGACGATGAGATCCATTTCGCCCTCGTCGTACTTGGCCGAGTAGTCGTACCACTCGTTGCGGGTGACGACGATCTCCCCCACGAGCGACGCGACCGGCTTCCGGTTGCCCAGCACGCCGACCTCGACCTCGACCCCCGGGACGAACTCCTCGACGAGCACCTTCTCGTCGTGGCTGAAGGCGAGCTCGACGGCCGCGCGCAGCTCTTCGTCGTCGTGCGCCTTCGAGATTCCGACCGACGAGCCGAGTCGCGCGGGCTTGACGAAGACGGGGTAGCCGAACGGGTTCTCGGGAGGGGCTCCGTCGCGAAGCGTGATGTTGCGCGTGACCGGGATTCCCTGGTCGCGCATCACCGCCTTGAATAGATCCTTGTCCATGCAGAGCGCCGACGCCGCGTGGTCGGCGCCGACGTACGGCACGCCGGCCATCTCCAGCACCCCCTGCAGCCGGCCGTCCTCGCCGAACGGGCCGTGCAGGATCGGCAACACGACTTCGACCTCGCCGAGCGTCGCGCTGACCTCACCGGACGTGGCCGGAACAGGGAGCTGTGGACGGTTCGTCTCAGGGACTGTCCCTCGGACCAGGCTCTTCGGGACCTGGCCTGAACCGAGGCTCCATCGGCCGTCGCGGCCGATCTCGATCGTCACCACCTCATAGCGCTCGGGGTCGAGCCCTTCGAGCACCGACTGCGCCGACGCGAGCGAGATCTCGTGCTCGGACGAGCGTCCGCCCATCAGCACCGCGACGCGCCGCCTCATAGGCCAACTCTTGGCCTATGAGTGGGGAGGGGTCCAAGGGGAACCGGGAGGTTCCCCTGACAAGTCGGCCTATGGAAGAAGGGGGTTCGTGGGGGAAAGCCGGCCGCGGCCAGCCCACCCGCGGCCGGTGTCCTCGCATGCGGGGCAAGGCCCCGCGAGAGAAACATGGTTTCCCCCACGGGAGCGAGGCGGAGGCGAGCGACGCGCATCAGGGGTTGACGGGCGTCGTGTCGGTCGCCGTCGTATCCGTCGGTGGCGGCAGGGTCGTGGTGTCCACGGTCGGCGGCGGCGGTGCCGAGTAGTGCCCGACCGTGACCGTCACCGTCGTGCCGGGCTTCGCCGTCTCGCCCGGGCCGGGGCTTTGCGTCAGGACGACGCCGTCCTGGGACGGATCCGTCGTATCGACAACGTCGACCAGCACCTTGAAGCCCGAGTTGCGCAGCGTCGCGATCGCGTCCGCGCGGCTGAAGCTCGTCACGTCGGGGACGGCGAACTCCTTCGGGCCCTTCGAGACGAACACTGTGATCGTCGCGCCCTTCGAGGCGAGCGTGTTCGCCGACGGGTCCATCTGGACGACGACACCCTTCGGCTCGTTCGACTCGACGTCACGGCGCGCGACCGCAAAACCGGTGCCCTGGAGCGTTCCGGCGGCCTGTTCGTAGGGGACGCCGACGACGGGCGGCACCGGAATGGGCTTCGGCCCCTGCGAGACATTGATATGCACGGTCTCGCCCTTGACCAGCCGCGTGCCGGCCTTCGGGAACTGGCCGGTGACGCTCCCCGACTCCTTGTCGGAGTTGATCCGGTGCACCTTGGCCTTCAGCCCGCGCCCGGTCAGCGCGGCCACGGCATCGGTGGCCTGCTGGCCGATCACCCCCGGTACGGTCACCTTCGGCTTCCCGCTGGAGACGAAGATGACGACCGTGTTGCCCTTGTCGATGCGCTCGCCCGGCGCCGGCTGCTGGTCGTAGACGCGGCCGACGTCGGCGGTCTCGTTCGGCACGCGGCGCACCTTCACATTGAGCTCGGAGGCGAGGATCTTCTGGACCGCGAGCCGCTCCACAGAACCTTCGACGAGCGGGACTGCGACCGGCTTCGTCTGCGCGAGCTGGTCCTGGATCTTCGTGTAGACATACCAGCCGGCGACGATCGCGGCGGCGACCAGGACGAGTGCGAGCAGCCACGGCCAGAACGAGCGTGGCCGCATCGGTTCGTCGTACTCGTAGAAGCCGGTCGGCGGCGCGTAGGGCGGCGCGGGCGGAACGGCCGTAACGGGCCGCCGTGTGACCTCCGTGGGCGCATTCGACATGGTCGCGGTGCCGGCGCCGCGCAGGACCTGGGTCGCCGCCTCCTCGGTTTCGGGCGCGACCGCCTGCCCTCGAGCGGCACGGGCAAGGTCGGCGTCCATCTCCTCGGCGCTCTGGTAGCGGTCTGCCGGGTTCTTCGCGAGCGCGCGCAGGACGATCGAGTCGAGCTCGTGCGGAACCTCGGGACGATGCTCGGACGGCGGCTCCGGGATCGCGGAGAGGTGCTTCATCGCGATCTCGAGCGGCGTGTCGCCGAGAAACGGCACCGACCCGGTCAGCATCTCGTAGAGGACGATCCCGACCGAGTAGATGTCGGAGGGCGGCGTGACCGGCGCGCCCTTGGCCTGCTCGGGCGAGAGGTACTGTGCCGTGCCGATGATCGAGCCCGTCTCCGTCATCTGGCTCGCCCCCGCGCGCGCGATCCCGAAGTCCGTCACCTTCAGACGCCCGTCGGGCGCGACGACGATGTTGTGCGGCTTGATGTCGCGGTGGACGATGCCGTTCCGGTGGGCGAAGCCGACGGCAGCGAGGATCTGGCGCGCGTAGTCGATTGCCACCGCCAGCGGTGTCGGCCCGCGCTGCACCAGGAGTTCCTTCAGGGTGCGCCCCTCGAGGTACTCCATCGCGATGTAGTAGGTGCCCTCGGCCTCGCCGCGGTCGTAGATCGAGACGATGTTCGGGTGCGAGAGGCCCGCAACGTTCTTCGCCTCGCGCCGGAAGCGCTCGACGAACTGCTCGTCCTGCGAGTGGCGGTCGTCGAGCATCTTGATCGCGACCCGGCGGCCGAGCTCCTGGTCCTCGGCGAGGTAGACGTTCGCCATCCCGCCCGTGCCGAGCTTGCGGACGACCCGGTAGCGGCCGTCGAAGACCTGGTCGATGAGGGTGTCGGGGGCCGGCATCCTCGTCCTAAGGTTAGGTGCCTTTCCGGAGGAGCGCTTCCATGATCGTCTTGGCGATCGGCGCCGCCGTGCGGCCGCCGACGCCGTGCTGGTTCTCGAGGATCACGGCGACGGCCACCTTCGGGGCTTCCGCGGGGGCGAACGCGATGAACGAGGTCGTGTTGACGCCGCTGGCTCCGGTCTCCGCAGTGCCGGTCTTGCCCGCCACGGACACGCCGGAGATCTGGGCGGCCGTGCCGGTGCCTGACTCGACGACCAGCTGCATCATCTGGGTCAGCTGCGCCGCGGTCTCGGGCGAGACCGCGCGCGAGAGCTCGTGCGGGTGCGTCCGGGAGATCGTCGAGCCACGTAGCCCAGGTGCGACGACCTTCTCGACGACGTACGGTCTCATGACGACGCCGCCGTTTGCGATCCCGGCCGCGACCATCGCCATCTGGATTGGCGTCACCTGCATCCGCTCCTGCCCGAAGGCGAGCCGCCCGGGGTCGACCTGGTTTGGATCGTGCGGCAGGAAGAGGCGTCCGTGGTCGTAGAGGCCGCTCGGCGCCCGCTCGTTTGACGGTGTCTCGAGCGGCGGATCGGAGTAGAAGCCGAAGCGCCGCGCATACTCGAGCACGGTCAAGGGCCCGAGCTTCTTGCCGATCTCGCAGAAGACGGCGTTGATCGAGTGCTCGAGCGCAGTGACGAAGTCGACATGGCCGAAGACCTCGGGCCCGCTCTGGTCGGCGAAGTTCGAGACCTTCTTTCCGTACTCGATGCAGTAGCCGGGGTCGTCGAAGGTCGAGTCGGGCTTGAAGGTGCCGGTGTCGAGCGCCGCGGCGGCGGTGATCACCTTGAAGGTCGAGCCGGGCGTGTAGAGGCCGTCGGTGGCGCGGTTGACGAGCGGCGCCGGGGGCGAGCAGTTGAACCCCTGGGCGCGGCGGGCAATCGCGCCGAAGTGGCCCTCGACGAGGTTCGGGTCGTACGAGGGTGACGACGCCATCACCAGCACTCGGCCGGTCGAGGGCTCGATCGCGACCGCGGCCCCGCAATTCTTGTCCAGGGCCGTGAGCGCTGCGCGCTGCGCGTCGGAACGGATCGTCAGCACCAGGTTGTTGCCGGTGATCGTCGCTCCCTTGAGGCGGTCGAGCGTGCGCCGGAGCACCGTGTTCAGGTGCGAGTTCGACGCGGTCAGGTAGTCGTTCATCGAGCGCTCGAGGCCGGCGCGCGACCGCGACTGCGTCGAGTAGCCCACGAGTTGCGCCGCGAGATCGCCCGCGGGGTAGCGGCGGAAGTAGTAGGTCTGGCCGTTCGCCTTCTTCGCGCGGCGGGCGGCGAGCAGCTTGCCGTCGGCCGTGTAGATCAACCCGCGGCGGACGGTGAACTGGGCGACCCTCTGGATCGCGTTGTCCTGCCGGCCGGCGAGCCCCGCCACGGCCCACGTCTGCCAGTAGGTCGTGGCGACGACGAGCGCCGACAGCAGCACCAGCGCGACGATCGCGAGCTTCGTGATCTGGCGGTTCATCGCTGCGTGTTCGCCCGATTCGAGACGAGCATGAGGCCGGCGAGCAGGATGAAGTTGGCGACGACGCTCGAGCCGCCGTAGCTGACGAACGGGAGCGTGATCCCGGTCAACGGAATCACGCGCAGGAGCCCGCCGACGATGATGAACGCCTGGAGTGCGAAGGCGAACGTCAGCCCGGCCGCGAGCAGCTTCGAGAACCCGTCATCCGCGAGCATCGAGATCCGGAAGCCGCGCAGGACGAAGACCATGTAGACGAGCAGCAGCGCGGAGGCGCCGATCAGCCCGAGCTCCTGCGCGAGCGCCGAGTAGATGAAGTCGGTGTTGACGAAGGGGATCAGGTCGGTGCCGCCGGTCGTGGTGAAGGTGCCGCGCCCGAAGCCCGTGCCGCCGTAGCCGCCGTTCGCGATCGAGTACGTCGACTGGATGAGCTGGTAGCCCTTGCCGTGCGGGTCCTGCCACGGGTTGAGCCAGATGTCGACGCGCTCCTGGACGCGGGCGACGACCTGGTACGCGACCGCGGAGCCGCCGATGAAGAGCCCGATCCCGAGCGCGACGAACGCGACCCGGCCGGTGGCGACGTAGAGCATCGCCAGGAAGATCCCGAAGTAGAGGAGCGCGCTGCCCAGGTCGTTCGTCTCGACCAGGACGAGCATCGCCGCGCCCCAGATCACGAGCAGCGGGCCGAAGTCCTTCAAGCGTCCCTGGGCGAGCACCTCACGCTTCTCGCGGAGGTAGCCGGCGAGGAAGACGATCAGCGCGATCTTCGCCAGCTCGCCCGGCTGGAACTGGAGCGGCCCGATCTTCACCCAGAGGCGGGCGCCGTTGATCGTCGTGCCGATGCCGGGCAGGGCCGGGAGCATGAGCAGGCCGACGGCGGAGACTCCGAACAGGTACTTGTAGCTCTCGAGCACGCGGAAGTCGTTGCGCAGGGCCACGAGCGTGAGGGCGAACACGGCGACGCCGACGACGATCCAGACTCCCTGGCGGAAGGCGTCGCTCGGCCCGAGCCGGTAGATCTCCGTCAGCCCGACCGCGGTCAGGAGGCCCGTCAGGGGCAGCAGGTAGGGATCGGCGGAGGGGACGGTCACCCGGGCGACGAGATGCGCGGCGAGGTAGAGGCCGAGGAAGATCAGCGCGTACGAGACCGAGCCGGCCGAGATCACCGACTGCCTGGCGATGTAGACGCTCGCGAATCCGAGGCCCGTCAGGACCCCGACGACGACCAGGTTGGCGAGCTCTCGATTTCTTGCGGTCACGGGTTAGGGCACGACCTCGGCCTCGTACTGCTTGACCGCGCGGAGCGCCGCGCCGTAGCCGCGCAGGTCGTGGTCGAACAGCTTGCGCCGCTCGGCCTGCGAGAGTTGCCCGGCCAGCACAGAGCTCTCGTAACGAACGCGGTAGAGCCGAACGCCCCCGGCGATGTTCCACGGGAAGCCCTGGTAGACCGCGACGTGGCCGTCCTTCTGCGCGCCGACGAAGTACGAGCGCGAGAGGCTCCAGACAGCCAGAGCGGCCAGAACCACCACCACGCCGACCGATCCGGCCGCGATCGCCGTTCGCGACACGCGGTGATCGTGCTCCGCCGGCGTATGCAGGGCCTCCAGCTCGTCGCGCGTCAGCAGCATCGAATCGTCCACGGTCGGCACCCCCTCGAGGCCCGACAGCGTCGCCTCGTCGTCCGCCGGCTGCTCGGGGACGACGGGCATCGTCCCCGTCTCCTCGCCCACCGGGTCGCCGATCTCGAAGGCGACGATCGTGATGTTGTCCTCGCCGCCGCCCTTGTTCGCGGCGTCGACGAGCGCGCGTGTCGCCCGGTCGAGGCTCGCCCGGTTCCGCTCGACGATCTCGAGGATCTCCCGGTCGTCGACCATCGAGGTGAGGCCGTCCGAGCAGATCATGAAGACGTCGCCGGGGCGGGTCTCGACCGTGAACGTGTCCACGTCGACATCCGGGTCGGTGCCGAGCACCCTGGTGATCACGGATCGCTGGGGATGGACGTCCGCCTCCTCGGGCGAGAGCCGCCCGCTGCGGACGAGCTCGCCGACCAGCGAGTGGTCCTCGGTGAGCTGCTCGAGCTTGCCGTCCCGGACGCGGTACGCCCGCGAGTCGCCGACGTGCCCGATGCGGACCGTGCCGTCCTCGACGAGCGCGGCGGTGATCGTCGTCCCCATCCCGGACCGCGCCTCGTCGGTCGTCGCCGCCTCGTAGACGCGCCTGTTCGCCTCTCGGATCAGCGTCGCGACCGTGTCCTCGCCGGACCGGCCGGCCGAGTCGCGCAGCACCGAGGCCGCGATCCGGGACGCGATCTCGCCGGCCTGCGCTCCGCCCATGCCGTCCGCGACAGCGAAGAGCGGCGGCTCGAGCACGTACGAGTCCTCGTTGCGCCGCCGCCGGCGCCCCGGGTCTGTGATCGCTGCGCGCTGGCGGAGGCTCATCTCTTCAGTTCTCGTAGCGGAGGTCGGTCGAGCCCACCCGGATCACGTCGCCGGGCTCGAGCCGGCGCGGCTTCGAGAGACGAGCGCCGTTGACGTACGTGCCGTTGGTCGAGCCTGCATCGGAGACCCAGACGCCGTCGCGGCGCGGCTCGAACCGTGCGTGACGGGCGGACGCGAAGTCGTCTCCCTCGAGAGTCAGCTCGTTCTGTGCGCCGCGGCCGATCGTGAGCGCAGTCGTGTCGAGGACGTGGACGCCCCCCTGCTCGAGCGTGGGGCTCGTGACGACGACCAGGCGTCCGGTCTCGATGCCGTGACCTCGCCCGATCAGCCCGGCGGCCTGGGCCTGTCCTGGGC
>DATCPA010000021.1:0-4901 GCA_036564335.1 Gaiellaceae bacterium
TCGAACGCGAGCTCGCCCCTCACCATCCACTCGACGCCGATCCCACCCCGACCCAGGAGGCCGCTATTGTCGCAGTCGTCTAACCAATCACCCCGGGACCGCCGTCACGAAAATCTACGGCGATCGAGACATCCTCCGAAAGAGAGCAGGTAGAGGTGGTGAGGCCATCTCTGATTTGAACCGCGGTCAGCGAACGGTGGTTCCTCTGGACTGGGTCCTACCCCGAGTACATAGCTCGAACAGTGGCGCAAGCTCAACGAGGTCCTTCAACTCGGACTACTCTCGGGGAACCCGATGGACACCGTGGAGACGGCCGGAGACCGAAGGCTTGGCGAGAGACTGGGTGTTGCGCTCGCGTGGTCCGTGCCTAACTGGGCCAGCGAACTCGAGTCCGCGTTTCGCTTTGCCCGTCAACTTGATGAATGGGTACGGGGAGCGGAAGAAGCCTTTGCCTTGGCATTCCCGAACGCATTCCTGGACGAGCGAGGCTTACCGTACGTGCCTCCAGAATCGCCAGCCATCGTCCCGGTTCGCGGCGAGTTCGGATCACCTCTAAAGTCGCTCTTCGAATTCGCCGGCAGCTCAATTGGAGGCATCGTCGTGGCGGCTCCTCTTTCGGCGATTTTCCTCGCGTCGGTGCGCCGCATTCTTGTGCAGACGCCCGGAGCTCATCGCATCCACGAGCCCAAGTATCGGCGTGATTTGAGGTCTACTCAAGTCAGCGGCCCGGGCTATGTCTCGATTCCCGTGTAGATGCATTACCGTCGCCGGAACCCGATGCGCGCGATGATCTTCAGCGGTGCCGGGAGCCCGCTCCGCGAGGCGGAGCTTCCGGACCCTGAGCCCGGCCCGGGACAGGTGCGCCTGAAGGTTCGCGCGTGCGCGGTCTGTCGAACCGATCTGCACATCGTCGAGGGAGAGCTGCCCGACCCCAAGCTCCCGCTCGTGCTCGGCCACCAGATCGTGGGTCTGGTGAGCGAGGTCGGTGAGGGCGCGTCCCGGTTCTCGGTCGGCGAGCGTGTCGGCGTGCCCTGGCTCGGCTGGACGGACGGCACCTGTCGCTTCTGCCGCTCTGGACGGGAGAACCTCTGCGACCGGGCCTGGTTCACCGGCTACCAGATCGACGGCGGTTTCGCGGAGGAGACGGTGGCCGACGAGCGCTACTGCCTCCGGCTCCCGGAGAGTTACACCGATCTCCAGGCCGCGCCGCTTCTCTGCGCCGGCCTGATCGGCTACCGCTCACTTGCGATGACAGGCGACGCCGAGCGCCTCGGCCTGTACGGGTTCGGCGCTTCCGCCCACATCATCGCCCAGGTGGCACGCTGGCAGGCGCGCCGCGTCTTCGCGTTTACACGTCCCGGCGACGAGGAGGGTCAGCGGTTCGCACGCTCGCTCGGAGCGGAATGGGCCGGGAGCTCAACCGAGATGCCGCCGGAGGAGCTCGACGCCGCGATCATCTTCGCGCCGGTCGGCGAGCTCGTTCCCGCAGCGCTGGCCGCGGTCGCGAAGGGCGGAGTCGTCGTCTGCGCCGGAATCCACATGAGCGACATCCCCTCGTTCTCGTACGACCTGCTCTGGGGCGAGCGGGCTGTCCGCTCGGTCGCAAACCTCACTCGCCGAGACGGCGAGGAGTTCATGGAGCTCGCTCCAAAAGTGCCGGTTCGGACCGAGACCCGGGAGTTCGAGCTGGGCCACGCAAACGAAGCACTTCAGCACCTACGTGCCGGCGAATTACAGGGCGCCGCCGTGCTGAAGATCGGCGTCCGTGGTTGAATCCAGCGATGAAGGCGACGATCCGCCCGTTCGACACCGCTGACTTCGGCGGAGTCCTGCGCCTCTGGCAGCAGGAGAACGGGCGGACACCCGGGTCCGACGGGCTCGCGCTCGACCAGGCAATCGAATTACTGGGCGCAGATGGCGCCGTCGTCGTCGTGGCCGAGACGCACGGAGAGATCTCGGGCGCGGCCCTCGGCACGGTCGTCGGCCCCACCGCCTGGATCGTCTGGCTCGCGGCGTCCACAGGAGAGGATCTCGGCGCGCTCGTCGCGGACCTCGAGGCGCGGCTCGCCGAGCGTGGTGGCCGGCGCGTCGTCGCTTTCGCGTCCAGCACCGAGGCGCGCGCGGAGCTTGAACAGCGCGAATACCGCTCGCTCGACGGCGCGCTCTATCTCGAGCGCTCGCTCCCCGATCGGGTCGCCGGCGGCACCGCAGTCTCCGACGCGGGCGGCCGGATGATCGCGCCGGGCCTGTGGGTCGAGCTGCGTGGAATGGAAGAGGCGAAGGAGATCATCGAGCGACGGGTAATCCTCCCGCTCGAGCGCCCGGAGCTGGCCGACCGGCACGGCGTCGTGTCGCCGAAGGCGATCATCCTGTTCGGCCCGCCCGGCACGGGCAAGACGACGTTTGCGAAGGGGATCGCGTCACGGCTGCAGTGGCCGTTCGTCGAGATCCAGCCGGCGGAGATCCACGGCGAAGGTGCCGAGCGCCAGGCAAAGCTCCTCGCCGAGAGCTTCGAACGCGTTGCGGCGCTCGCGGCGGCCGTCGTCTTCGTCGACGAGGTCGAGGACCTCGCATCGATGCGGCACGAGTCGCGGAAGGTCAGCCCGAGCGTGACGAACGAGTTCCTCAAGCAGATCCCACGGCTGCGCGAGGCTCCCCACCATCTGCTCGTCTGCGCGACGAACTGGGTCAGCCGCCTGGACGGGGCCTTCGTGCGGCCCGGCCGCTTCGACTACGTCCTGCCCGTCGGCCCGCCCGAGCCGGCTGCCCGCGAGGCGATCTGGTCACGCTACGTCGACGAGATCACGGACGAGCCGGTGGACGTCGACCAGTTGGTGGCTGCGAGCGAGCTGTTCACGCCCGCCGACATCGAGTTCTCGGCCCGCAAGGCAGCGCAGCTCGCGTTCGAGCGCGAGCACTTCGGCGGGACCGACAGCCGCGCAACGACCGACGACTTCCTCGCCGCGATCCGCGCGACGAAGCCGTCGCTCACGCCCGAGATCGTCGCCGAGTTCGAGGAGGACACGAAGCGCTTCGCGCGCGACTGAGCCGTAGGGTTCGG
This sequence comes from Gaiellaceae bacterium, assembly GCA_036564335.1. Classification (GTDB taxonomy): domain Bacteria; phylum Actinomycetota; class Thermoleophilia; order Gaiellales; family Gaiellaceae; genus DATBLE01. The sequence goes on from DATCPA010000021.1 coordinate 3,062, forward strand.
CCGTGCCTGTCGCGGCAGGATCGCCATTCGGCTCGATTGTGGTCCCTCCGCTCACCTGACGATGATCGCCTCGCCGTCGCGCAGCGTCCTGTGCCCGACGCCTGTCGCTCGGTAGTGCTCTGCGAGGCGGCCGCAGGCCTCCGTCTCCGGATGATCCGGCGAGTCGACGTGCGGGACGAACGCATACTCGAGCAGACCCAGGCCATTCCAGATCGGCGGGACGCCGTAGGCCTCGGCCACGGCCTCCGGCTCATCCACCAGCTCCAGCCCGCGCAGGCTCGGCGCGAGGACGCAGCAGCCTGCGCTGTAGCCCGCGTAGACCAGTGAGTCTTGCGCGAGCAGGCCGGCCAGGATCTTGTCGGCGCCGCTCACGGCGAGCGCGTGGCGGAGCATGAACGTGTTCCCGCCGCGCACCCACACGAGCCGGTAGCGCGGCAGTTCCGCGGCGAGCCGCTCCCGCGCCCCGAAGTACTCGCGCAGGTCGAGCTCCTCGGCGTCGAGGCCCAGCTCCGCGAGCGCCCCGAGCTCGCGCTCGACGCCCTCGCGGCGAACGTCGTCGGAAGCTCCGTCGAGCGCGTTGGCGATCACCGCCACCGGCCCGGGAGCGTCGAGAAGCTCCACCAGGTGCTCCGGCCGATCGCCCATACGGAATGAAGAGAGATACATCCGCATGTAGCGTCGATCCTATGGCCGGCGTGCCCTTGATCCTCGGCGTCGACGGGGGGAACTCGAAGACGGAGCTCGCCGTCGCGACGCTCGACGGCGGGCCTGTTGCCTACCTGCGCGGGCCCGGGAGCAACTCCCATGCGGTCGGGCCTGAGCGAACCGCGGCATTCCTCTCGGGCCTCGTCGCCCGAGCCGAGCTCACGGCCCCCGTGGTGCAGGGAACGTTCTACCTCTGCGGCGCCGACATCCCCGCCGACTTCGCGGCGCTCACCGAGGCGCTGGAGCAGGAGTCCTGGGTCGAGCGCGCGGCCGTCGACAACGACATCTTCGCGCTCCTGCGCGCGGGCACCGACGCCGCGGACGCTGTCGCGGTCGTGTGCGGTGCGGGCATCAACTGCGCCGGTCGCTCCGGCGACGGGCAGGTGGTCCGCTACCCGTCGCTCGGCTGGGAGAGCGGCGACTGGGGCGGCAGCGTGATGCTCGGCCGCGACGTGCTCTTCCTCGCCGCGCGGGGCGAAGACGGTCGCGGGGAGCCGACCGTTCTGGCACAGGTCCTCCGCGACCATTTCGACCTTCCGGTGGACGAGCTCGGCGAAGCAGTGCGTTACGGCCGCATCTCCGAGGCGCGCCTCGGAGAGGTTGCGCCCGTTGTGGTGGACGCGGCGGCGGCGGTCGCGCGGCAGCTCATCGAGCGGCTCGCCGAGGAGGTCGTCCTCATGGCGACGCGGCGCTGGCCGACCTCGGGCTCGCCCAGCGGCCTGTGACCGTTCTCCTGGGCAGCGGCATGCTGCGAAGCGGACGGGGACTGCTCTACGACCAGGCGCTGGCCCGACTCGCGGACCGCGCACCGCACGCCACGCCCGTCCCCGTCACCGCCGCACCGGTGCTCGGGGCGGCGCTGGACGCGCTCGACGCGGCGGGCGCGCCGCCTTCTGCGGCGGCGCGCCTCCGTGCCGCGTTCGAGTCAGGGATACCGGTTAGCTCGGCGTGACCGTGAGCGCTCCCGTCATGCCGCGATCGGCATGGAACGGGAATGGGCGCAAGAGATACCACAGTGCATTGCTCGCCTAGGATTGGCCGGAGTGACCGCGTTTGAGATCGAGGAGCAGCCGGCCGGCGGCCGGTTCGAGCGCGCAGTCGGGATTGGCGAGCGGCTGCTGGCGAACACCGAGAC
>DATCPA010000025.1:0-1766 GCA_036564335.1 Gaiellaceae bacterium
CGGGATCCCGAGCAGCGAAACGGTCTCCTGCCGGTGGATCAGCGTGATCACGGTCGCCTTGCGCTTGCGCGAGAGGACGGCGAGGCTCTGGCGCCGCCGCGCCGCCAGCACCTGGCGCTGCACGGCCGGCTGGAGCGAGGCAAGGATGAAGAACAGCCAGAGGAGGCTGAGCGGGTCTACGGGGAGCCCTCGTCGGCCGCCGTCACGAGCGCGGTCTCGTCTCCCACCGAGCTCGTGTACGCAGCCTCCCGGACCGCTTCGCGCGACTCGAGCCCAGCGCCGAGGCCCCCGGCAACCGTGGCGAAGGAGGCGGCGAACCAGGCGAGCGCCAGATAGTCGCTCGTGCCGACGCCGTGGCCGAGGGCCGAGGAGAACACGGTCGGCGGGACGATCAGCTCCGCGCCGGCGAAGATCAGGAGGAAGAGCGCCAGGTAGAGCGACGCGATCCCGATCGCAACGGTGAGGCTCGTGGTGACGTTGAAGAGCACGACCTGCTCCCGGACACGCAGGTCGGGGGCGCGCTCCCAGAGCCCGTGCGCCCAGACCACCGCGAGCGCCGTGCCCGCGATCGAGGCAGCGCACATCAGCGCAAGCCGCCACCAGCCCATCGCCGCGGCGAGACGCCAGACGTCCGAGCTGACCACGCTGTACGCCCCCACCGCGAGCGCCGCGACGAGCGCGCCGTAGAGCCGCGCGGCGAAGCGCCAGGGCCTGTTGGCGCGGATCATCCCGAGCAGCAGCCGCAGGCGACCGGCGAGCACCGCCGGGATGTAGAGGAGACCGAGGCGGTGGGGGCGGTCGACGGTGCCGGTCGCGAGCTCTCGGAGCACGCTGCCCTCCCAGCGCTCGCCTGCGTCAGGCCCGGCAAGCTCACCGACCAGCTGGACGAGCGCGTGCCGTAACCGTGGCCGCAGATGGATCGCGCCGAGCGCGGGAAGCGAGAGCACCGCCAGCCTGTGCGTCGGGCTCAGGTGCCGCGAAACCGGACGACCGCCCACCTTCAGCGGCAGGTCGGTCACGACGACGCCGAGATCCCAGTCGCGGTCGAGCAGCTTGCGGCGGCCCGCGGCCAAGATCTCAGTCAGCTGTGCGGGCGGGACGACCAGCCGGTCGACCTCGAGCTCCGTGCGCCAGCCGACCGAGTCGTAGCGCTCGCGAAGATCCTCCAGCAGCTCGGCCGCGATCCGGGCGGTCACCTCCTGCGCCAACCCGGGCGCGACGACGACGCCCAGGACCGCGCAGGGGCGCTTCTCACGACTCTGCTCAGGCCCCTCGGCTCGGGCCGGCTCGGTCACACGGGCGAGGCCGCCGGCTCGGGCGCCTGCTCTTGCTCCTCCTGCAGCAACTCGGAGGCTCCGCCCTTCTCGGCGTCGAAGCCGAGGTTCTCGCCGTCCGCATCGACCTTCACCTTGTCACCCGGCTCGAGGTCGCCCGAGAGCACCATCCGCGAGAGCTCGTTCTCGACGAGTCGCTGGATCGTGCGTCGCAGCGGCCGGGCCCCGAACTCGGGGTCGTAGCCCTCGCGGGCGAGCAGCCGCACCGACTCCTCGGAGAACTCGACCTCGATCCGCTGCGCCCGCAGCCGGCGGCTGAGCCGGTCGAGCAGGAGCCGCGTAATCTCGAGGAGCTGCTCCTCCGAGAGGGCGCGAAAGACGATGATCTCGTCGATCCGGTTGATGAACTCCGGCCGGAAGTTGCCGCGCAGGCGCTCCATCAGCTCGTCCTTCAGCTGGTCGAAGTCGCCGCCCTCGCGGGCGAAGTGCTGG
>DATCPA010000042.1:0-6003 GCA_036564335.1 Gaiellaceae bacterium
GGTCGGACGAAGCCGGCAGCATCGACCGACGCTGCCGCGACCGAGGCCGCCGCCGAAGTGCCGCCGCCCGAGGAGCCGCGTGCAGAGGAGCCCGAGCGGACTGCGGTTGCGGGCGAGGTGCCGGCGCCGGCACGCAAGAAGACCCGGCGAGGCTCGAGAGGCGGCCGGGGCCGGAAGAAGCCAGCGGCGGCCACGAACGGCCAGGGAGATGCGCCGGTCGCGGCGCTGCCGAAGCCCACGATTCACGTTCCCGCGGTCGAGAGCGAGACCGAGACCGAGACCGAGACCGGAGCGACGACGAACGGCGATGAGCCGGCTGCACCCCGCAAAAAGACCCGTCGCGGTTCCCGGGGCGGCCGTCGGCGGCGGAAGCCGGCCGGGGCGCCGGCCGAGGCTTCGCCCGGCTCGGACGAGAGCTAGCGCTTTTTGGCTAGAATGCGCGCCCGGCGGGTTGCTCCCCGCCTCTTTCTATGACCTACGCAATCGTCAAGCTCGGCGGCAAGCAGTATCGCGTCCAGGAGGGCGAGTGGCTCCTCGTGGACCGGCTGGCGCTGGACGAGAACAAGACCTTCCACCCGGAGGTGCTGTTCGTCGGCGGCGACGGCAGGGCCGAGCTCGCGCCCAAGGGCGTGCAGGTGACGGCGAAGATCGTCGGCCACGAGCTCGGCGAGAAGATCAGGATCGGCAAGTACAAGAAACGGACGGGCTACAAGCGGCACAACGGCTTCCGCGCCAAGCTGTCCCGGGTCCAGATCGAAGCAATCACGGCTTCGCGTGACGCGAAGCCGAAGGAGGCTGCGGAGGAGAAGGTCTCACCGACGCCGAAGGCGGCGGCGACGACCGCGAAGCCGAAGGCAGCGGCAAAGCCCAGGACGGCAGCGGCGAAGAAGCCCACGAAGAAGAAGGCGGAGTAATGGCGCACAAGAAGGGACTCGGTTCTTCGCGCAACGGGCGCGACTCGAAGCCGAAGATGCTCGGCGTGAAGATCTTCGCCGGCCAGGAGGTCAAGGCCGGGATGATCATCGTCCGCCAGCGCGGCACGCGCTTCAAGCCCGGTCCGGGCGTCGGCATCGGGCGCGACGACACGATTTTCGCCACACAGGACGGCAAGGTCGAGTTCCACGCGAGCGGCGAGCGCCGCACGGTCCGCGTGTTAACTCCTGACAGCACCCAAAAGGGGTAGGGGGGCTGCCCCGATCGGGGCTGCTCGGCAGGGCATTCGTGCCGATAGAACTGCATCGACCTGCAGATCCCGAGTCCCACGTCCCTGTCCGTCATCAAGGCGGGCCTCGCTCACGCCGCATTCGCCTCGTTTCGGTCAGGCGAGGACGTGTTCGAAGCCCTCGCGGCGCATACGCCCGTCGGGATCTTCGTTTCCAGTGCCGAAGGGGACTGCCTCTACGTCAATCAGCGGTGGTGCGAGCTCGCCGGGCTGAGCCCTGAGCAGGCGCTGGGGGACGGCTGGGCCTCCGCCCTGCATCCTGACGACGCCGCCCGCGTGAACCGGGAGTGGGCGGAGGCCGGAGCGCACGGCCGGGACTCCGTCGTCGAGTACCGATTCGTACGGCCGGATGGCACCGTCTCGTGGATCGAGGGCTACGCGGCCACGCTTCGCGACCAGGACGAAAAGGTGATCGGCTGGGTCGGGACGTGCCTCGACTTCACGGCCCGCAAGGAAGCCGACGAGGCCGTGGCGCGGGCGGCCGAGCGCTTCCGTGTCGCGTTCGAGAACGCGCCGATCGGAATGGCGCTGCTCACGCCCGAGGGACGCTGGTCACAGGTCAACCCGGCCCTCTGCGAGCTGCTGGGCTACTCGGAGGAGGAGTTGCTCGAGCTCACCTTCCTGGACGTCACCCATCCCGACGATCGGTCGAGCAGCATCCGGCGCAGGAAGAAGCAACTGACGGCGCCCGAGGAGGCGAAGCGGATCGAGAAGCGCTATGTGCGAGCGGACGACTCGGTGGTCTGGGCCGCGGTCAGCAGCACGATCGTCCGCGGCGCGGACGGTGAGCCGCTCTACACGGTCGCTCAGATCGAGGACATCACCGCGCGCATCTTCGCCCAGCGAGAGCTGGCAGCCGTGGAGGAACGCTTCCACCGGGCCTTCGACGGCGCGCCGATCGGGATGGCGCTCGTCTCGCCCGAGGGGCGCTGGCTCCAGGTCAACGCGGCGTTCTGCGATCTGCTCGGCTACAGCCCAGCCGAGCTGACGAGCCGGACGTTCATGGACGTGACGCATCCCGACGATCTGGAGGACAGCATCGAGCACACTCGCAGGCAGCTCGACGGCGAGGTGGACAGGCTCGGGATCGAGAAGCGCTACCTCCGCTCTGACGGCACGGTCGTGTGGGTGGCGCTGACGAGCACGCTCGCCCGGGACGGCGACGGCCGGCCGGTGCACTTCGTTGCGCAGATCGAGGACGTGACCGAGCGCGTTCGCACACATCGCGCGCTCGAGGAGGCCGAGGAGCGCTTCCGCAGCGCGTTCGATAATGCGCCGATCGGCATGGGCCTCGTCGATCTGGACGGGCGCTGGCTGCGCGTCAATCCGATGCTGTCCGAGATCACCGGCTACACGGAGTCGGAGTTGCTCGCCGGCACCTTCCACGACATCACCCATCCGGACGATCTCGAGAGAAACCTTGCCGAGGTACAGCGCGTGATCGAAGGCGAGGAACGCGCGATGCGGATCGAGAAGCGGTACGTGAGGCCTAACGGCGACACGATGTGGGTCCGCATCTCGAGCTCGCTTGTCCACGACCCCGACGGCAAGCCGCTCCACTTCATTTCGCAGATCGAGAACGTGACCGACCGCAAGCGAGCCGAGGAGAGGCTCAAGGAGCTCGCCGATCACGACTCGCTGACAGGCCTCCTGAACCGCCGGCGCTTCGACGAGGAACTGCAGCTCACGCTGCTCCGGCTGCGACGTCACGGCGGACAGGCGACCCTGCTGCTGATCGATCTCGACCGTTTCAAGGAGGTCAACGACACGTGCGGGCACAAGACCGGCGACGAGGTGCTCGTCGCAGTGGCGGCGGCGTTGCGCGAGCGGCTCCGCGAGACGGACGTCGTGGCTCGGCTGGGCGGCGATGAGTTCGCCGCGATCGCCGTCGAGACCGGCGGCGAGGACGCTGAAGGGGTAGCGACCAGCCTGGCGGATGCGCTCCACGAGCTGAAGATCACCAGTGGAGAGACCGAGTTGACGGTGACGGCGAGCATCGGCGTTGTCCTGCTCGACCAGGCTTCGTTGGCGGACGGGGACGAGCCGCTCGTCACCGCCGACCGGGCGCTCTATCAGGCGAAGAGCGGCGGCCGGGACCGGATCGAGCTCGGCGCCTGATCGCTCCTGCCGGGCGGTAGGCTCGGAGGATGTTTCACGATCGGGCGAAGATCGAGGTGGTTGCGGGCCGTGGCGGAGACGGCGGTCTCAGCTTTCGTCGCGAGAAGCACGTGCCGAAGGGTGGTCCTGACGGCGGCGACGGCGGCCGTGGGGGCGACGTGGTTCTGGTTGCGGATCCCGACCTCCGCGATCTCTCGGCCTTCCGCTCGAAGCGGATCTTCAAGGCCGCCCGCGGGGAGCCGGGCCGGGGCAGCGGCAAGCACGGTGCCAACGGTCCCGACATCGAGCTGCGTGTCGCCGTGGGGACCCAGGTGCTGGACCCCGAAGCACAGGTCGTCGCCGACCTGGCCGCCGCCGGCTCGCGGATCGTCGTCGCGCGCGGCGGTCCAGGCGGGCGCGGCAACCGCCATTTCGCCACCCCGACGCGCCAGACTCCGCGCTTCGCCGAGACCGGGCTGCCGGGCGAGGACGCACAGCTCGACCTGCGCCTGAAGCTGGTCGCCGACGCCGCGCTCGTGGGGCTTCCGAACGCGGGCAAGTCGTCGCTGCTGCGGCGGATCTCGAACGCCAAGCCGAAGGTCGCCGACTACCCGTTCACCACGCTCCAGCCGGTGCTCGGAACCGTCGAGTCGCCCGAGGGGCGTCAACTCACGGTCGCGGACGTCCCGGGCTTGATCGAGGGTGCGAGCCGTGGAGTCGGGCTCGGCCACGAGTTCCTCGCGCACCTCGAGCGTGCGCGCGTCCTCGTCCACGTGATCGACGCCGCCGCCGGCGATCCCGCCGAGCAGTTCCGCGCGATCGACCACGAGCTGGCCGAATACGGGGCGGAACTGGACGAGCGCCCGCAGGTCGTCGTCCTGAACAAGGTGGATCTCCTCCCTTCCCCGCCGAGCCTCGGGCTCGACGACGAACGGATCGTGGGGGTCTTTCTTCTGTCGGCGGCTACGGGCGAAGGCGTCGAGCAGTTCAGGCGCAAGCTGTTCGAGCTCTGCCCGCCGACGGCTCCGCCCCAGACAGATCCCGCAGGTCTCGCCGAGTTCCTCGTCTACCGGCCGCAGCCGCGCGCCGTCGCCTACCGGATCCTCCGCACCGACCGCGGCTTCCGCGTGCTCGGCGACCCGCCGCCGGCCCACGAGCTCGAGGCCGCGCTTCGCGCGGCCGGCGCCCGGAAGGGCAGCGAGGTCGAGGTGGGGGACGAGACGCTGGTTCTCTCGTGACCGGGCTGCTCGGCGGTGCGTTCGATCCTCCGCACGTGGGGCACGTCGCGCTCGCTGACGCGGCCGTCCGACAGCTGGGGCTCGACCGGCTTGTCGTGGTCGTCGTCGCCGAGCCGGGACACAAGACAGTGCACAGTCCGGCCGAGACCCGCCTCGAGCTGGCGCGCGCCGCGTTCCCCGGCCGCGAGGTCGAGCTCGACCGCCACGCGCGAACCGTCGACATGCTTCGCGAGGGGCGCTGGGACGAGCCCGTCTTCCTGATCGGCGCCGACGAGTTCGCCGACTTCCCGCACTGGAAGGAGCCGGACGCGGTGCTCGAGCTTGCGCGGCTCGGCGTCGCGAGCCGCCCCGGCTATCCGCAGGAGCGGCTCGACCAGGTTCTCGCCGGCCTCGCTCACCCCGAGCGCGTCCTCTTTTTCGAGATCGAGCCGCAGCCCGTCTCCTCGCGGGAGATCCGGGAGCGGGTGGCCCGGGGCGAGCCGATCGACGGCCTCGTGCCCCCGGCGGTCGCGGCAGAAATCGCCGACCACGGCCTCTACCGCCGCTAAACTGACGCTATTCCACGACGCGGAGATCTGACCGACTGACGCCTCTCGAGCAAGCACGCCGGATCGCCGGCCTCGCCCAGGAGAAGCTGGCCAGGGACGTCGTCATCCTGGACATGCGGCCGGTGTGCACGTACACCGACTATTTCGTCATCTGCACGGGCCAGAACGCCCGGCAGACGAAGGCGATCTACGACGAGGTGCACAGCGCGCTGAAGGCCGAGTCGCGCACGCTGCCGGGGTCGGTCGACGGCGTGCAGGAGGCGACGTGGGTCGTCGCCGACTACCTCGACGTCGTCCTGCACGTGTTCACGCCCGAGGCGCGGGAGTACTACAACCTCGAGGATCTGTGGGGCGACGTGCCGTCCGTTTCGGTCGAGGCCGTTTCGGCCTAGTTGTCCGAGAGGGCAACTACCATAGGGACCGTGCTCAGCACGGATCAGAAGGGCTCGATTGCCGAGACGGCGATCATTCACGAGGCCGTAAAGCTCGGCATCGATGTCTACAAGCCCATCAGTGACGGGACGCGGTGCGACCTCATTCTCGACATCGACGGCCGCCTCACTCGCGTCCAGTGCAAATGGGCAGCGCGACACGGGGATGTGCTCGTCATCAGGTGCTACCGCTGCCGCCGCACGAGAAGCGGATTGCTCAAGCGCGGATACACGGCCGACGAAGTCGACGCCTTTGCTGCGTACTGCGTCGAGCTCGGCAAGTGCTACTTCTTCAGATTCGAGGACTGGGGCGGCCACACCGCTATCCAGCTTCGGTTGCGGCCGTCCAAGAACAACCAGCGGAGAGGAATCAACTGGGCCGAGGAGTACGAGTTCGGCGCTACACTGGCGGGCGAACAGGGGGCCGTAGCTCAGCTGGGAGAGCGCCAGCGTGGCACGCTGGAGGC
>DATCPA010000070.1:0-11303 GCA_036564335.1 Gaiellaceae bacterium
CCTACAAGGCGACTGCCCAGGTCTACCTCGGCCAGCCGCTCGCGCCTGAGGGAGCGGCGCCCGTCTCCAGTGCGCCGACCTCGCTCGGGCTCGTTTCCAACCTCGTCACGAGCGAGGCGGTCGTGCGTTCGGTGGCAGGTAAGTCGGGGCTGAAGCCGGGGCGGCTGCGCGGTCACATCACGACGAAGCCGATCCTGGGCATCACGGCGGCCAAGGTCGGGACACCGGCGCCGCTGATAGCGATCACCGTCACGGGCTCGCCGCCGCGCAAGATCGCCGCTGCGGCGAATCGCCTGGCCGACGTCGTCATCGGCTCGGTCTCCGGCTACACGAACGTGAAGATCGAGAAGCTGAAGGAGCAGATCGACTTCGACGACAAGAGCATCGCGCGGAACAACAACCGCTTCGCGATTGCCCAGCAGCAGCAGACGAAGATCCTCGCCGACAGGTCGCTGGCCGCCACCGAGCGCCTGCTCCTGCTCGCGAACATCAACACCACCCTCGTCACGGTCGAGCAGCGGCTCGGCCAGCTCGAGTCGGACCGCCTGTCGGCCCAGCAGTTCCTGTCTCTGGCAGAGAACGTCGAGCGCGCCCGCGTCACCTCGCCGGCCGTGGCCACGAAGACCGCGGGCCCGAACAGCCGCACCGGTGCAGCGGTCGGCGGGCTGATCGGGCTGATCGTCGGCATCCTCGCCGCGCTGCTCTGGGACCCGGTCGCAGCACGCACCCGCTCCGAGGTCTGATGTTCGAGGGAAAGAGCGTGGCGGTGGTCGTACCTGCCTACGACGAGGAGGTCTTGCTGCCGCAGACGCTCGCCGGGATCCCCGACTTCGTCGACCGCGTCTGCGTCGTCGACGACGCCTCGCGCGACGCGACGGCAGAGCGCGCGAGGGCGGCGATAGCTGCCGACCCACGGATCGAGGTCGTCGTTCACGAGCGGAACCGCGGTGTCGGTGCGGCGATCGTCTCCGGCTACGAGCGCGCGATCGCCGGCCGGATCGACGTCACCTGCGTGATGGCGGCTGACAACCAGATGGACCCGGCCGACCTCGAGGCGCTCGTCGCGCCGGTCGCCCGCGGTGAGGTCGACTACGCGAAGGCCAACCGCCTCTTCACCGGCCAGGCGTGGCAGCTGATCCCGAAGCACCGCTACCTCGGCAACGCCGTGCTCTCGCTGCTGACGAAGATCGCCTCGGGCTACTGGCACGTCGCCGACTCCCAGTCGGGGTACACGGCGGTCAACCTCGAGACCCTCGAGCGGCTCGACCTCGACCGGATCTATCCGCGCTACGGCTTCCCCAACGACATGCTCGTGCACCTGAACGTGGTCAATGCGCGCGTGCGGGACTTCCCCTCACGGCCGGTCTACGGCGTCGGCGAGCGCTCCGGGATCAAGCTGCGCTCGGTCGTCCCGCAGATCTCGTGGCTGCTCGTGAAGGGGTTCTTCTGGCGATTGCGGGAGAAGTACGTCATCCGCGACTTCCACCCGCTGGTCTTCTTCTATCTCTTCGGCCTGCTGATGACGCTCGTCGGCCTCGGCCTCGGGATCGCGCTGATCGTGCTGCGCAGCCTCGGCCACGGGATCACCGCGGCGACCGGCGTGCTGGTCGCGCTGCTGCTGATCTTCGGCTCGCAGTTCACCCTGTTCGCCATGTGGTTCGACATGGAGTCGAACAAGGACTTGCGCTAACGGCGTAGCGCGGCGACCAGGTTGAACTGGCCGCGCAGCCGGGAGAGAACGATCGTCCCCGTCCGCCTGTCGAACGGCCGCGGGCGGCCGTTGACTCGCACGGCCGCGATGCGTTCGCCGTGCGGCAGACGCAGCCGGAGGCGCAGCGTACGCGGCGGGCGACGTGAGGGCACGACGACGGTGCCCTCGATCCGACCGGCGAGCGAGCGGAGCTCGTACGACAGTGGCCCGAACGGCGTCGGGGCCTCGTGGACTGCGATTCTCTTCCCGACGCCGAGCCAGGGTCGCGGCGTCGAGTAGGCGAGCTCGAGGCCGACCGGCCGGCCGTTCGCATCCCGCGTCTCGTGGACGAGCATCAGCCTTAGCGTCTCGAGGAAGGCCGAGTTGCTCGCGGTGTTCGGCGGGTTGTACATCGACCGGTAGGCGGCGCCGCGCAGCGGCGCGACGGTCGCCGCCTCGCCCGACACGAAGGTGTCGGGAGTCATCGATGCGCCCAGCATCCCGTAGAGGCTGAGCACGAGCTGGTCGGGCCGGTCGTTGTCGGCGAGGAACCGGGCGACGTTGAGGCCGTACACCTGGTCGGTGCCCGAGACCGGATACCGCGGCTTGTCGTAGAGCGAGTAGGCACCCGCCCGGACGAGGCCGAGCAGGCGCGAGCCGTGGGCCAGCATGTACCGGTAGATTCCGTTCGCCTCGCGCCCGCGCGGCCTGAAGAATCCGGAGGCGAGCGCGTACGGCACCACGAGGTTCCAGTAGCTCCCCGGCCGTGACGCTGTCAGCGCATCGAAGGGCTTGTGATTCGCGAGCAGGGCGGCCGGCACGAACAGCGTGCCGTCCTTCAGCCGGTGCTCGGACGTCCGCACCGCCGCGTGCAGTCCGGTCCCGAGCCGTTTGGCGAGCGCGTGCGCCCGGAGAGCGAGCGCCGGCTGCCCGGTCTCGGCCCAGACGCCGGCCATCGCGTGCAGCCCCTGCCAGACGGCCGCTTGCGAGTGGAGGCCGTACACCTTTGCGGCGACGTCCGACGAGAACCGCTCCCTCCGGAGCAGGCCGCCTCCGTGCCGCCTCGTGATCTGGCGCCCGAGGAGGGCGACGAGCCGCTTCAGCGTCGGAGTCGTCTCGGTGACGTACTCACGGTCGCCGGTCAGACGGTAGTAGTGCGCGGTCGCCGCGAGCTTCTCGCCCATCCGCCAGTTCGAGCGGGTCGCCGCCAATCGTCCCAGGCCGGTGCGCAGGATCTCCTTCGTGACGCCGCCGAGCCCGTACTCGGCCAGCACCTCGGCCACGTCGAGGGCCTCGGCGAACGAGAACTCCTGGTACTGGTTGCCGACGCTGTAGCGCCAGGTCAGCCCGAGATCCTGGACGATGAGGCTGCGCTGGGCGTTCTCGACGACTCGCTCGGGGACCTCGAAGGTCGTCTGGCCGAGGCGGGCCTCCCAGAAACGGATCAGGCGCTCGCGGCCGATCTCGTAGGTCCGTTCGTCGATCGGCACGGTGTGGCCTCCGGTCGAGTCGGGGATCCAGCCTGCGTAGACCGTTCGCGACTCTCCGGCTGCGACCCGGTAGCGCACCGACGAGTGCACGGCGCCCTGAGCCTTCCGGGCATGAGCCGTGGGGCGCGTCACGAACCGCACGACGGCACCCCTGGCCGAGCCGGCCTCGACCGTCAATCGAAGAAAGCTGACGAGCGAGCCCGTGTCGAGGCCGCGGACCGAGAACGACTCCTGAAGGTAGTGCGTCCCGTCCCGGTCCACATACTTCGTCTGCAGAACAGGCAGGTAACCCTGCGCGAGCTTGGCAGGTGCCAGGCGGGAGAGGCAGGACCCGTAGCGCTCCAGACCGTACCGCCCGACGAACACAGTCAGTCGCGGCCCGGTCGCCGTCTGCGAGAGGATCTCGCTTCCGTCGGCGACGTGGAGCGCGACGGTCGTCGCCCCGCGAACGCCCAGCGGCTGGGCGAACGGCAGGTAGTAGAGACCGGATGAGGTCAGCGACTTCTTCCACCCGCGCGCGTAGAGCAGCGGCTTCAGGAGGCGGCGTACGGCGGCATACGTCGGGCCGTTCGGACGGCCGATCAGGTCGTTGCCCCAGACGTCGCGCTTGGCACGCAGCGCGCGCAGCACGCTGCCCGCGTAGCTCGAGGTGACGCGGTGCTGCACGCAGCCAGGCGGGCGCCCGGCCTCTGCGGCCGGAGCCCAGAGAGCGCCGGCGGCAGCCAGCACGGCAGCTGCTGTGACGAGCCCGAGGAGGAATCGCATCGGCAGGGGGAGATTGTCACCTCCCGGGCCGAACCATTCCCCCGGAAGTAGTTAGGAGGCCGTTAAGCCCGCAAGGCCACTGTCTACAATGCGCGCTCGGTGCCAGTCTCCGTCGTCACGGGGGGCGCAGGCTTCCTCGGCTCCCACCTCTGCGAGTACCTGCTCGCCCGCGGTCAGCGGGTGATCTGTGTGGATAACCTCGTCACGAGCACGCTCGGGAACATCGAGCACATCCGCGACGACTCGTTCGTCTTTCTGCACCACGACGTGACCGAGCATCTCGACGTGGACGAGCCGATCGACTTCGTCTACCACTTTGCAGCCCTCGCCAGCCCCGTCGACTACATGCGGATGCCGCTGCACTCGCTCAAGGTCGGCTCGTACGGGACGCACCACGCGCTCGGGCTCGCCAAGTTCAAGCGTGCCCGGTTCCTGCTCGCCTCGACCAGCGAGGTCTACGGCGACCCGCAGGTGCACCCGCAGCCGGAGACCTACTGGGGGCACGTCAACCCGATCGGCCCGCGCGGTGTCTACGACGAGGCGAAGCGCTATGCAGAGGCGCTGACGATGGCGTACCACAACCAGCAGGGACTGAACACGGCGATCGTGCGAATTTTCAACACTTACGGGAGCCGAATGAGACCCCACGACGGGCGCGCGATCCCGACCTTCGTCCGTCAAGCGCTCGCGAACGAGCCGCTGACGGTCTTCGGCGACGGCTCGCAGACGCGGAGCTTCTGCTACGTCGACGACCTGGTCCGCGGGCTCGTCCTACTGGCCGAGAGCAGCGAGCACTATCCCGTGAACCTCGGCAATCCGCACGAGTTCACGATCCTGGAGCTTGCCCAGACCGTGCTGCGGCTGACCGACTCGACCAGCGAGATCGTCTACGAGGCGCTTCCGGTCGACGATCCGCAGGTCCGTCAGCCCGACATCACCCGCGCCACGCAGGTGCTCGGCTGGCAGCCGGAGATCGAGCTCGAGGAAGGTCTGCGGCGGATGCTCGGAAGGGCACCCGTGAGTGTCTGACCGCCGGTGGGTCCTGGCGGCTGTGCTCGCCGCCGCCGCCTTGTCCGTGCCTGCGGCCACGGCCTCGTCCGGGATGCTGATCGGCATCTACGACGAGGGCTCGACGTTCTACGACGACTCGACGCAGGTGTTCACGCGCTATCAGACGCTGGGCATCAACGTGCTCCGCGTCAACCTCTACTGGGGCGGCAAGATCGGTGTCGCAAAGACGCGGCCGTTCGACGCCGCCGATCCCCGCGATGCGGGCTACGACTGGTCGCTGTACGACCGCGTCGCCGCCTTCGCCGGGGCCTACAAGATCCAGCTGCTGTTCTCGATCACCGGAACGCCGCGCTGGGCGAACGGCGGCGGCAGTCCGAACCGGCCGCCGAAGAACTTCACCGACCTGCGGGACTTCGCCTACGCGGCGGCGGCGCGCTACAGCGGCAACTACACCGGCACCGACGGCCGCACGCTGCCGGCCGTGCGCCTGTGGGCGGCGTGGAACGAGCCGAACAACCCGGTCTTCCTCCGCCCGCAGTACGTGCGCCGCGGCGGAAAGTGGGCGATCCAGAGCGCCGTCGACTACGCGAAGATCTGCAACGCCGTCTACAACGGGGTGCACGCGACGCTCTACGACGGGGAGCAGGTCGCCTGCGGCGTGACCGGGCCGCGCGGGAACAACGACCCGCTGAGCGCCCGCCCCGCCGTCGCGCCGATCGCGTTCCTGAGCGCAGCGAAGAAAGCGGGGATGAAGACCTTCGACGCCTACGCGCACAATCCCTATTACGGCACGCCGACCGAGACGCCGGCGACGAAGCCGCCTCCGACGAAGGGCGGCGGCAGGCCGACCGCGGTAACGCTCGCGAACATCGACGACCTGATCTCGGAGGTCACCCGCCTGTACGGCCCGAAGAAGTTCTGGATCACCGAGTACGGCTACCAGACGAGGCCGCCGGACAACCAGTTCGGCGTCTCCTGGGCGCTCCAGGCCCGGTATCTCACCCAGGCGTTCGCGATCGCACGGAAGAACCCGCGGATCAGCATGATGCTCTGGTTCCTCGTCAAAGACGAGCCGCAGCTCTCCGGCTGGCAATCAGGCCTGGTTACCGTGGAGGGACGGAAGAAGCCCGCGTTCGACGCGTTCAGGAAGATGGCGCACTGAGGCCTTTGCCGGCGAGTAACTCGCGGTACAGGCCGTCGACGTCGCCGATCAGGCGCCCGACGCCGTAGCGGGGGACGACACGGTCGCGTCCTGCCGCGCCCATCCGGGCGCGCAGGGCGGGGTCTGCGGCGAGCCGGACGAGGCGCTCGGCCAGCGCCGCCACATCGCCGCCCTCGACAAGGAAGCCGTCCTCGCCGTCGCGGACGACGTCCGGGACGCCGCCCACCCGGGTTGCGACGACAGGGCAGCCGCTCGCCAGCGCCTCGATCGCCGTCACCGGCGTCCCCTCGTTGGCCGAGGGGAGCACGAAGACGTCGAACGCGCCGAAGAAAGGGCCGATCTCCTCCTGGTAGCCGGGGAAGAGGCAGTCGCGCATGATTCCGAGGCTTCCCGCGAGCTGCTCGACCCGCTCCCGGTCGGGGCCGTCGCCGACCATGCACAGGGTCGCGTCGACGCCATGGTCGCGCAGGAGCTTGAAGGCGCGGAGAACGTCCTCCGCCCGCTTGACCCCGGTCATGCGCCCGATCCAGCCGACGACGAAGCGCTCGGCGCCGATGCCCATGATCCGGCGCGTCTCGTCGCGCGTTTCCTGGCTCCCGGCGACGCGCTCGTCGAGCTCGATGCCGACGCGGATGACGACGAACTTCCTCTCCGGTGCGACGCCGAGGGCGACGAGGTCGTCGCGCACCTCAGGGCTCACGGCGACCAGCGCGTCGGTGATGTGGGCCAGCCGCCGCTCGACCCAGCGGAACAGCCACGAGCGAACGCCGCCGAAGTAGCCGAACAGCACATGGCCGTGGAAGGTGTGCACGACGATCGGGGGCCGTGCGCCCCGGGCGAGCAGCGCCGCGACGCGGCCGATCGCACCGGCCTTGGCCGTGTGGGTGTGCAGGATGTGCGGTCGCTGCTCGCGCATGATCCGGGCGAGCCGGAAGATGGCGAGCAGGTCGCGCACCGGCGAGATCTCGCGGTGGAGGTGAGGCAGGGTTGTCACCTGAACCCCGAGTTCGTCCGCCGCGTAGGCCATCGACTCCTCGCCCTGGCTGACGCCGCCTGCGACGAGCGTCGTCACGTAGCCGCGGTCGCGGAGCCCGGCCGAGAGATAGGCGACGTGGAGCGCCGGTCCGCCCATGTTCAGCCGGGCGATCACCCGCAGAATCCGGATCGGCTCGGCGGCTGTCACCTGCAGTGGCGACCGGTTACGCACCGAGGAACTCGACCGTGCGGCGGAGCCCTTCCTCCAGACCGACGGACGGCTCGTAGCCGAGCACCTCGCGGGCCGCGGTGACGTCCGCCCACGAGTCGCGGATGTCCCCGGCGCGTGCTGGTGCCTCCGTCCGCTCGACCTCCTTGCCGAGGATCCGGCCGATCGTGTCGGCGAGTTGGTTGACGCTCGCGGGCGAGCTCGCGGCGATGTTGAAGATCCGTCCGCTCGCGCCCGCGCTGTCCGCGGCGCGGAGCGTTCCGTCGACGACGTTCTCGACGTAGGTGAAGTCGCGACGCTGCTCGCCGTCACCCTCGATCCGGACCGGCCCGCCGCGGGAGATTGCGTCGATGAAGAGGGGGATCACAGCGGCGTATTGCGAGAACGCGCTCTGGCGCGGCCCGAAGACGTTGAAGTAGCGAACGACGACGCTCTCGAAGAGCTCGTAGATGCGCGAGAACGCGATCGCGTAGCGCTCCGCGGCCAGCTTCGCGACCCCGTACGGCGAGATCGGGTCGAGCACCAGCTCCTCCGCCACCGGTAGGTCGCTCTGCAGCCCGTACACGGACGAGCTCGAGGAGAAGATCACGCGCCGGACGCCCTCGTCGCGCGCCGCCAGCAGCACGTTCAGTGTCCCCTCGACGTTGACCGCGTTCGAGGTCAGCGGGTCCTGCACCGACCGGGGCACCGAGCCGAGCGCGCCCAGGTGGTAGACGACCTCAGTGCCGCGGACCGCGTTGTGCACCCGTTCGTAGCTCCGCAGCTCGCCCTCGACGATCTCGATGTCGAGGCCGTCGAGGTTGACCCGGTACCCGGTCGAGAAGTTGTCGAGGACGCGGACGCTGTCGCCCCGCTCGAGGAGTGCGCGGACGAGGTTCGAGCCGATGAAGCCGGCACCCCCCGTGACGAGGACGTTCGCCATCCGGAGCGCCATCGTAGTCGGCCAGAGCACTAGCCTACGAACGTGAAGGTCCTGGTCGTCTCGGGAATCTGGCCGCCCGACGCGGGGGGCCCCGCCAGCCACGCACCCGAGGTGTGCGACTACCTGGCGGGCCGCGGGCACGAGGTGGAGGTCGTGACCACTGCGGATTCGGCGCCTGCGCCGGCCGCGTATCCGGTGCGGTGGGTCTCCCGCAGGCTGCCGCCCGGTGTCCGCCACGTGCGCGCCGCCGCGCTCGTCTCCTCCCGCGCGCGCGGCCGCGACGTCGTCTACTCAACCGGGATGGAGGGGAGGAGCACCGTCGGCGCCCGCCTGGCTGGAACGCCGCGCGTCCAGCGGCTGCCGAGCGATCCGGCCTTCGAGCGCGCACACTGGCGCGGGCTGACGGAGGTCACGCTCGACCGGTTCCAGCACGAGCGAGGGCTGCGCCTGGGCGCGCTGAGGTGGGCCCGGGACCGCGAGGTGGAAAGCGCCGCCCGTATCGTCTGCCCGTCCGCCTGGTTGCGCGAGCTCGTGATCGGCTGGGGGGTCGATCCCGCACGGGTCGAGGTCCTGCCGCACGCCCTCACCGTGCCGCCGCTCGAGGGACGCGAGGAGCTGCGCCGCCGCTACGGGCTCGAGGGGCCGACCCTCGTGCTCGCCGGGCGGCTCGCCCCCCAGAAGTCGCTCGACGTCGCGCTCCGGGCCCTAAGCCTGGTCGAGGACGTCTCGCTCGTCGTCGCCGGCGCCGGCCCGGAACGGGACCGGGCGCAGGCGCTGGCCGACGAGCTCGGGCTGGGCAACCGTGCCCGCTTCCTCGGCGCCCAGCCGCGCCAGGCGGTGTTCGAGCTTTTCAGGGCTGCCGACGCAGCACTTCTGTCGTCGAGCTGGGAGAGCTTCGGGCTCGTGGTCGCCGAGGCGCTGGCTGTCGGAACGCCCGTCGTCTCCACGGCCGTGGGCGGCGTCGTCGAGGTGCTCGAGGACGGCCGGAACGGCCTGCTCGTCCCGGCCGGCGACCCAGAGGCGCTGGCCGGAGCGATCCGCCGCTTCTTCGCCGATGCGGAGCTGCAGGCGAGGTTGCGGGCCGGGGCGGCTCCTTCGGTCGAGCGTCTGGCGCCCGAGCGGATCTACGGACGGCTGGAGCGGCTCCTGGAGGACGCGGCGAAGAGGTGAGTCACGACGGCGCCTCGGCGACGACGTGGAAGTTGGCGAAGATCGTTCCGGGTACGGGCTCGCGCAGCCGGCGGGACAGGCGGTCGACCAGCGCGCCGCTGCTGTTCAGCGTCCAGACGAACGGGTAACCGAGCGGCCGTGCGTGCGCCTTCTGGGCGGCCAGGTCGACGTACGTCGCCAGCAGCATTGCCAGGCACGACGCTGTGCCGGCACCGGGCCGCACGGTCACCGAGCGCCAGTCGGCGTTCGTCGTGAAGAGCAGCTCGAGGCCCGTGTGCGTCCAGCGCCAGAAGTCGTTCGGCGCCGGGTGGTAGACCGCGGTGCCGTGCGTGGAGGCGAGCACTCGCCCGCCCGGCGCGACGACCCGCGCGAGCTCGCGCACGGCGAGGGCGGGGTCGCTGGTGTGCTCCAGCACCTGGGTGCAGAGGACGACGTCGAACGAGTGGTCGGGGACGGGCAGCGCCTCGACGACGCCCTGCAGGTCGGCAGCGGGGTTGTCCATGTCGACGCCGACGTACTCGGACGCTCGGGGCGCGAAGAACGGTTCGTAGGGCCGGTAGCCGCAGCCGACGTCGAGCACCCGGTAGCTGCCCAGGTCGGCGGCGGCGCGCTCTGCTTCGGCCTGAAGCCAGGCGACGAGCGGTGCACGAACGCTCCACGTGATCGAGCTGCGGCGCGGTGCGCGCGCATGCGCGGTGCGGGCAGGGTCAGGCCGGGGCATCGGCGAGGCCGGCGGCAGCGGTTGCGACGAGACCGACCGCGAGCCAGGTGAGCGCGTCGACCGGGATGCCCGCGACGAACCCGCTCGCCGAGAGCACTCCCATCGCCACGAGTAGCCAGCACACGGAGAGCAAGGCGACCAGCGCCTGATCGGGAGGCGCGCGCAGCGCGCGACGCCCGGCTGCGAGGAGGCAGGTCGCGAGCAGGCCGAGGAAGAAAACCGTGCCGACGATTCCCAGGTCGGAGAGCGCCTGCACGTAGGCGTTTTGCACTCCCCACGGGTGCGCGGGGGAGGGGAATGCGAGCGGCGGCGCGTCCGGGAACTTTCGGTGGGCATCCGCCAGGTACGGCTCGTAGGCCCAGCGCTCGGCCGACCCGTCCCAGCCGACGCCGACCGCGGGGTGGTCGAGGAACATGCGCCAGCCGAGGTAGACGAGCAGCGTCCGCTGCGTGTAGGTCTCGACGCCGACGGTCTGCTCCTTCTTGCCCACTCCGAGGAAGTGGAGGAAGTTGGCGATGTCGCCGCCTCGCAGCAGCACGACGCCGCCGCCGGCCACTGCCGCGATCGCGAGTACCGCGGCCACGCGGCGCAGCGATCGCCGGACGACGATCGCCGCCGCGATCGCTGCGATGCCGAAGCCGGCTGCGCCCGCGCTCGATCCGGAGACGATCAGGCCCGCGACGCCGCTGATCCCCCCCGCGAGGGCGAGCCGGCGGTCCACCCGTGCCGCCGGCAGCGCGATCGCCACGATTGCGACCGAGGCGGCTGCCCCCGAGAGCGCGGCGAAGTCATGGTGGCCGAGGAACGAGGGCTGGCGCCGGCCGGCGGGCCAGGCACTGCTGATCTCGACGCCGCACATCTGGAGCAGACCGACGACGCTTGCGGCCATGCTCCAGAGCACGAGCGCGCCGGAGATCACGTTCAGGTCGGCGCGCCGCCGGACGAGCACGAGCACGGCCCATGCGAGCAGGACGTACTCGACGAACTTCCCCGCGCTGACGAGGTGCGTCCGCCAGGTGTACGGGTCGCTGCCGAGCAGCGGGTAGAAGCACGAGGCGACGATCCAGCCGAGGAAGACCGCGGACGCGAGCGCGACGGGCAGGGCCGGGCGGAGCGGCGCCGTGCGCCGACGGAGTGCGACGACCGTGGCCAGCGCCCCGAGCGCGAG
>DATCPA010000031.1:0-12077 GCA_036564335.1 Gaiellaceae bacterium
CCCCCCCCGGCCCCTCCCCACTCATCGGCCGAAGGTCGACCGATGAGCAAGCGCTACACAGTTGCCTGCCTGAGTGGAGACGGCATCGGCCCCGAGCTGATGGCCGAGGCAAGCCGCGCACTCTCGGAGGCCGGTCGGCTACACGGGTTCGGCATCGACGAGCTCCATCCGCCGTTTGCTGGCGAAGCCGTTGCACGACACGGTCACCCGCTGCCGGCCTCGACGCGGGCCGCCTGCCGGCAGGCCGACGCCGTCCTCGTCGCCCTGACCAGAGAACCTGCCCTCGAGGGCGTCAAGGCCGAGCTCGACTTGACCTGGCGCGTCCAGCGCGTGCGGCTGCCCGACGGCGACATCGCGATCGTCAGTCCGCTTGTCGACGAGTTGGAGCCGTTCGTCGTCAGCCGCGCGTTCGACCTCGCCCGGTCGCGCCACGGTCGCGTGACCGCGGTCGGCGAGAGCGCAGCCTGGAGCGAGATCGTCGACCGGGAGGCCGAGCGCCAGCCGGGCGTTCACGCCGAGCGCCTGTCGCTGAGCAAGGCCCTGCCGCTGCTGATGAACGACCCGAACCGGTTCTGCGTGGTCGTCACCCAGCAGGAGCACGCCGAGCTCGTCTCCGACCTCGCCGCCGCAAGCCGCAACGGGTCACGGATCATCGCCTCCGGGCGGCTGTCCTCGACTGGACCCGGGGTGTTCGGCCCAACGCACGGTTCCGCACGCCAGATCGCGGGCCAGGGGGTTGCGAACCCGAGCGGGATCCTGCTCGCAGCCGCGCTGATGCTCGGCGAAGGGCTCGAGGAGCGCGCCGCAGCCAAGACACTCGAACGAGCCGTCTCGGGCGCACTTGCGGCGGGCCACCGGACCGCCGACCTCGTCGGCGGCGGCGTCGCCGCGACGACGCGCGACTTCATGGACGCCGTGCTCGACCTGATGCCGTCCTCACGGACCGACTTCGAGTTCTTCCCGGAGCCCGTATGACGACGCGAATGACCGGCGCCGACGCAGTCCTCCGCTCTCTCGAGGCCGAGGGCGTGGACGTCTTCTTCGGGATCCCCGGCGGCGCGGTCCTGCCGATCTACGACGCGATCGCACGCGGGACGACCGCCCGTCATGTCCTGGCACGGCACGAGCAGGGCGCGGGGCACATGGCCGAGGGCTTCGCACGCGCCTCGGGCCGGACCGGCGTCGCGTTCGCCACCTCGGGCCCGGGCGCGACCAACCTGGTCACGCCGATCGCAGACGCGTGGATGGATTCGACACCCCTGGTCTGCGTCACCGGCCAGGTACGGAGCCACCTGATCGGCACGGACGCCTTCCAGGAATGCGACATCACGGGCGTGACGACGCCGATCGTCAAGCACTCGTGGCTCGTGCAGGACGTCGAGGAGATCCCGCACGTCATGAAGGCCGCATTCCACGTGGCCCACACCGGTCGTTGCGGGCCGGTGCTCGTCGACATTCCCCGCGACCTCCAGGAGGCGGAGCTCGACTTCCAGTACCCGGACAAGGTCGATCTCCCCGGCTGGAAGCCGCCGACCAGCGGCCATCCCCGCCAGATCGCCGAAGCCGCCCGCCGGATCGCCGCCGCCGAGCGTCCCGTCCTCTACGTCGGCGGCGGCACGCTGAACGCCGACGCCTGCGCCGAGCTGCTCGAGCTCGCCGAGGTGGGCCGGCTGCCGGTCGTCACGACGCTGATGGCGAAGAGCGCGTTCCCGGAGACGCACGAGCTGCACTTCGGCTGGCCGGGAATGCACGGGCCGAAGTGGTCGAACCTGGCGATGAACACCTGCGACCTACTGGTCTCGGTTGGAGCACGCTTCGACGACCGGGTGACGGGCAAGCTCGCCGCCTTCGCCCCCGGCGCAACCGTGATCCATCTCGACGTCGACGCTGCCGAGATCGGGAAGCTCCGCCACGCGGACGTCCCGGTGGTCGGCCCCCTCAAGCAGATCCTCGGCCAGCTCGTGCCCGAAGTCCGCCGGCTGCGAGAGGCGAGCGAAACCGCCGACACCGAGCCCTGGCTCAGCCAGCTAGCTGAATGGCGTCTTGCGTTTCCGCTCCGCTACGGCAACGGCGGAATGCTCAAGCCACAACTGGTGCTCGAGACGCTGCAGCGGCTGACCGCCGGGCGCGACGACATGATCTGGACGACCGGCGTAGGTCAGCACCAGATGTGGGCGATGCAGTACCTGGTCTGCGATCGACCTCGCACCTTCATCACCTCCGGCGGACTGGGAACGATGGGCTACGGCGTTCCGGCCGCGATCGGGGCGAAGGCCGCCCGGCCTGACGCGACGGTTGTCTGCGTCGACGGCGACGGCTCCTTCCAGATGACGGCGCAGGAGCTGGCGACGGCGGTGCTCGAGGACCTCCCGATCGTGACCGTCGTGGTCAACAACGGCTACCTCGGGATGGTCCAGCAGTGGCAGACCATGTTCTTCGAGCAGCGTCACTCGCACGTGCATCTGACCCATGCCATCCCCGACTACGCCGCACTCGCCAGGGCCTACGGAGCGGAAGGCTTCACCGTTACGGAGGAGCAGGACCTCGAAGGGGCGCTCGAGGAGGCGCTGGCCTGCGGCCGAACCGCGGTCGTGGACGCGCGGGTCGACCCGCTGGAGCAGTGCTTCCCGATGATCCCTGCCGGCGCAGCCGCTCTTGACCTGATCGAGTACGAGGAGCCGGAGGCCGAGCCGGTGAACGTCGCGTGATCCACACGCTTTCCGTTCTCGTCGAGGACAAGCCGGGCGCACTCGTTCGCGTCTGCCAGCTGTTCGCCCGCCGCGGTTTCAACATCGAGAGCCTCGCGGTCGGACCGACCGAGCGGGGGGATGTGTCCTGCATCACGCTCCGGATCAACTGCGAGCAGCAGCCGCTCGAGCAGATCGAGAAACAGATGCACAAGCTCGTCAACGTCCTGCGCGTGCGCGAGCTCGTGCCGGGCGAGTCCGTCGAGCGCGAGCTGGCGCTGATTACGATCGCCGCGCCGCCCGAGCGGCGGGCCGAGCTGATGGCGCTCACGGACATCTTCAATGCCCGCGTCGCCGACGTCGGCCCCGACACGCTCGTCGTCGAGGTTGTCGGCGAGCCGGAGGAGCTCGACTCCTTCGAGGAGCTCGTCCGCCCCCACGGCATCCGCGAGCTCGCCCGCACCGGCCGCATCGGCCTCCGGCGGGCGTCGATCCGGCGCACCCCGCATCTCCAGCGAACCACTCACTGAACGAGAGGAGTTTCATGGCAACGGTTCATCGCGAAGGGGATCTCGGTCTCCTCCAGGGCAAGGTCGCCGTCATCGGCTACGGAAGCCAGGGTCACGCCCACGCCCTCAACCTGCACGACTCGGGAGTCGAGGTCGAGGTCGGCCTCCGCGAGGGAAGCGACTCATGGGGTGCGGCCGAGGAGGCCGGGCTCGCAGTCGCAACGGTCGCGGATGCGTCGCGCGGTGCGCAGGTCATCTCGATGCTCCTCCCCGACCAGGTCCAGCCGGAGGTCTACGAGCAGCACGTCGCGCCGAACCTCGCGCCGGAGGCCGCGCTGCTCTTCGCGCACGGCTTCAACGTCCACTACGGCCGGATCGAGCCGCCCGCAGGACACGACGTGATCATGGTCGCCCCCAAGGGCCCCGGCCACATCGTCCGGCGGCTCTACACCGAGGGGTACGGCACGCCGGCTCTGGTCGCAGTTGCGCAGGACGCGAGCGGCAACGCCTTCCAGCTCGGGCTCGCTTACGCCGCCGGCATCGGCGCGACCCGAGCGGGGGTGATCGAGACGACCTTCGTCGAGGAGACCGAGAGCGACCTGTTCGGCGAACAGGCCGTGCTCTGTGGAGGCGTCACCGAGCTGATCCGGCTCGGCTTCGAGACGCTCGTCGAGGCCGGCTACCAGCCCGAGATCGCCTACTACGAGTGCCTGCACGAGCTGAAGCTGATCGTCGACCTGATCTACGAGGGCGGGCTGGCCGGAATGCGCTTCTCCATCTCGGACACGGCCGAGTACGGCGACCTGACCCGCGGGCCGCAGGTAATCGACGATCACGTGCGCGAGAACATGCGCAAGCTGCTGTCCGACATCCGCGAAGGCGCATTCGCGCACGAGTGGATCGAGCAGATGAAGGCCGGCGAGCCGCGCCTGAAAGAGCTGCGGGCCCGAGCGGCCGACGAGCGCATCGAAAAGGTCGGCAGCGAGCTACGAAGCCTGATGCACCAGGTGCCCCAGACCGACGCCGAGCCCGCGTAGGGAGAGGCTGACCTCAGCTATCCACGCGTGCAACCTCGCGCTTGGTCAGGTCGAGGAGCTCGACGTAGATCTCGCGCAGGCCCTGGGGCGACAGAGGCCCCCGGTTCGCTCGCGACAGGTAGCTGAGCATCCACTCCTCGCGGTTGGGATCGAGGAACGGCAGCCCGCGCTCGGCCTTGTAGCGCTTGATCTGCGCAACCAGCTTGAGGCGCTTGTTGATCGTCTCGACCAGGGCCCGGTCCGTGTCGGAGATCTGGTCGCGGAGCTGTGCGAGCACGCGGTCGGGGGCCGGCTCGGGTGACGGCGGCGCAGCCTCCGGCGGGGTACGAGTCTCCGCCGGCCGCTCGCCGATCCCCGGCACCGGCGGCAGGGACGGGTCTCTCGGAAGGGGTTGTGTGTTCATTGCCATGGTCGTCTACCTCTCTTGTTCGATGGGAAAGGAGCTCCGCCTGTCGATGAGAGCTAGCCGGCGGAGGCGGAAAACGGAGCGGGCGCCGGCTAGCGCGTAAATGCGCGCGCGAAAAAGAAGAGGCGAAGCGGATACGAATTCGCGGACGCGCGCTGCATCGAGCCCGTGAGATTACGCGGACCGCCCCGATGCGTCAACGCCCCCCTCCTTCGCCGAGATGCGAGGATGACGCAGCGATGCTTGCGACCCAGAGCAATGACGTCCTCGATCTCGATCGGGAGGCGCTCGTCTCGATGTATCGCAGCATGCTGCTCATGCGCGGGCTCGAGGAGCGTGGACACGCTCTCTACAAGCAGGGGAAGATCCCGGGCTCCTTCTACACGGGTCGCGGTAACGAGGCCGCCTCAATCGGCGTCGCGACCGCGATGGGACCCGACGATGTCGGCATTCCACTCCACCGAAACGTCGGCGTTCACCTGGTTCGCGGGATCGAGCCGTGGCGTGTCCTTGCGAACTACCTCGGCCGCACGGACGGCCCCTCACGCGGCCGCGACGGGAACATCCACCTCGGCGACATCGAGCGGGGCACGATCTCGATCGTCAGCCACCTGCCGGCCATGCTGCCGGTCGCCGTCGGCTGCGCGCTCGCCTTTCGCATCCGGGGGGAGGAGCGCGTAGCGCTTGCGTGGTTCGGCGACGGCTCCTCGGCTCGCGGCGACACGCACGAGGGAATGAACTTTGCCGGCGTCCGACAGCTACCGGTCGTCTTCGTGTGCGACAACAACCAGTTCGCGTATTCGACACCGACCCATCTCGAGTATGCGTGCGAGCAGATCGCCGACCGGGCGGCGGCCTACGGCTTCCAGGGTGTCACCGTCGACGGGACGGACGTGCTCGCCGTGTACCGCGAGGCGGCACGAGCGATCGAGAAGGCACGCGAAGGAGGCGGCCCGACGCTCATCGAGTGCATGACGCTCAGGATGGAGGGACACGCGGCCCACGACGACGCCTTCTACGTTCCCAGGGAGATGCTCGTGGAGTGGACGAGACAGGATCCGGTCGAGAAGTACCGGTCCTGGCTGCGCGAACACGCTGCTTTCGGGCCCGAGGAGGACGAGAGCCTGAAACAGGAGATAAAGGACCTCCTCCGAGATGCAGTTCGACAGGCAGAGGCCTCGCCGCTGCCGGACGGCTCGACGGTCACCGAAGGCGTCTACGCCGTCGACGCACCCTGATTCAGGCGACGCGCGGCGTGAGATTCATCGTTCTGCCTCGGCCAGCGTAATCGCAGCCTCGAGCGCCGCCAGCTTGCGCAGGCACTCCTCGTGCTCGGCACGGGGCTCGGAGTCGGCGACGATGCCGGCACCGGCCTGAAGGCGAGCCAAACCGTCCTCGAGGACGACCATTCTGATCGCGATGCAGGTGTCGAGGTCGCCTCCGGGCATGACGTAGCCGACCGCGCCGGCGTAAGGACCTCGCCGAAAGCCCTCCAGCTCGGAGATCAGCTGCATCGCCCGCACCTTCGGCGCGCCCGAGACAGTGCCCGCAGGGAAACCCGCTTCGAGCAGGTCGAAAGACGTCACCTCCGCGCGCAGCTCGCCTGTCACCTCCGAGACGAGATGGGTCACATGGGAGAAGCGCTCGACCTCCATGAAGCGCTCGACCCGTACCGTGCCTGGCGCGCAGACACGACTGAGGTCGTTACGGCCGAGGTCGACGAGCATCACGTGCTCTGCGCGCTCCTTCTCGGAGGTGAGCAGGCGCTCTGCATCGCCGGGGCCGGGCGCCGTCGAGCCGGCAATCGGGTTCAGGCTGGCCCGGCGGCCTTCGGCCTTGACGAGGGTCTCCGGGGACGAGCCGACGAGTGCGAGCCCGCCGAGCTCGAGCAGGAAGAGGTACGGGGACGGGTTCACGCGGCGCAGCGTGCGGTACAGCTCGAGCGCGCTCGCCGAGGTCGGTCGTTCGGCTCGCTGCGAGAGGACGATCTGAAAGGCGTCGCCCGCGCGGATGTGCTCTTTTGCCGCACGTACGGCGCGCTCGTACTCAGAGCGGCCCGGGTAGCGCCTGGTCTGCCCCCGCCGTCCAGCTCCTTTCGGGAGCTCACCGTGCGGAACGGCGAGGCGTCGTCGTAGCTCGTCCGGATCGCCGCAGAGCACCTCGGCTATGCCCGCAACGTGGTCGAAGCGGACAGCCAGATCGGCGACGATAAAGCGGCTCCCGGGAAGATCGTGGCCTTCGGCCGGCAGCGGAACCTTCGGCTCGAGCGTCGCGACGTGGTCGTAGGCAAGGTAGCCCACGACCATTGCGTCGAGCCCCTTGGCCTCCTCGAACGAGACCAGGCGGGAGCCGGCGCCGACGAACGAGTAGCGGCCGAGGCGGCCGCGCTCGACCGACTCGAGCAGGAAAGCCGCCTCGCCCGGGCCTCGCAACCTGAGGTACGCCCCGAGAGGGGTGATCAGGTCTGTGGCGATGACGGTCGTGGAGTTCATCTCTGGCAACGAGAAAGACCCTCCCGCGGGAAGGTCTCGAGCGGAACGGCGGTCTGCGGGCCCGGGTTCAGGCCGCGCGCAGGCTCTCGCCCCGTTCGCGACGCCAGGACCAGGCCCAAGTGCGCGGGGTGGGAGTCATCGCCTGCAAGTGTATCGCCCTGGGCGCGACCGAGCCTGCGTAGGATCGGCGCGATGGCGCCCACCCGGTACGACCGCCCAGACGAGCGGCCAGGCGCTGTCACCGCTGAAGTCGACCGCGCCGACAACCCGTTGCGCAGGGACGTCCGCCTCCTCGGCGAGATCCTCGGCCGCGTGCTCGTCGAGCAGGGTGGCGAAAGCCTGCTCGCCGACGAGGAGCGCATCCGGGAGCTGTCTCGCCGGGCGCGGGCGAGCGGTCGTTCCGGGCCACGTTCCCGGCTCGCCGCCGCCGTCGCCGAGCTGCCGCTCGAGCGCCAGACGGAGGTGCTACGCGCGTTCTCGCTCTACTTCCAGCTCGCCAACCTCGCGGAGCAGCACCACCGCCTCCGCAGGCGGCGCCAGTACGAGCACGAGCAGCGCGTCCCGCGCGAGTCGCTGGCGGAGGCGTTCGCGAAGTTGGAGCGCGCAGGAGTCGGCAAGCGGCAGCTGGCCGCAGCTGCGCGCCGAATCTCCCTCGAGCTCGTCCTCACCGCCCACCCGACAGAGGCGACCCGCAGGACAGCGCTCGCAGCCCACGCCCGGCTCGACAGGTTGCTCGACGAGCTCGACGACCCCACGCTCCCCGGCTCGGCGCGCGAACAGGTCGAGGACTCTCTCGCCGAGGAGGTGACCGCGCTCTGGCAGACGGACGAGGTCCGCCCCGAGCGCCCGCAGGTGGTCGACGAGATTCGCCACGGGCTGTGGTTTTTCGAGCAGAGCCTGCTCGACGCCGCGACGACCCTGGTGGGTGAGTTCCGGCGACGGCTCCCCGACGCGGCCGTCCCGATGCGTTTCGGCAGCTGGATCGGTGGCGACCAGGACGGCAACCCCGCGACGGGGCCCGCGACGATCGAGGCTGCGCTCGGGCGGGCGCGCGAGCTCGCGCTCACGCGCTACCGCGCCGAGGTTCGCGAGCTGGCCGCGAGCCTCGGCGTCGCCAGCACGCTCGCCGGCGTCTCGGATGAGCTGCTCGAATCACTGGCGCGCGACGAGCGTGAGCTGGCCGCCTATGCGGTCCGCATCGGGAGCAGAAACGCGACGGAGCCGTACCGGCGCAAGCTCTCGTTCGTGTGGCACCGCCTGGGCGAGACGCTCGCGCGGCGGCCCGGAGGCTATGCGGCACCGCTCGAGCTCGCCGCCGACCTGGACGTGCTCGATCGGAGTCTGCGCGCAAACCGCGGCGGGCGGCTCGCCGACGGACGGCTGGCATCACTGCGCCGCCGGATCGAGCTCTTCGGCTTCCACCTGGCGAAGCTGGACGTGCGGTTGCACGCCTCCGAGCTCCGGCGCCCGACGGCGCGAACGCGCCGGACGTTCGCCGCCGCCGCCCGGGCCCGCGAGCGCCACGGCGAGGAGGCGCTCGACACGCTCGTGATCTCGGGAACGCGCTCCGCCGCCGACGTGGTGGCCGCGCTCGAGCTGGCCGACGAAGCAGGCGTTCAACTCTCGCCGGTGCCACTGTTCGAAACCATCGAGGATCTGCGAGGGGCCCCGGGGATCGTCGCGGAACTACTCGCGGAGCCCCGCTTCGCGCGTCTGGTCGAGGCTCGGGGCCGCCGGCTGGAGGTGATGGTCGGCTACTCGGACTCGGGCAAGGACGGCGGCTACCTGACCGCGCAGTGGGAGATCTTCCGGGCGCAGGAGTCGCTCTCGGCATTGGCCAGGCGTCATCGCGTCGAGCTGACGATCTTCCACGGGCGAGGCGGAAGCGCCGGGCGCGGGGGCGGCCCGACGCACGCCGCGATCCTCGCGCAGCCTCCTGGGCATCCCGCCGGAAAGCTGAAGCTGACGGAGCAGGGCGAAACGGTCTCGTTCAAGTACGGGCTGCCCGGCCTTGCCTATCGGAACCTCGAGTCGGCCCTGGCGGCCACGCTCCTCTCCGCCTTCCCGGCCGTTACGAAGGCGGCCGCACCAGTGGGAGCGCACGAGCTGCTGGGCGAGGTTTCGGAGCACGCGAACGCTGCCTACCGCGCGCTCGTCTGGGACGAGCCCGCGTTTCCCGAGTTCTTCCGCTGGTTCACACCGGTGGACGAGCTCGCCCTGCTCGCGCTCGGCTCGCGCCCCTCGCGCCGGCCCGGAGGGGAGAACTTCCTGCGCTCGTTGCGCGCGATCCCCTGGGTGTTCGCGTGGACGCAAAACCGCTGCCTGCTGCCGGCCTGGTACGGCTGCGGAAGTGCGCTCGGACCACTCGCCGGCTCCCGGGCCGGGCTGCATGAGCTGCGGCGGCTCTACCGCACGTTCCCGTTCTTCCGCTCGCTGCTCGAGAACCTGGAGATGACGCTGGCGAAGTCGAGCCTGGAAATCGCGCGCGGCTATCTCCCGCTCGTCCCCGTCGAGGCCGAGCCGGATCGCCTGTTCGCGGCGATCGCGGCGGAGCACGAGCGGACCGTGGAGGTCGTGCTCGAGATCGTCGAGGCGCGTACGCTCCTCGACCGCCACCCCGTCCTGCAGCGCTCGATCGAGCTCCGCAATCCGTACGTCGACCCGATGAACGCGATCCAGGTCGAGCTGCTCCGCCGCTACCGCGACCCCGCCGCCGGCGAGGCCGAGCGCGAGCTCGTCCGTCGACCGCTCCTCCGCTCGGTCGCTGGCATCTCGGCCGCTCTCCGCAACACCGGCTGAGCGCACCGACTTGCACGACGCCCGACGAGTCCGCTAGGGTTCGCGACTCGCTGCCGCAGCCGGCGGCGAGATTTGAGGCAAGGACGCCTCGGGAGCACTGACTCCCGGGGCTTTTTTTGTGGTCCAGAGGAGGTGAGGGCAGTGGTGAAGGTTGAGGCGGTGGTGATCCGCGAGCGGATCGAGACCGTGATCGACGCGGTCGAGGAGCAGGCCGGACATGTGGGCGTGACCGTGATCGAGGCGGTCGGCCACGGCCGCCAGCGCGGGATCACGCACGAGTACCGGGGCCGCGTGTTCGAGTCGCGGTTCCTCCCGAAGGCGCTGCTCGTCTTCGTCGCGGAGGACTCGAAGGCGGAGGCGATCGCCGCCGCGATCGCAGATGCGGCCCGCAGCGGAAACGAGTCGGGCGACGGAATCGTCTGGACGACGCCCGTCGAGAACGTAACGCACAACCGAACGGGGAGATCCCTGGAGGAGGTGGAAGCGCAATGAAGACGGGCGATCTGGTCATCGCCGTCAACACCGTGTGGGTCGTTGTCGCCGCGGTGCTCGTCATGTTCATGCAGGCGGGCTTCGCCTTCCTCGAAGCCGGCCTGACCCGGATGAAGAACGCGGCTCACATCGCTGGCAAGAACGTGCTCATCTTCGCGATCTGCTCGCTCGTCTACTGGGCGGTCGGGTTCGGGCTCGCATTCGGGGACGGCAACTCGATCATCGGGACGCACGGCTTCTTTCCGTCGACGAACGACTTCCTCGCGATCGGCCAGACGCCGTTCAGCTTCTTCACCGGGATCCCCGGCGCGACCGCCTACCTGTTCGAGGTCGTGTTCGCCGGCGTCTCGCTCGCGATCGTCTGGGGCGCGATGGCCGAGCGCGCGAAGCTCTGGGTCTACTTCGCGTTCGGGGTCTACTTCACCCTCATCTACTCGGTCGCATCGCACTGGGTCTGGCACTCCGGCGGGTGGCTGTTCGCGAAGGGGATGCAGGACTTCGCCGGCTCGACGGTCGTGCACTACCAGGGCGCTCTCGCCGCGCTCGCGGGCGCGCTGCTGCTCGGGCCGCGAATCGGCAAGTTCGGCCACGACGGCCGCGCGAACGCGATCCCGGGACACAACATGCCGTACGCCGTCCTCGGGACGATCATCCTCTGGTTCGGCTGGTTCGGCTTCAACCCCGGCTCGACGCTCGGGGTGGTCACCGGCGACCGGATCGGCTACTTCGGCTACGTCGCCCTGACGACAAATATCGCCGCGGCCTCCGGGGCCGTGGGCGGGATCGTCTCCGCCTGGGTGATCATCAAGAAGCCGGACATCTCGATGATGCTGAACGGCGTGATCGCCGCGCTGGTCGCGATCACGGCCGCGAGCGGCTTCGTCGCCCCCTGGGCGGCGGTTGTGATCGGTCTCGTCTCGGGCTTCATCGCCGTGGCCGGCGTGCTCTTCGTCGAGCGGATCGGGATCGACGACCCGATCGGCGCCGTCGCCGTGCACGGCATGAGCGGCGTCTGGGGAACGCTTGCCACCGGCATCTTCGCCGTGCCGTCGCTGGCGAAGAACCTCGCCACCGGCACGGGCGGGCTCGTCTACACGGGCTCCTTCCACCAGCTCGGCGTCCAGGCCCTCGGCCTCGTGGCGGTCGGCGGCTTCACGTTCACGGCGTCGTTCGCGGGGCTGTGGGTGATGAAGCGGCTGTGGGGGATCCGCGTCGAGGAGGAGACCGAGACGGCCGGGCTGGACGTCTCCGAGCACGGCATGTGGGGCTATCCCGAGTTCTACATTCCGGTTCCCGGCGGGTACGGGACCGAGGCGCACGGCCACCTTGGCCTCTCCCACGCGCCCAGACCGGCTCCGGCAACAGCTCACCAGACGACGGCGATCGCCAAACCGTCCGGGTAGGAGCTCCTTACGTGAAGGCGGGGCGCTTCGGCGCCCCGCCTTTGGCGGAGCGAGCCGTCAGTACACGACCAGTCGGTCCCGGTGCACGGCCTCGACTCCGTGGGTGCCCGCCTCACGAGCCGGCACCGACGCGAGCCCCTTTGCGAACGCGGTCCCGTCCGGCCCGACCAGCTCTACCGCGTCGCCGGCCTCGAAGTCGCCTTCGCAGGAGACGACGCCGACGCCGAGGAGGCTCGCACCTCCTTCCGAGAT
>DATCPA010000082.1:0-9792 GCA_036564335.1 Gaiellaceae bacterium
AGTAGCCGCTGCGCGCGAGGCCGATCACCTGGCCGGGGCTCGTCACGGTGCGGTCCGCGCCGACAGCGGAGGCGGCCGAGGCGCTCACCAACAGGGCGGCGAGCAACGGCAGAAGCCTCATGCCGGGAGGTTAGCCCGCCATCCGCAACCGCTACCCTAGACGTGGAGCAATGGCCCAGAACCTCGGTTCCCTCGAAAAAGCACTGCGCGTCGGCGAGGGCCGGCGTATCAAGCGGCTCGCCGAGCAGGCGGCCTACATCACGACTCTCGAGCCCGACTTCGCCAAGCTCTCCGACGATGAGCTCGCGGCGAAGACGGTCGAGTTCCGGCAGCGAGTCGAGCGCGGAGAGGCCCTCGAAGACCTCCTCTTCGAGGCCTTCGCTGCCGTCCGCGAGGCGCGCAAGCGGGAGTCGGACCAGCGGATCTTCGACGTCCAGCTGATGGGCGGGATCGTCCTCCACGAGGGCGATATCGCCGAGATGAAGACCGGCGAGGGCAAGACGTTCGTGGCGACGCTGCCGCTCTACCTGAACGCGCTCCCCGGCACCGGCGTCCACCTCGTCACGGTCAACGACTACCTGGCCAAGCGTGACGCGGAGTGGAACCGCGGCGTCTTCGAGCGGCTCGGGATGACCGTCTCGCACATCGAGAACATGATGCCGTTCAGCGAGCGGAAGGCCGCGTACGACTGCGACATCACGTACGGGACGAACTCCGAGTTCGGCTTCGACTACCTGCGCGACAACATGGCCGTAGCGCTCGAGCAGTGCGTCCAGCGCAGCCACACGTACGCGATCGTGGACGAGGTCGACTCGATCCTCGTCGACGAGGCGCGGACGCCGCTGATCATCTCCGGCGAGCCGGAGATGGCGGCGCAGGTCTACCACGACTTCGCCCGGGTCGCGCGCACGATGAAGGGGATGGAGCAGCCGAAGGCGAAGCCGGGCGGTGGCACAGACGACATCCCCGAGGGCGTCGACTACACCTACGACGAGAAGTTCAAGACCGTCGCGCCGATGGAGTCGGCGATCGAGAAGGTCGAGCGCGCGCTCGGGCTGAAGAACCTCTACGACCCGGCCAACGTCCAGCTCGTCAATCACCTGAACCAGTCGCTGAAGGCCCAGTCGCTCTACCAGCGCGACGTCGACTACGTCGTCCAGGACGACGAGGTCAAGATCGTCGATGAGTTCACGGGCCGGATCATGGAGGGGCGCCGCTGGTCTGAGGGCCTGCACCAGGCGGTCGAGGCCAAGGAAGGCGTGCGGATCCAGGAGGAGCACATCACGCTCGCCACGATCACGCTCCAGAACTACTTCCGCCTCTACGAGAAGCTCGGCGGCATGACCGGCACCGCGAAGACCGAGGAGAAGGAGTTCGTCGAGATCTACGGCACGCACGTCGTCGAGATCCCGACCAACGAGCCGGTCGTTCGCGACGACAAGAACGACTACATCTACAAGACGATCGAGGCCAAGTTCCAGGCCGTCGTCGACGACATCAAGGAGCGCCACGCCAAGGGGCAGCCCGTCCTCGTCGGCACGATCGCGGTCGAGACCTCCGAGTACCTGTCCGAGTTGCTCACGCGCGCCGGGATCAAGCACAACGTCCTCAACGCCAAGCAGCACGAGCGCGAGGCGCAGATCATCATCGATGCGGGCCAGCGCGGGGCGGTCACGATCGCAACCAACATGGCCGGCCGCGGTGTCGACATCAAGCTCGGCGAGGGGATCGTCGACCTTGGCGGCCTGTACGTGCTCGGCACTGAGCGCCACGAGGCGCGCCGAATCGACAATCAGCTGCGCGGCCGTGCAGGCCGGCAGGGCGACCCCGGTGAGTCGCGCTTCTACCTCTCCGCCCAGGACAACCTCGTGCGCCTCTTCGCAGGCGACCGGATCTACCGGATCATCGACCGCTTCAAGATCCCCGACGACCAGCCGATGGAGGCGAAGATCCTCTCCCGGCAGATCGAGACGGCGCAGAAGAAGGTCGAGGAGCAGAACTTCGTCTCGCGCAAGAACGTCCTCAAGTACGACGACGTGATGAACAAGCAGCGCGTCGTCATCTACGAGCAGCGCCGCCAGGTGCTCGAGGGCGCCGACCTCTCCGAGGAGGTCAAGGGCTGGATCGGGGAGATCGTCGAGCGCGCGGTGGTCGCGTTCGTCGACCCCGACACGGGTGACCTCGATCTCGACGCACTGACGGCGCACATGCAGCAGCTCTACGGCGGCGAGATCACGCCGGCCGAGCTGCGCGAGGACAAGGTCACCGAGCGCGCCGCACTGGTCGAGGAGTTCACCGAGGACATGCGCGAGGAGTACGAGGGGAAGGAAGAGGAGCTCGGCTCTGACCTGATGCGCGAGCTCGAGCGCTTCGTGATCCTCCAGGTCGTCGACACTCGCTGGCGCGAGCACCTCGAGAACATGGACTACCTGCGTGAGGGCGTCCACTTGCGGGCCATGGCCCAGAAGGACCCGCTGGTCGAGTACACGGCCGAAGGGCACGGGATGTTCCAGGAGCTGAACGGGGAGATCCGCGAGGAGGTGCTCGCGCTCCTGTTCCATGCACAGCTCGCTCCGGAAGACGCGGAGGAGCTCCGCAGGGCGCAGGAGACGACCGCCCTTGCCGGAAACGGCGGCGGCCTCTCCTACGAGCACGAGTCGATCGCCGGCGCCGACGCGATTGCAGCCGCCGGGATGGGTGCGGAGGAAGGCGCGATGGTCCAGACCGTGGCGAGGCCGCAGCAGCGGGTCGTCGACGACCACGAGAAGCTCGGTCGCAACGAGCCGTGCTGGTGCGGCTCCGGCAAGAAGTTCAAGAAGTGCCACGGGGCGTAGCCGCCCCGGCCGGCCGACACCGTTCTCCCGTGCCCCTCGTTCGACCCGTGCCGCCGCTCTCGGATGAGGCGATCTGGCTCGAGCCGCTCGACGAGCGCTTCGTGCCCGACTTCGACCAGCTCGCGGACGATCCCGACATCATCCGCTTCACCCGGGTCCCGTCGGTGCCGGGCGCCGGCTTCGCCGCCGCCTGGGTCGGCCGCTACGTCTCGGGCTGGGACGACGGCTCGCGCGCAGGCTTCGCGATCCTCTCTCCGGACGGTGCGTTTCTGGGCATGGTCGCGATCGTCGAGCTCGACCTCGCAGGCTGTCAGGCTGAGATCGGCTACATGGTTGCGCCGGCCGCTCGCGGGCGCGGAGTCGCGGGCCGCGCGCTTCGCCTGGTTTCCGCATGGGCGCTGGGGGCGCTCGGGCTTGAGCGGGTCGAGCTTCGAATCAGCTCCGACAACGAGCCGTCGCTCCGAGTCGCCGAGCGGCTCGGCTTCGTCCGCGAGGGCGTCCTGCGCTCGCTGCATCTGAAGGACGACGTGCGCAGCGACGTCGTCGTCTACTCGCTGCTCGCCGGCGAATTGCGTTAAGAGTCACACATTCGTTACGTCCACCTCTTGACAGAATCTGGTGTCTGACACCAGTTCCACGAGTTCCGCCGGTTCCGGCTAAATATCGGGTCGGCGCCGCGGCCGGTGTCAGACACAAGCCGGTGGGTCGAATGCGTGACGGTTCGCGCCCAGAAGCGCGCGTCTAGTAGTCGTAGGCGATCTCGCCGTGCATGGCCTCGTCGAGGCCACGCTCGTCCTCCTCTCCGACTCGAACCGGCGTGATCACGTTGATCACGACCAGCATTGCGTAGGTGAACGCGAAGGCGTACGCGGCGCCGCCCGCTGCGATCGCGACCTGCTTGCCGAAGAAGGCGCCGCTGCCGTGGATGAGCCCGGCACCTCCCGCCGGGTTGATCGCGGTACCCGCGAACACGCCGAGGGAGATGATGCCGAGGAAGCCGCCGACGCCGTGGACGCCCCAGACATCTAGTGCGTCGTCCCACTTCAACCGGTTTTTCAGCTGGATCGCGTAGTAGCAGACGAACCCCGAGACGGTCCCGATCACGACCGAGGCCCAGATCGGCACGTAGCCGGCCGCGGGCGTGATCGTCGCCAGCCCCGCAACGGCTCCGGTCAGCAGTCCGACGAAGTGCGGCTTCTTCGCGTGCCACCATTCGACGAACAACCAGGTCGTGGCTGCGAACGACGCGGCGATGTCCGTGTTCAGGAACGCGAGCGAGGTGATGTGATCGACCTTCAGCTCGCTGCCTGCGTTGAAGCCGTACCAGCCGAACCAGAGCAGCCCGGTGCCGAGCGCGATGAACGGAATGTTGTGCGGGCTGTCCACGATCCGCCGCCGGCCGACGTAGATCACGGAGGCGAGCGCCGCAAACCCGGCAGAGATGTGCACGACGAGTCCGCCCGCGAAGTCGCGCGCGCCCCACTCGGCGAGCATGCCGCCGCCCCAGAGCATGTGGACGAACGGGAAGTAGACGAACAGCTGCCAGGCGACGAGGAAGATCAGGTATGCCTTGAACGTCACCCGGTTCGTGAACGCGCCGGTGATCAGCGCGGGGGTGATGATCGCGAACATCATCTGGTAGGCGATCAGCACGACCAGCGGGATCCCCGAGGGCGCGTACAGGTCTTCGGGGCCGACGCCGCGAAGGAAAGCCACGTCGAAGTTGCCGTAGATGCCGCCGGCGCCTCCGCTGAAGCACAGCGAGTAGCCGACGGTCCACCACAGAACGGTCGTGATGCCCATCGAGGCGAAGCTCTGGATCATGATCGTGAGCGTGTTCGAGCGTCCGACGAGCCCTCCGTAGAAGAAGGCCAGGCCGGGCGTCATCAGCATCACGAGGCTCGCCGCGAGGAGCATGAAGCCGGTGTTCGCTCCGTTGA
Source organism: Gaiellaceae bacterium (assembly GCA_036564335.1). GTDB lineage: Bacteria > Actinomycetota > Thermoleophilia > Gaiellales > Gaiellaceae > DATBLE01. The sequence goes on from DATCPA010000082.1 coordinate 4,775, forward strand.
ACATCGTCGTCCCTTCGAGTAGGGGGTGCAAGCCACGCTAGTCTAGGACTCGTGTCCGAGGCCGACCAGCCGCTCGACCAGCAGCTCGAGGAGATCGGGGCCCAGCTCGACTGGGTCCGTGATTACCTTTGACCCCGATCGCCTAGCAGAGCGCGCGGCCGAGCTCGAGGCCGAGATGGGCGAGCCCGGCTTCTGGGACGACCAGCAGCACGCCGCCGCTGTCTCGACCGAGCACTCACGCGTCACCAAACGTCTCGACCGGTATCGCCGGCTCTCGAAGGAGTACGAGGACGCCACCGAGCTCGCAGCGATGGGCGGCGAGCTGGCCGGCGAGATCGCCGGCAGCCTCGCACCGCTCCGCGCAGAGCTTGCCCGGCTCGAGGAGGACGCCCTCTTCAACGGCGAGTACGACGCCGGCGACGCCGTCGTCACGATCCACGCTGGCACCGGCGGGACCGACGCGCAGGACTGGGCGGAGATCATGCTCCGCATGTACCTCCGCTGGACAGCGCAGCGGGGCTGGGAGACCGAGCTGATCGAGGCAAGCCCGGGAGAGGAGGCCGGCCTGAAGTCGGCGACGTTCACCGTCCGCGGCGAGAACGCCTACGGGGTCTTCAAGGCCGAGCGGGGCGTCCACCGGCTCGTCCGCCTGTCTCCTTTCGACCAGGCGCACCGCCGGCACACGTCCTTCGCGCAGGTGATCGTCAGCCCGCTGCTGCCCGGGGACGCCGCGTCGGAGATCGACGAGAGCGATCTTCGCATCGACACCTACCGCGCCAGCGGTGCCGGCGGCCAGCACGTGAACAAGACCGACTCTGCCGTGCGCATCACTCACATCCCCACAGGGATCGTCGTCCAGTGTCAGAACGAGCGCTCGCAGACCTCCAACAAGCAGACCGCGCTGCGCATCCTCCGCTCACGTCTGGCCGAGCTGGAGGCCGAGCAACGGGAGGCCGAGCTTGCGAAAGAACGAGGGGCTGTGCAGGAGGCCGACTTCGGAAGTCAAATTCGGAGCTATGTGCTGCATCCGTACCAGCTCGTCAAGGACCACCGCACCGAATACGAGATGGGAAACACCCAGGGCGTCCTCGACGGCGACCTCGACGGGTTCGTCCACGCCTACCTGCTCGCCAAGGCCGCAGGGAATGTCCTCTAGTGACCGACTCCAGTAGACTGGCCGGACCCGCGACCGGAGCGGCCCCGGAGCCGGTCGCTTTTCCCCGTCACGCGGTGCAGGAGCCAGATTTTCAGATCGAGACCCCCGTGGCTGTAGCCCAGCCTGAGCTCACCGCTTCGTCCCAGGCCTCCGCCGCCGGGGCGATGATCGTGTTCGAATCGGTGGCGAAGGTCTACGAGCCCAACGTGACCGCGCTCCGAGACGTCTCGTTCGTGATCGAAAAGGGCGATTTCGTCTTCGTCGTCGGCGCCTCCGGCTCGGGGAAGTCGACGATCATCCGCCTGCTGCTGAAGGAGCTCGAGCCAACCCGCGGCCGGATCATCGTCGGAGGGCGTGACCTCAACCGCCTGAAGCACTCCAAGGTGCCGCTGCTGCGCCGCAACCTCGGCTGCGTCTTCCAGGACTTCAAGCTCCTGCCGAACCGAACGGCCGCCGAGAACGTCGCCTACGCGTTGAAGGTGCAGGGCGAGCGGCCCGAGGCGATCCGCAAGAAGGTGCCCGAGGCGCTCGCGCTCGTCGGCCTCTCGCACAAGGCGACCTCCCTGCCCGACGAGCTCTCGGGCGGCGAGCAGCAGCGCGTTTCGATCGCGCGCGCCGTCGTCAACCACCCGGCGCTCCTGATCTGCGACGAGCCCACCGGGAACCTCGATCCCGACACCTCGGTCGGGATCATGCAGCTCCTGTATCGCATCAATCGAGCGGGCACGACCGTCCTGATGGTCACCCACGACCGCGAGATGGTGGACAAGATGCGCAAGCGCGTGATCGCGCTTGAGGATGGGCGGCTGGCACGCGACGAGCGGCGCGGGGGTTACACGACCGAATGATCATGCGGTTGAAGATGGTGCTCGCCGAGGCGGCGCGCTCCGTCACGGCCAGCATGTCGACGACCGTGGCGGCGACGATGACCGTGCTCGTCGGGATGTTCGTGCTCGGGCTGACGATCGGCCTTGGCACGTGGGTGCTCTCCTGGAGCGACCACGTCAAGAAGCAGCTGCTCGTCAAGGTCTACTTCAAGGATGACGTCACCGCCCCGCAGGTGAACGCCGTCGGCGCGAGGCTCGACCCGCACGTCAACCCGCTCGTCAAGAAGATCACCTTCATTTCGCGCGACGAGGCGCTGGCGCGGATGAAGAAGCGGTTCCCGGAGTTGACCGCCAACCTGACCTACAACCCGCTGCCCGCGTCCTACGAGGTGCTGCCCAAGAAGGCCGAGTACGTGTCGCAGATCAGTGACCAGTTGACGCCGGCGCCGCCGGGCGTTGACAAGGTCAACAACGGCGGCAAGACCTCGAAACGGATCCTCCAGATCGGCCGCGTGATCTGGCTGATCTTCCTGATCGGGGTGGTCGTGCTCCTTGTCGCCTCGACGCTCCTGATTGCGAACACGATCCGGCTGTCGATCTTCTCCCGCCGGCGTGAGATCGAGGTGATGAAGCTCGTCGGGGCAACCAACTGGTTCGTTCGCGGCCCGTTCATGGTGGAGGGGTTGCTGTGCGGGCTCGGCGGGTCGCTCGCAGCCGTGGTCCTGCTGCTCGTCGGCAAGGAGGTCGCGCTGCCCGCGATCCTCGGCCATATCAAGGACTCGAGCGAGGTTCACGCCTGGCCGTTCGAGCTGAACGCGCTCGTCATCGTCGGGGTCGGTCTGCTGCTCGGCGCCGTCGGCTCGGGCCTTACGCTGCGCAGATTCCTGAAGGTCTAAAGCCCGACCGCGTCGTCGTCGAGGTCGCGACGCGCGGGAAGCTCGTCGTCGGCGAGCCGTATTTCACCCCTGGGGTGCCGATCGTCCTCGACCGCAAGTCCCTGCACGGCGCCGAGCGCGGTGAGCTCGCGGTGGTGATGACGGGTCGCGGCCGCGCGAAGGTCGAGCGGGTGCTCGGGCCCGCCGGCCGGATCGAGGCTGTGCTCGAGGGGCTGCTCGTCGAGAAGGGCGCCCGCACCGGCTTCGAGCCCTTCGAGCCGTCGGCTCCGACGACCGAGGGCCGCACCGATCTGCGCGACCTCGCCACGTTCACGATCGACCCGGATACGGCGAAGGACTTCGACGATGCGATCTCGGTCGTCCGCGAGGGCGGCGGGACGCGTGCCTGGGTGCACATCGCAGATGTCTCCTACTTCGTTCCGGCGGGATCGCCGCTCGACCGGGGCGCCTCCGAGCGCGCGCTCTCCACGTACGTCCCGGGTCTCGTCGCGCCGATGCTGCCGCCCGAGCTTTCGGATGACCTCTGCTCGCTCCGGCCCAACGTCGAACGTCTCTGCGTGACCGTCGAGTTCGCCCCCGGCGGCACGCCCAGCTTCTACCGCTCGGTGATCCGCAGCGATGCGCGGCTCACGTACGGGCAGGCGCAGCGACGCGATGTGCCGCGCGAGGTCGCCGCCGAGCTCGAGCTCGCGGCCGCGTACTCGGCGGAGCTGCGGCAGAGGCGGTTCGCCCGCGGTGCGCTGCGGGTCGAGTCACCGGAGATCTCTTTCGAGTTCGACGGCGAGGGCGGCGTCGCCCGGGCCTGGCGCGAGGGCGAGCCCGAGTCGCACGCGCTCGTCGAAGAGCTGATGATCCTCGCCAACGAGGCAGTCGCCGGGCTGCTCGCGAGCCGCAAGCGCGAGGCGCTCTACCGCGTTCACGAGAGTCCCGACCCGCAGGCGGTTGCCCTGCTGCTCGCGAAGCTCGCCGACCTCGACGTGCCGACGCCGCCAGCCTCGGACGACCTCTCGCCGGCCGACGCGGCACGCATCGCGGCTGAGGTCAGCGAGCGCGTCACCGAGTACGTCGAGAAATCCGGACGCGGACGCGAGGCCTTTCCCGCACTGGTCCTCCGCTCGCTGAAGCAGGCGCGCTACGACCCGCGCAATCTCGGACACTCGGGCCTCGCCAGCCCCGCCTACGGTCACTTCACGAGCCCGATCCGTCGTTTCCCCGACCTCGTCGTCCACCGAGCGCTGCTGCGCGAGCTTGGCGCCGGCGACGACCCGCCGCCGGCCGACCTCGGCGGACTGGCCGAGCATGCGTCCGGCCGCGAGCGCGAAGCCGCGGAGATCGAGTACCTGGCCGACGACATCTGCCTCGCGTGGCTGCTCGAGCGAGAGCTCCTCGAGCGCGGCTGGGAGGCGCCCTGGACGGGGGAGATCACGGGTGCGATCCCTTCGGGCCTGTTCGTGCGCTTCGGCGAGGTGTTCGAGGGCTATCTGCCGGCGCGTCGCCTGCCCGGCGACTACTTCGAGCTGAACACCCTCGGCACCGCGCTCGCCGGCCGCCGCTCCGGCGGGGTCTTCAGGCTCGGCGACCCGATCGAGGTCGCCGTCGAGGAGATCCGCCGCTGGGAGGGCAAGGTCGAGCTTTCACTCGCAGAGAAGCGCGGCCGTGGCGCTCACGACTGAAGCTGCTCTGGCGAAGTAGGTGCCAGTGTTTCTATTCCGGCCGGATGTTCTGGTTGACGCGGAACACGTTGTTGGGGTCGTAGGTCGTCTTCGCCTTGGCGAGTCGGTCGTAGTTGTCGCCGTAGGTGGCCTTCACCCGGTCTTGGCCCTCGTCCATCATGAAGTTGACGTACGCGCCTCCTGCCGAATATGGGTGTAGCGCTTCCCAGTAGCCAACTGTCCACTCGCGCAGGGCGGGTGCGTTGGCCGGGTCGGGATCGACGCCGATGATCACCTGCGCCCAGCGGGTGTCACGGTAGGCCCACGGCGTCTCCTCTGGGCCGACGTCATGGGCGGCGCCGTCGATCGGGTAGATGTGCGAGCCTGACTTCCAGCTCGGCATCTTGTCGTTCCACTCCGCGTTGCGGGCCATCGCCTTGTCGGGAATCTCGTTGACGAAGTCGGCGCGCCAGTACCACTGATCGCC
>DATCPA010000122.1:0-1989 GCA_036564335.1 Gaiellaceae bacterium
GCTCGTCGATCGTCGCGATCTCGAGCCTCGGTTCGATGCGCGTCCTCGAGAACTACGTCCTCGTCGGCACCTCGAAGGCCGCGCTGGAGTCGGTCGTCCGCTACCTCGCCGTCGAGCTCGCACCGCGCGGGATCCGGGCGAACACCGTGTCGGCAGGGGTGGTCGAGACGGGCGCGCTTGCTCACTTCCCGAACCGGGAGGACATGCTGGACATGGGCCTCGAGCGCACCCCGGCCGGTCGGCTCGTCGAGCCCGCGGACGTGGCCGGGGCGGTCGCCTTCCTGTGCTCCCCCGACGCGGAGATGATTCGCGGTCACACTCTGATCGTGGACGGCGGCTTCTCCCTCCTGACATGACCTGCCTCGGACGCAGCATCGAGCAGCACTTAGTAACAGTCTGTTACTTGCGCTCGGCACCGCGTAACGCCGCGCTCCTCAACTTAGTAACAGTCTGTTACTTGGACGCAGAGGTGCCGGGGATGCCGACCTACGCCTGATGGAGCCGACCGAGCACAACCGACGTGCGTGGGACGAGGTGCACCGCCGTCGCGCCGAGGCCATGCGCGGTGAGCTCGGTCTCCCCGAGCAGGTCAAGCGCTCCCTCGGCGAGCTCAAGGACAAGCGCGTTCTGCACCTCCAGTGCGCGACCGGGGAGTCGACGATGGAGCTCGCAGAGCTCGGCGCGGTCGTCACGGGCGTCGACATCTCGAACGAAGCGCTCGACGTCGCCCGCGAGCGCGAGTCGTCGGTGCTCTGGGTGCAGGCCGACGTCCAGGCGCTCCCCGCCGAGCTCCGGCGCGGCCGCTTCGACCTCGTCTACACCGCCGAAGGCGTCCTGCCGTGGCTGCAGGACCTCGCCGCGTGGGCCCGCGGGATCGAGGCCGCGCTCAAGTCCGGCGGGGACCTGCTCCTGTTCGAGGCGCATCCCGTGGCGCAGTGCGTCGACTCGATGATGCGCTGGCGCGAGGACTACTTCGACTCGACGATCGAGGTCAACGTCGGCTGGGAGCACTTCGAGCTGAGCGGCGAGCCGGCCCGCGAGCGCAAGCACGAGCGGTTCTGGCGGCTTGGTCAGATCGTAACCGCGCTCGTCGGCGCGGGCCTCATGATCCGCGCCCTCGAGGAGTACCCGGCGCGGCGCGATTCGTTCCGCCGCCAGGACGCGCGGCTGCCCGGCGAGTTTCTCCTTCACGCCCGCAAGGCATAAGGGACGCGTGGGCCTCGGCGTCAGCATCTTCCTGATCGCGATCGGCGCGATCCTGACCTTTGCAGTCAACACGAGCCCGAGCGGCCTGAACATCCACGTCGTCGGCGTGATCCTCATGTGCGTCGGGATCCTCGGGATCCTGCTCTCGCTGATCTACTGGGAGTCGTGGGGCCGCGGCGGATACGGGCGCGGGTACGCGGCGCCGCCCGGCGGCTATCCCGCCCGCAGCGGCTGGTATGCCCGCGGCTACAGGCCGCGCACGCGCGTCGTCGAGGAGGTCGTCGACGAGGGCCCGCCTGCGCCAGGCCCGCCTCCCGCCGGGCCCCCGCCCTAGCCCGACCCGTTCCGCCTGAGCATGCGCCCGACGGTGTCGGACGCGATGTAGCCCGCGATCTTCGGATTCTCCTGCAGCCGCCGCAGCGAGTACGCGTACCACTGCTGGCCGAATGGGACGTAGATGCGCACGCGATGTCCCTGCTCGACGAGCCCGTCTCCGAGCCGTGGCCGCACCCCGAGGAGCATCTGGAACTCGTACTGCTCACGCTGGAGACCGTGCTCGACTACGAGCCGCCGCCCCTCGTCGACGAGGTATTCGTCGTGGGTCGCGATCCCGACGGACGCGCCGGTTTGCAACAGCGCGTCGAGGGCCTTGACGAAGCTGGCGCGGACGGCTTCGTAGTCGCGGAACTGGATCGTCGGCGGCTCGACGTAGATGCCCTTGCACAGGCGGACGCTCGGCTTCAGGTCGGCGAGGCTCCAGACGTCGTCGACGGTGCGCCGCAG
>DATCPA010000123.1:0-1783 GCA_036564335.1 Gaiellaceae bacterium
CTCGGAGACGAGACGGGCAACAGCGGCCTCCGCGCGAGGGCCGCCGTGCTCACAGGTGAGGCCGCGGTCACGATCGGTGCGGAAGGAGAGGGGATGGTCGCCGGCGACCTCGTCAACACGGCTTCGCGGATCCAGTCCGTCGCAGAGCCCGGCCAGGTGTTCGTCGGCGAGGCGACGCGCCGCGCGACCGAGGCGGCGATCGTCTACGAGGAAGCAGGCGTGCACGAGTTGAAGGGCAAGGCGGGCCTCGTCCCGGCCTGGCGTGCGCTGCGGGTGATCTCCGGGGCGCGCGGCTCGCTGAAGTCGCAGGGCCTCGAGGCGCCATTTGTGGGCCGCGACCGTGAGCTGCGCCTGATCAAGGATCTCTTCCACGACTGTGAGAATGGGCGCCGCGCGCACCTTATTTCCGTCACGGGCATCGCCGGCATCGGCAAGTCGCGACTCTCGTGGGAGTTCTACAAGTACTTCGACGGTATCGCGCAAACCACGTACTGGCACCGCGGCCGCTGCCTCTCCTATGGCGAGGGCGTCACGTACTGGGCCCTCGCCGACATGGTCCGGATGCGGGCTCGGATCGGCGAGGAAGAGGAGCCGGCGTCCGCCCGCGCGAAACTGCAGGAGATCGTCGGCGAGAATTTCGCGGACGAGGCCGACCGTCGCTTCGTCGAGCCCCGGCTTGCGCACCTGCTCGGACTCGAGGAGGGCCTCGGCTACGAGCGCGACGACCTCTTCGCGGCGTGGCGGCTGTTCTTCGAGCGCCTCACCGAGACGTACCCCGTCGTGATGGCGTTCGAGGACATGCAATGGGCCGACGACTCGCTGCTGGACTTCATCGAGTACCTGCTCGACTCGTCGCGGAACTCGCCAATTCTCGTCGTCACGCTTGCGAGGCCTGAGCTGCAAGAACGGCGGCCGACCTGGGGCGCCGGCAGGCGCAACTTCACTTCGCTCTACCTGGAGCCGCTCCCGGCCGCCGCGATGGGGGAGCTGCTGACGGGCCTCGTGCCGGGCCTGCCCGAAGAGGTGAGGCGCCAGATCCTCGAGCGCGCCGAGGGAATCCCGCTCTACGCAGTCGAGACCGTGAGGATGCTGCTCGACCGCGGCGCGCTTGTGCGCGAAGGAGCGGTCTACCGGCCGGTCGGCACGATCGAGGCGCTCGACGTGCCCGAGACGCTGCACGCCTTGATCGCGGCGCGGCTGGACGGGCTCCCGGCCGACGAGCGGCTCTTGCTCCAGGGCGCCGCCGTGCTCGGCAAGACCTTCACCAGGCGCGCCGTCGCTGCACTCTCGGGTCTTGGCGACGCGGAACTCGAGCCGTTACTGGCGTCGCTCGTCCGCAAAGAGTTGTTCGGTCTGCAGGCGGACCCGCGCTCCCCGGAGCACGGGCAATACGGCTTCCTTCAGGATCTCGTCCGGCACGTCGCCTACGAGACGCTCTCGAAGCGGGAGCGCCAGGCGCGCCACCTCGCGGCGGCCGCACACCTCGAGGCTTCGTTCGCGGACGAGGACGAGGTCGTCGAAGTCCTGGCATCGCACTACCTCGACGCCTATCAGTCCGTCCCGGACGCGGAGGACGCCGCGGAGATCAAGGCCAAGGCTCGCGAGATGCTGAGGCGCGCCGGGGAGCGCGCCGCCTCGCTTGCGGCCGCGCGCGAGGCGCAGCGCTACTTCCAGCAGGCGGCCGAGCTGACCGACGAGCCGCTCGTGCGGGCGGAGCTGGACGAGAAGGCCGGCCGAATGGCGTGGCGGCGCGGGCGCGGGGACGAGGCGGTCGCGCTCTTCG
>DATCPA010000137.1:0-19267 GCA_036564335.1 Gaiellaceae bacterium
GTGTACGAGCCTTCGACCTCGGCGACCTGCTCGGGCGTGCCCGTCGCGATCACCTCGCCGCCGGCCTCGCCGCCCTCGGGGCCGAGGTCGACGATCCAGTCGGCCTGCTTGATCACGTCGAGGTTGTGCTCGATCACGAGCACCGTGTTGCCCGAGTCGGCGAGCCGCTGGAGCACCTCGAGCAGCTTCTCGATGTCGGCGAAATGGAGGCCGGTGGTCGGCTCGTCGAGGATGTAGAGCGTCCGGCCGGTCGCGACCTTCGAGAGCTCCTTCGCCAGCTTCACCCGCTGCGCCTCGCCGCCTGAGAGCGTCGTCGCCGGCTGGCCGAGCTTGATGTAGTCGAGCCCGACATCGTGCAGCGTCTGCAGCTTGCGCCGGAGCTTCGGGATCTTCGCGAAGAACTGGAGCGCCTCCTCGACCGACATGTCCAGCACTTCGGAGATGTTCTTCCCCTTGAAGCGCACCTCCAGCGTCTCGCTGTTGTAGCGCGCGCCCTTGCAGGTCTCGCACGGCACGTAGACGTCCGGCAGGAAGTGCATCTCGATCTTGATCTGCCCGTCCCCCTTGCAGGTCTCGCACCGCCCGCCTCGCACGTTGAACGAGAAGCGTCCCGGCTTGTAGCCGCGCACCTTCGACTCGGGCGTGAGCGAGTACAGCTCGCGGATCGGCGTGAAGAGATCGGTGTACGTGGCCGGGTTCGAGCGCGGCGTCCGCCCGATCGGCGACTGGTCGATGTCGATCACCTTGTCGAAGCACTCGATTCCCTCGCACCCGAGATGCTCGCCCGGCTTCACCCGCAGCTTGTTCAACTGGTTGGCGAGCGCCTTGTAGACGATCTCGTTGACGAGCGTGGACTTGCCCGACCCCGAGACGCCCGTGACACAGATGAACTTCGCAACGGGAAACTCGACGTCGATCCCCTTCAGGTTGTGCTGCGTTGCACCGCGCACCCAGAACGAGCCGAAGTCGTCGGTGCGCCGCTCCGGCACCGCGATCTCGCGCGCTCCGGCCAGGAACTGGCCCGTGATCGACGCACGGTTGCGCTCGATCTTGGCCGCGGTCCCCTCGGCGACGACGTGCCCGCCGTGCTCGCCCGCGCCCGGGCCCATGTCCACGAGCCAGTCGGCGGACCGCATCATCTGCTCGTCGTGCTCGACCACGACGACGGTGTTGCCGAGCGCCTTCAGCCGCTCGAGTGTGCCGATCAGCCTCGCGTTGTCCCGCTGGTGGAGGCCGATCGAGGGCTCGTCGAGGATGTAGAGCACGCCGACGAGCTGCGAGCCGATCTGCGTCGCCAGCCGCAGTCGCTGCGCCTCGCCGCCCGAAAGCGTCGCGCTCCCGCGGTCGAGGTTCAGGTAGCCGACGCCGACGTCGTCGAGGAAGGTCAGCCGTTCGCGAATCTCCTTCACGATCCGCGCGCCGATCAGCTGCTCCACCTCGGTCAGGTCGAGCTCGTCGAGGAACTCGAGCGACCGGGTCACCGACATCCTCGTGAACTGGTGGATGTTGAGCCCGCCGACCGTGACCGCGAGCACCTCCGGCTTGAGGCGTGCCCCGTCGCACGTGGGGCACGGCCGGAAGCTCATGTACTCCTCGATCCGCTCCCGCTGCTGTGCCGAGTCGGTCTCGCGGTACCGCCGCTGCAGGCTGGGGACGATGCCCTCGAAGTTGAGCATGTACGAGCGCTTCCGGCCCATCCGGTTCCGGTACTGGACGTAGATGCGCTCGCCCTTGGTGCCGTAGAGGAACAGATCCTGCTGCTCCTCCGTCAGCTCCTGCCAGGGCTTGTCGAGATCGATCTCCCAGCGGTCCGCGATCGCCTGGATCACCGACTCGTAGAAGCCCGAGTTGCCGACCGACCACGGCACCAGCGCGCCCTCGGCAATCGAGAGCGACGGGTCGGGGACGAGCAGGTCGGGGTCGATCTCCTGCTGGGCGCCGAGCCCGGTGCAGCGCGGGCAGGCGCCGTGCGGCGAGTTGAACGAGAAGATGCGCGGCTGGAGCTCCGGGAGCGAGACGCCGTGCTCCGGGCACGCGAACCGTTCCGAATACGTCATCACGTCACCATCGACTACGTCGATGGTGACTAGACCCTCTGCAAGCGCCACGGCGGTTTCGATCGACTGCCAGAGCCGTGAACGCAGGTCGGGTTTCATCACCAGCCGGTCGACGACCACCTCGATCGTGTGCTTGAACTTCTTGTCGAGAACGATCTCGTCCTCGAGCAGCCGCTGCTCGCCGTCGACCTTCACCCGCGTGAAGCCCTCCGCGCGCAGGTGGTCGAGCAAGTCCCGGTACTCGCCCTTGCGGTCGCGGGCGACCGGCGCATTGACCGTGAACTTCGTGCCCTCCTCCAGCCGTAGCACCTGGTCGACGATCGCCTCGATCGACTGACCGGCGATCGGGCGCCCGCAGACGGGGCAGTGCGGCCGGCCGACGCGCGCGTAGAGCAGGCGTAGGTAGTCGTAGATCTCCGTCACCGTCCCGACCGTCGAGCGCGGGTTGCGCGAGGTCGTCTTCTGGTCGATGGAGATGGCCGGCGAGAGCCCGTCGATCGAGTCGACATCGGGCTTCTCCATCATCTGCAGGAACTGCCTCGCGTACGCCGAGAGTGACTCCACGTACCGCCGTTGACCCTCCGCGTAGATCGTGTCGAATGCCAGGCTCGACTTCCCGGATCCCGAGAGACCGGTGATGCAGATCAGGCGGTTCCGGGGCAACCGGACGGTGATGTCCTTGAGGCTGTGCTCCCGGGCGCCGTGGACGACGAGCTCGTCGGCAGCCATTTCCCGAGATTCTAGCGATCGAACAGGCGTTCGCCTAGGGCATCGTCAGCGTGCGCGGCGGCGTGAGGCACGCGCCGCCGATAACCCGAGCCACGCGCCCACGCAGATGAACGCGAGCCCCGCCATCGGGACGGGCCACGGCAGCACGAGCAGGCCCAGTCCGACCCCGGAAACGACGATCGCCGGCGCAAGCAGCACGGCCTTTCGAGTTCTGCGATCTCAAGGCCTCTCCTGCGCCCGATTAGCTGCGCCTGGGGCGCCAGCGGCCGAACAGCAGGCCGCCGAGGGTGAAGCCGAGCCCGAAGGTGCCGAGCGAGAAGGCGCCGATCGCAATCGCCTTCCGCCAGTTCGACATCTGCTGCCAGCGGCCGAGCGCCTCCTGCTCCTCGGTCGTCAGCGGCTCGCCGCGGCGCTGCTTGCGCAGCGCGCCGCCGGCACGCAAACCGAGGTAGAGATCCTCGACGATCTCGGCGGGCTCGTCTACCACCACATCGAGTTTATAGGGTGGGTCGGCCGTGCCAACGCGGATTCTGCACGTCTCCGACCTGCACGTCGGGACCCGGGAGGCCTCCGACGTCGAGCAAGCGCTCGGCGTTCTCGCCGGCCGCCTGCAGCCTGATCTGATCGTCGCGACCGGGGACCTGACGCACCGCGGGCGCCGCGCCCAGCACGAACGGGCGGCGTCGTTCCTCCGCGGGCTCGGCCCGAGGGTCGTTGCCGTCCCCGGCAACCACGACATTCCGTATACTTTCCCCTCCCGCTTCACGCAGCCCTGGGCGGAGTTCGACCGTCTCTGGGAGACGACCGAGCCGGTGCACCGCAGCGAGGATCTCTGCGTCGTTGGCCTCAACTCCGTCAGGCCGTGGCGGCACCAGTCGGGCGGCCTGCGCGACGCTCAGCTCGAGCGAGCGGCCGCGGCGTTCGCCGCCGCCCCGGCCGGAGCGCTCCGCGTGGCGCTCCTCCACCACCAGCTGACCGGAGCGCCCTGGCGCACGCGCAAGCGGCCGGTCGCGCGCCGCAACCACGTGCTCGGAGCGCTCGTCGATGCCGGCGCCGAGCTGATCCTCTCCGGGCATATCCACCAGGGAACGGTCAGCGAGCGCCACGAGTTCGAGGTCTGGAGCGAAGCGCAGCGCGGTGTGGTCGTCTCCGTGGCGCCCGGATTCGGCCAGCCGAGGCCCCGCCGGCGGGGCGAGGCGCGCGGCCTGCTGCTCTACGAGGCGGACGCCTCCGAGCTGCGCGCGCACACCTACGTGTGGCGCGCCGGCGCCTGGGGCTTGACTGCAGTCCGGCGCTTTCCCCGCGGCACCGAGCCGCTCGGGGAACTGCCGGCTTAAGCTGGACTGTCACCGAGTTCTCCCGACACTTGGGGGGACGTCGATAGGTCTTTGAAGCGACAGCGCCCGGCATGCCGGGCGCTGTCCGCTTTGCGACTCAGGCTCGTTTCCTTCACCGCCAAGCGAAAGAAGGAGGAGTCGCGTGTCGCAGGATGACGTGCTCTTCGGCTACCGGCTGCAGCTATTCGACCTGGCTGGGCGGGTCGGTGTCTCGGCCGCCTGCCGCAGCTTCGGTATCCACCGCTCGACCTACTACCGCTGGAAGGCGCAAGTCGATCGGCATGGCCTCGAGGTGCTACGCCCGCGTGAGCGGCGCCGTCCGAGGATGCCCAACCAGCTCTCTGCGCTTGTTGAGGAACGGATCGTCGCGTTCGCGCTCGGCCATCCCGGCCTCGGGCCGCGCCGGATCGCCGCCGAGCTCGCCCGGCCGCGCTGGGGCGGCATCCTCGTCTCCCACAACGGCGTCTGGCGCTGCCTGCGTCGGCACGGCCTCTCGACCCGACGGAAGCGGCTCTCGCTGATCGCCGGCTACCGCGCCCCCTACGAGCCGCCCCGCCACCCCGAGCCGGAGCGGCACGTCGAGGCGAAGCGGCCCGGCGAGCTCGTCGGGATCGACTGCTTCTTCGTCGGCCGCCTGCACGGCACCAAGGGCACCGTCTGGCAGCTGACCGCGATCGACGTCGCCTCCAGCTACACCTGGGCCGAGCTCGTCTCCTGCCCGAGCGGCCAGCCGGGCAGCGCGCAGACCTCACGGCTCGCCCGCCGCGTTGCCGGCGAGCTCAAAGCCGCAGGCTGGCGGCTCGAGCGGATGCTCTCCGACAACGGCAGCGAGTTTCGCGCAGCCTTCACCGACACGCTCACCACGCTCGGCGCCAGCCAAACTCGTATCCACGCAGGCCGCCCGCAAACCAACGGCGCCGTCGAAGCGGTCCACAAAACGATCCTCGACGAGTGCTGGCGTCCAGCCTTCGCCCGCTTCCTCTATCTCCGCCTCCACGGCCTCAAACGCGAGCTCGACCGCTACCTCACCTACTACAACACCGACCGCGCCCACACCGGCCGCCTCACCCGCGGCCGCATCCCCGCCGACATCGTCTACGGTGCACGCAAAATGGAAACGAGATGAGCCGCACCTGTCGGCACATCTCGGAGGCCGTCCAGACTAAGCCTGTACCCGAGGCTGGTACGGCTCGAAGCGTGGCTCCAGCCCGGACGGCAGAGGCCGCCCGCAGCCGCAGACCGCGAGCGACCCCTCCTCAAACGCGGGCAGACCGAGGCGATCGTCGATCGTCGCGTCGTTGATCGCGCCGGCGACGAACGCACCAAGGCCGAGCTCTGCGCAAACGAGGTAGAAGGTCTGGCTGAGGTGTCCCGCGTCGAGCAAGATCGCCGTGTACGCCTTATCGTGATCCCGGTACTTCCAGAAGCTCCGGTTGAATCGCGCGGCCATGACGAAGAGCACGGGTGCCGTGGCGAAGTACCACTGGCCGCCGAGGAACGCGTTGCCGAGCGCCTCGGCCTCGCCCGCCTTCATCCGTTCGACCGGCTCGAGCCCGTGACTCTCCACGCTGTAGTGGTAGAGCCCCGGTTCGATCCCGTCGACCGCCCTGACGAGCGGATACACCTCGATCGGGTGCAGTGACCCTCCCGAAGGGCTCGTCTTCTTGAGCACGACCAGCTCGTGGCCGAGACGGGCGGCTCCGTGGCAGCCCCAGACGTAGCGCAGCACGGTCGAGAGCTCGGCCGCCGCCAACGACGCTTCCCGGTCGAAGCCGCGCGCGGTCTGCCGGGCAGCGAGGAGGTCGAACAGGGGCCCGGCACGGTCTCCGGACGGCAGCGGGATCGCCTCGCCGACGCTGTGGAAGTGGGAGGGCGGCGTGCCGTACCGATCGACGAACGCCGGCGAGCCGCGGGCGAGGGTGGCAGCCAGCTCGTCGCGCGGCGCGACCTCCGAGACGGCAACGGTGACGTCACGCCAGGCCGTCATTGCCCGGTGCAGCGCCGCGTAGGCGTGCCAGGGCGTGGCCGAAAGACGCTCGTCGCGGGCGCGCAGCTCCACGAGCCGGTCGTCGCGCTCGTCGCTGACCAGCAGCCCCTGTTCGGCGAGACGCCGGAGAACCGCCGGATCGCCCGCGTCCTCGTCACGTACCCAGCGGTCGGTCGGGACGGCGAGCAGCAGGTCGAGCTCGGCCGCCTCGAGCGCCACCTCCTCCCCGGTCAGGACCGAGACGGCGACATCAGGGCGGGCCGGCGCCAGCCTCGCCCGCCCGCGCAGGAGCGCGGCAATGTCGGCACCCGGTTCCTCCTCGCAGCGGAGCAGGAGGTGTCGCGTGCGCCGGAACGACGCCAGGGTCTACGACGGGTCGAAGAGCTGGGCGTTGATCGGCATCGTCGGCTCCGGCGCCGGCGGCGCCGGCGGTACCGGCTCCGGCTTCGGCTTCTTCTTGTCGAGACCGAGCGCGACAAGCTTCGCCTTGGCGGGCAGCACGACGGCGTCGGGGACGAGGCCGGGCTCTTCGGCGACGCCGTACTCCGCCAACGCGGCGCTGGGGTCCTGAGCGACACGGGCGCGGAACGCATCGTCATCGGCGAGTCTGGCGGCGAAGGCGCGGGTTGAGCTGGGCGACATCGAGACTCCTCTCCTCGGGGCTATGACCGTATCGTGCGCTCTGGTGCGGGGTCAAGGAGCGCGCCGGCCCGGGCGGCGAGCACGGTGCAGCCTTTCGCCTCGAACAGGCCGAACGCCTCCGTCGTCGCCGAGGCGGACTCTGCCGACCGCCCTGCCACGCGCAGCACCTCGGCGAGATCGAGCAGCGACTCGCCCCGCAGGTTGAGGAAGTCGGTTTCCGTGGCACGAGCCACCGCCTCCCGGGCCAGCTGCTCGGCGAGGTCGAGCTTTCCTCGCCCGGCCTGCACCCGGGCGAGAGCGCCGCGCCAGACGACCTGCGGGTACACGTCGTCGCGCACGCCGAGCCGGGCGCTGATCGCGGCGAACTCCTCGGCCTCGACGGGCCGGCCCGCCAGAACGAGTGTCCTGGCCAGGAACGCGGCGGTCGTCGAAAGCACGCTCGTCTCGCCCAGAGCCTCGAGCTCGGCATAACCACGCCGCAGCTCCTGCTCGGCCCCCTCCAGATCGCCCGCGAGCAGCTCCATCGGGCCGGCGAAGTTCGCGAGCGCCCCCAGCCACTGACGGAGGCCGAGTTCCTCGGCAATCATGCGGCTGCCGGCGAGGAGCTCTCGGGCCTCCGCAACGTTCCCTCGCATCGCCTCGAGGCTTCCGATCGCCGCCCCCGCCGTCATCTCGAGGCTCTGCACGCCGTCACCGAGCGCGAGCAGATCGCGGCAACGTTGGATCCCCTCGTCAGGCCGCGCCGGCCCGAAGACCGCGGCGCAGAGCAGCTGCGTGATGATCCACCAGCGCTCGCGGTAGTCGCCGGCGCTTTGCATCTCGGCCAGGCCGCGCTCGAAGGCCTGCTCCATCGCGCCCGCCCTGCACAGGTACCAGTTCGCATGGCCGACGAGATTGGACGCGCGCGCGAGCCCGACCCGGTCGTCGTGTTGCACGAAGACGGCCGCCGCCTGCTCGGCCACGCCGATCACCTCGCGCGCCTCGACGTCGGGGTCGGTGTACAGGCCGAACAGCGCCGACTCGACGGAGACCCGCGCCTCGAGGCGCGCATCGCCGGTGGTCGCGGCCAGCTCGGCGGCCTCCGTCAGCACGCGGCCGCCGGCCGGCGCGTCGCCCGAGTAGCGGAGCGCCTTGCTGAGCTCGGGCAGCAACTCGAGCCGCGCGGCGGGGTCGCCCTCGAGGAGCGACACCGCCCTCCGCAGCAGGCCGGCCGCGGCACGCATGTCGCCGCGCACGAACGCGCGGTTCGCCGCCGAGGAGAGCCAGCCCGCAGCCTCGGCGCCGAGCCTGTGGGCGTCATCGTCGGCGGGGCCGAGCTCCGCCCCGTACAGATAGGCCTGCTCGAGATGGAAGCCGAGGATCTCCGCGTACTCGGCCACGCGATCGCCGACGACGCGCTCCAGCCAGCGGGCGTAGACCTTGTGCAGGGCGACCCGAATCCGCTTCGGCAGGCCCCGGTAGGCGGCATCCCGGATGAGGATGTGGCGGAAACGGAATGCCGACTCTCCCGCCAATCCCGGTTCGGCAGGCCGCAAGAGCTCCTTTGCCTCGAGACCTTCGAGCAACGCCGGGACAGCCTCTGGCTGCTCGGACAGCTCCTCGACCGCACCGCGATGGAAAAGCTGTCCCTCGACCGCCCCGCGTTCAGCAACCATGCGCTCCTCTTCGGGCAGCCGGTCGAGGCGCTCCGCCAGGAGCGCCTCCAGCGTCGGCGGTGCCTCCAGATCCGGAGTCTCGAGCAGCATCGCCAGCAGCTCCTCGACGAAGAGTGGGTTGCCGCCGGCCGACTCGATCGCCCGGCGGCGGGCGTCCGCCGGTAGCTCGGACTCGGCGAGCAGGCTCTCGACCAGCCGGTCCGATTCCTCGGGTCGCAGAGGCGCGAGCCGCAGCGCCGGCCAGTCCGGGCGTTGATCGAGGAGCTCCGAGCGCCCCAGGCCGAGGATGAGGATCGGGCCGACGGCAAGCTCGCCCGCGCGCTCGACGAGATCGAGGAACGCGGGGTCGGCCCAGTGGAGATCCTCGAGGTGGACGACCAGCGGCCTCTTCCGTGCCAGCGTCTCGAACAACCTGCGCACGGCCCAGGCGATGTCGTCTGCGGACGCTGAGCCGACACCGAGGCCGACGGCCTGTGCGAGAGCGAGCGCCGCTTCCTGCCCTCGCTCGGTCCCGGCCAGCAGCGCGATCACGCTCTCCAGCGCCCGTTCGGCGGACACGGTCTCCTCGACGCCGGTGGCCTGCTGCAGCAGCTCGCGCAGCGGCCAGTAGGTGATCCCCTCTCCGTAGGAGAGGCACCGGCCGCCGAGGATCGTCGCCTCCCCCGCGATCGAGGCCACCAGCTCCGCTGCGAGCCGTGACTTCCCGACCCCGGGCTCGCCGACCGCGACGATCAGCCTGCAGCGCTTTCCCGCCACCGCCTCGTCGAAGACCTGCCGAAGCGTCGCGAGCTCCGCGTCCCGGCCGATCATCGGCACGTCGAGGCGCCCGGCGCGCGGGCGGGGATCTTCCCGGACGGCCAGCAACTTCACGGCGCGCACCGGCTCGGACTTGCCTTTCGCCGGGATCGACTCGATGGGCCCGACGTCGACCGCGTCGCGGGCGAGCCGGTACGTCGCCTCGCCGATCAACGTCTCGCCGGCCCCGGCGTGCTGCTCGAGGCGGGCGGCAACGTTGACGGCGTCGCCGATGACGACGCCCTGCCTGGCCGTCGCCTCGCCGACGATGACCTCGCCGGTGTTCAGCCCGATGCGGAGTGCGATCCGGCAGCCGTGGCGGGCTTCGAGCTCCTGGTTGAGCGTGGCCATCCCCGCCTGGAGCTCTGACGCCGCCCGGATCGCCCGCACCGCATCGTCCTCGTGCGCGACCGGCACCCCGAACACGGCCATGACAGCGTCGCCGATGAACTTCTCCACCGTGCCTCCGTGGCGCTCGATCACAGCTCGAGCCTGCTCGAAGTAGCGGACCATGATCTCTCGGACCGCCTCGGAGTCGACCCGCTCGGCCAGGGCAGTCGAGCCGACCATGTCGCAGAAGAGCAAGGTCGCGACCTTACGCCGCTCGGGCCGGCGCGCCACGAGTGCCTCCCCGCAGCCCGAGCAGAAACGCGCGTCCTCCGCGTACTCCTTGCCGCACTCGGGACAAGCGGCCATGCCGGAAAGGTACGCGAGACAGTCGCGCTATTTCCGTAATTTGGTCCGGATGGCCCATTGACCACGTCCGGTCCATGCACTTGTATACCGCCGGTGCTACGGACGCTCGTGATCCTGGCCGCGATCGCCCTTGCGATCGGCGCCCGCTTCGCGTTCGGCTAGGAGGAAAGCTCGCGATCCGCGGCTGGCTTGGTTGCGGCGATGAGCTCCGCGTTCCGGAGGTCGCTCCCGTCGACATGCGCGAGCGCCTCGGCTTCCGTCCGGCCTGCAAGCGCCCGGGCGAGCAAGCGCTCGCGTAGAACTGACCGGGGAGCGTCGACGTACCACGCCTCGTCGAGCAGCGGGCGCACCTCCCGCCATCCCGGGCGGTCGAGCAGCAGGTAGTTGCCTTCGGTGACCACCAGCCTCGTCGAGTCCGTGATCGGGATTGCGTCCGGCACCGTTTGCTCGATCGTGCGGTCGAATGCAGGCCAGAGAATGGTCGAGCCAGGATCGTTTCGCACGCGCTCGAGCAAGTGAACGAAGCCCTCCACGTCGAACGTCTCGGGGGCACCTTTCACGCCCCGGAGCCCGAGCTCGTCGAGTCGCTCATTCGACAGGTGGAAGCCGTCCAGCGGGGCGACAGCCGCGAAGCCGGGTCCCCGCTGCTCGTTCGCCGCCTGCTCGACGGCTGCGGCGACGGTCGACTTGCCGGCGCCGGGCGGCCCGGCGATCCCGAGCAAGAAGCGGCCGGGCGCGCGGTCGACGGAGGCCAGCAGCCCGTCCAGAGCCTCGCCGAGCCCGGTTGCGACTACTCGCTGCTCGACGTGGACCAGAGGTTGATCCCGCTGTCGGTCGCGTAGCGGTCGATCTCCGCAAGCTCCTCGCTCGAGAGCTCGAGGTTCTCGAGTGCGGCCACGTTCGCCTCCAACTGCGTCACGCTGCTGGCGCCGATCAGCGCCGACGTGACACGGGGGTCGCGTAGCGTCCAGGCGAGCGCCATCTGCGCCAGCGACTGGCCGCGCCGCCCTGCGATCTCGTTCAACGCTCGGATCTTGGCCAAGGTCTCGTCCGAGAGCAGGTCGGGTGAGAGCGAGCTCTCGTGGCTTGCCCGCGATCCCTCGGGGATGCCGTCGAGGTACTTGTCGGTGAGCATCCCCTGCGCCAGCGGCGAGAAGACGATGCAGCCGATTCCCTCCTCGCCGAGGGTGTCGAGGAGGTCGGGCTCGATCCAGCGGTTGAGCAGCGAGTAGGAGGGTTGGTGGATCAGGAGCCTCGTTCCGAGGGAGCGAAGGATGGCGGCGGCCTCGCGCGTCTTGGACGCCGAGTACGAGGAGATCCCCACGTACAGGGCCTTCCCCTGCCGGACAGCGGTGTCGAGCGCGCCCATCGTCTCCTCGAGCGGCGTATCGGGGTCGAGCCGGTGCGAGTAGAAGATGTCGACGTACTCGAGCCCCATTCGGCGCAGGCTCTGGTCGAGGCTCGCGAGCAGGTACTTCCGTGAGCCACGGTCGCCGTACGGGCCGGGCCACATGTCGTACCCGGCCTTGGTCGAGATCACGAGCTCGTCGCGGTAGGGCGCCAGATCCTGCGCCACCAGACGGCCGAAGTTCTCCTCCGCCGAGCCGTAGGGCGGGCCGTAGTTGTTGGCCAGGTCGAAGTGCGTAATGCCGAGATCGAATGCGCGCCGCACGATCGCGCGACCCGAATCGAGCGGACGGTCGTGGCCGAAGTTGTTCCACAGCCCCAGCGAGACGGCGGGCAGGAGCAGACCGCTGACTCCGCAGCGGTTGTAGCGCATCGCCGCGTAGCGATTCGAAGCGGGGACGTAGGTCACGCCTCGCCCTTCGCTAGCAACCGCTCGAGCTCGACTTGCGTCGCACCGGTCATGATCGCCACCGCCTCGGGCATCGAGTGGGTCTTGGGCGTGACGACGGCCACACGCTTTCCGAGACGCATGATCTGGATTCTGTCTGCGAGCTCGAAGACGTGCGGCATATCGTGGCTGATCAGGATCACGGGCAGGCCTCGCTCCCGCACGCGCAGGATCAGGTCGAGGACCTGCCGGGTCTCCTTCACCCCGAGCGCGGCCGTCGGCTCGTCCATGATCACGAGCCGCCGGCCCCAGGCGGCGGCCCTGGCGACCGCAACGCCCTGCCGCTGCCCACCGGAGAGATTCTCGACCGCCTGGCCGATCGACGGGATGCCGATCTTGAGCTCCGAGAAGTGCCGTGCGGCCTCGCGGCGCATCGTTCGCTTGTCCAACGCACGGAGCAGGCTGCCGGCAGGTCCGGCCCGCCTCAGCTCGCGCCCGAGAAAGATGTTCGCGGCGATGTCGAGAGCGGGCGCGACGGCGAGATCCTGGTAGACCGTCTCGATCCCGACCCGGCGCGCGTCGAGCGGCGAGCGGAAGCGCACGTTCTCGCCGTCCAGCAGGATCTCCCCGCTGTCCGGCTGGAACGCTCCGGACAGCACCTTGATCAGGGTGGACTTCCCCGCTCCGTTGTCGCCGATGATCGCGGTGATCTCACCCGGGTAGAGCTCGAAGTCGGCGCCGTTCAACGCGACGACCTGGCCGAAGCTCTTGACGAGCCCCCGCCCTTCGAGGACCGGAGTGGGCGCGTTCACCGCTGCCTCCGGTGGGTCAATTGATCGACCGAGACCGCGAGGATGACGAGGATGCCGGTGACCAGGTACTGGTAGATGACCTGGACGCCGATCAGGGTGAGGCCGTTCCGGAACACACCGACGATCGTCGCTCCGATGAGCGTCCCGATCACGGTTCCCCTGCCTCCGAACAAGCTCGTCCCACCGAGCACGACTGCCGTGATGCTGTCGAGATTCTCGGTCGTCTGCCCGGCGTTCGGATCCCCGAGCTCGGTGCGCGACGCCAGCAGCATCGCCGCGATCCCGTACGTGAGACCCGCGACCGTATAGACGCCGAAGAGAACTCGCGCGGTATTGATCCCGGTCAGTCGCGCAGCCTCCCGGTTGTCTCCGACGGCGTAGACGTGCCGGCCCCAGGCGGTCTGGCTGAGCGCGAACCACGCCACCCCGTACAGCACGAGCATGAGGACGACCCCGTAGGTGAAGTCGGCGCCGCCGATCGTGAACGTCCGGCCGAAGAACAAAAGCTCGCTCGGCAGCGGCGAGAACGTCAGGTCGTTCGAGACGATGTGCGTCAGGGCGAAGGCGATGTTGAGCGTGCCCAGCGTGACGATGAACGCAGGCAGCCGCACCATCGTCACCAGCCCGCCGTTCAGCATCCCGAACCCGATACACGTGAGGATTCCGAGCAGAAGGGCCGGGATCGCGGGAACACCGCTGGCGACCGCGAGCTTCGTCATCACGATCTGGCCGAACGCCATCACGGTCCCGACCGACAGGTCGATGCCCGCGGTCAGGATCACGAGCGTCTGCCCGATCGCCAGCACGCCGACGACCATGACCTGCTGGAGCACGAGCGACAGGTTCTGCGCCTGGAAGAAGCGGTCGCTCTTCAGCGAGAAGAACGCCATCGTCAGGATCAGCGCGAAGAGGGGCCCCACCGCGGGCGCGGTGAGCGTCCGGCGGACGAGTTGCTGCGCCGTCTGCCTGGTCTCCTCGGCTGGAGTGGTGTCTGTCGTCACCATCGGTCGCTCGCGGTCGATGCGATCCTAGGCGCCCCGTCAGCAGAGCGCGACCGGGGCGCAGAGGGAGGCGGCGCCCCGGTCGCGACTGTCGTGTAGCTGGACTAGCCCCAGCAGTTGGCGAGGCCGTAGGCCACGCTCTTCGAAGGAACGCCCGCTACAGCCTTCTTGGCGATCAGGTTCACGCCCGTGTCCGTGTAGCCGGACGCCTTCTTGCCCGTCTTGGCGTAGTTCACCACTGCTGCGACACCCCTGGACGCCATCAGCAGGGGGTACTGCTGCGAGGTCGCGTCGATGATTCCCGCCTTGACGTTGCGAACGCCTGCGCAACCGCCGTCGACGGACACGATCGTGACTCCGCTCTGCGTCTTGCCGGCGTTCTTCAGAGCCGTCCAGGCGCCTGCGGCGCTCGGCTCGTTGATCGTGTAGACGACGTCGATGTTCGGGTTCTTCTGGAGGCAGTTCTCCATCGCAGTCTGCGAATCGGGCGTGTCGCCGCCACCGTTGGCAACACACACGATCTGCTTGTCGCTGTTCTTGATCCCGAACCCCTGCGTGAAGCCGTTGTGACGGAGCGCGCCGACCGACGAGCCGGCGTGCTCGTCGAGCATTGCGATCGTCACGGTCTTGCCCTTGGTCGCGGCCCGCGCGTACTTGCCGATCAAGATGCCGGCGTTGAGATTGTTGGTCGCGAAGAGCGCATCGACCGCAGTCGTCGGGCTGGTCGGCGAGTCGAGCGCGATCACGATCACGCCCGCCTTCCTCGCCTTGGCGATCGCGGGGTTCTCCGCTTTCGCGTCCGCGACGGTGATCAGGATGCCCTTGACTCCTGCGGTCACCATGTTCTCGATCGCGGCGATCTGGCTTGCGTTGTCGGAGCTGTTCTTGCCGGCGGCGTAGATCAGCTGGGCACCGAGCTTCTTCGCCTGGGCCGTCGCTCCCGCCCTCATCTTGACGAAGAACGGGTTCGTGACGTCCTTCGTAATCAGCCCGACCTTGATCGTCGCCGCCTTCCCCGACGTGTTGGCTGACGCAACCGTTGCTGCCGTCGCGGTCGCGCCGACGACGAGCAGAGCAATCGCGGCGATCCCGAGTCGGGTCTTCACAGTCCTGGCAATCGGCATCTTTCATCCTCCTGATCCGGATTGCGGGATCGGAGCGGTGTCTTGCTCGCGATCCTGTGGGTGGGCGGATGATAGGACTTCGCAAGCGCTTGCGCAACCGCTTGCTATCAATCTCGCTCAAACAGGATTGATCGACACAGAAAGTGGCTTGTCTGAGCGGATTTATCCGCGCAAGCGCTTGACGCAACCGCTTGCGGCGATACTATTGCAGGCCATGCCGGCACGGGCCCCGATGATCACGATGGCCGACGTGGCCCGAGTTGCCGGCGTCTCGACCTCGACCGTCTCACACGTGGTGAACGGCACCCGGAAGGTCAGCGAGGTGACCGAACGGGCGGTTCGCGAGGCGATCCAGGCCACCGGCTACACGCACGACCGCATCGCGCGTTCGCTGGCGACGGGGAGAACGCGCACGATCGGACTTGCGATGTCCGCCATCTCGAACCCGTATTTCGCCGAGCTTGCGCACGCCATCGAGCGGGAAGCTGCCCACGCCGGCTACTCGTTGCTGCTCGCGGACACGCACGACGACCCGGAACGCGAGCTACGCGCAACCAGGGATCTGCTTGGGCGCCGGGTCGACGGCGTCATCCTCGCACCCTCCGCGCAGCCGGCGGCGGCACTGGAGATCTTGCGAAAGCGCGGCGTGCCGACAGTCCTCATCGATCGGTTCATGCCGGTCGAGCTCGATCAGATCGCCACGGAGAACATCGCGCCGACGGCCCGGCTGGTCGAGCACCTCGCCGAGCTGGGCCACGAGCGCATCGGCATGATCGCCGGGCTCCAGGGCCTCGCGACGAGCGAAGAGCGCATCGAGGGCTACCGCCGCGGCCTCGCCTCGGCTTCGCTGGCCTTCGACCCGGAGCTGGTCGTTCGCGGAGACTCCGATGCCGAGCACGCTCGCACCGCAACCCAGCGCGTGCTGGCCCTCGAGCGGCCGCCGACGGCCCTCGTGGTCACGAACAACCGGATGACGATCGGCGTCATGCAGGCGCTTCGGGAGGCATCGCTCAGGGTCCCGGACGACATTGCGCTCGTCGCCTTCGACGACTTCGAATGGGCCGACCTCTTTCAGCCGAGGCTGACCACCATAGCGCAGGCGAACACGCAGATCGGCGAGCAGTCGGTGGCCATGTTGCTCTCGCGCCTCGCGAACCCGGATCTCGCCGTCCGCAAGGTCCAGCTCGAGCCGAAGTTCGTTCACCGCGAGTCGTGCGGCTGCCCCGCCGAGCTCGAGCCGGCTGCCGCGGCAGCGACCGCGGCCGGCAAGGGATAGCGAACCTCGTGACCGTCTTCGGCGGCATCGAGACCGGCGGCTCGAAGTGGGAGTGCGCGGTCGGAACGGGCCCCGACGACTTGAGGGCCACGGAGACCTTCTCGACAACGACCCCGACCGACACGGTCGGCCGGGCGGTCGCCTTCTTCGAGCGGGAAGGCCCAGTCGCGGCGCTCGGCGTCGGCTCGTTCGGCCCGGTCGACCTGATCCTCACCTCGCCGACCTGGGGCCACGTGACGACGACGCCGAAGCCGGGCTGGGCCAACGCAGACGTCGCCCCCGAGCTTCACCGCCGGCTCTCCGTTCCCGTCGCGTTCGACACCGACGTCAATGCCGCAGCGCTGGGAGAGCATCGGTGGGGAGCGGCCCAGGGGCTCGAAACCTTTTGCTACATCACGGTCGGCACCGGGATCGGCGGCGGCGGCATGGCCGGCGGAAAGCTCCTGCACGGCCTCGTGCATCCCGAGTTCGGGCATCTGCGCATCCCGCACGACACTGCGGCCGATCCGTTCGCCGGCTTCTGCCCGTACCACGGCGACTGCTGGGAGGGCCTGGCCTCGGGCCTCGCGATCGAGGCGCGCTGGGGGAAGTCGCCGGAGGAGCTGGCCGGCAACGAGGAGGTGTGGGAGCTCGAGGCTCACTACCTTGCCCTCGGCCTGGTCTGCGTGATCTCCGTGCTCTCGCCGCAGCGGATCATCGTGGGCGGCGGCATCGGAACGGTTCCGGGACTGCTGCCGCGCGTCCGGCGGCACGTCGTCGAGCTGTTGAACGGCTATCTGAGCTCGTCGGCCGTAGGCGACGGCATCGGCGACTTCATCGTGACGCCCGCGCTCGGCCCGCGCTCCGGCGTGCTCGGCGCGATCGCACTCGCGGAATCGCTCTGACTGCCTTCGCTGGGCCGCCTCGACTGAGCGAGGTTGACGGTGACGGCGACCCGCGGCGCCAGGCGGCTCGTCAGCAGCTGCCAGCCACCTCGCACGACCCGCACCCGCCACCCAGCGGCGTGCACGACGGCGGCTCCGTCTGGGCTCACGACAATCCACCGAATTCCCTGCGCGGTTGCCTCTCGGACCGCGCTGGGCGCTGACAGCTCGACCAGGCGGCGTTGCAGGGTCGGCCCGTACAGCGGGTATGACGGATCGTTCGACCCGAGCACGACGCCGAGCTCGGCGTCGGGGGGGACAATCCGGTCGATGAATGGTAGGGCCAGGCCCAAGCTTCCGACGGCCATGCTTGCCGCCTCGGAGCGCGGCATCGCCCAGACGGCGGGGCGGCCGGAAAGGCCAACGGGCTTGGCCATGTTGTGGGCATGTGTCCCGAAGAGGGTCGCCGCACCGACCACCGCTGCGAGCAGGCTGAGCAGACGCAGACGGCGCTCGTACAGGCACGCGGTCAACGGCATCGCTACCGCGACGGGGATCAGCATGAAGCGGCCGAGCCAAGGGTTGTAGCTCTGCGTCAGGGCGATCACGAGAATGAATAGGGGCAGTGCCCCCGCGACGATTCCTCGCGCCGGCGACGCGCGGCGGCACAGCCAGGCAGCCACGAAGCCGACACTGAGCGGGACGAGGAGCAGGAAGCCGAGGACGCTGAAATACGAGGTGTCCTCTGATGCGACCGCCGACGGCGTGAAGCCAAAGCCGTTCGCGGTCGCCCCGGGCGGATTCGGAGCGATATGCGCGGCGGCGAAGACATCGGCACCCGTCCTGGCCAGGCCGCTCACCAGCCCGTCAGGCGGATTGAGTCCGGTGAAGTCGACGAAGCGCCAGGAGATCCTGGCGGCTGTCGACACGGTTCCTCCAGCAGTCCTATGCGGGTGGTACGAGTCGGCCTCGGGGACGACCCCGAGCGGATGGTGCGTCTGGATCGTGTTCTGGACGTACCAGAAGGCGCCGAACCCGGCAAAGGCGACCGCGCCCCAGACGACAAGCTCGGCGATGCGACGCCGGGGGAGGAGGAGCAACGCGGCGGCCACGATCAGAGGGAGCGCGAGCAGCCCTGTCAGCTTCGTCCCGACCGCGAGTGCCATGGCCAGAGCAGCCAGCGGCAGCTCTCGCCGGTCGGACCCGAGGACGAAGTAGATCGCCGCGGCGATGAATGAGGCGACGACGAGGTCGTTCTGCGTGGTCACCGCCTGCAGCGCGAACTGGCTCAGCGTTGCCGTGAGGAGCGCGGCAAAGACGGCGGCCGGTCGGCCGAAGCCGAGCCGGCGACCTGTGCCGTAGACGCACGCCAGCACGGCGAGCTCGGCGAGGAACTGCGGGAGTGCGGCAAGCGTGTCGCGGCCGAGGAGCGCCACGGTGTAGAGGATCCCCAGCTCGGCGTTGCCAGGAAATGCGTTCGCGCGAGCTGTGGCAGCGTCGAAGTAGCCGACGTGCCCCTGTTGCAGCCAGGCAACTACGCGGGGCAGGTGGTAGGTCAACGAGTCGTAGTTGTTCGGGGGCGTTGCCACGACGAGGAACGCCTGGTAGCCGACGGCGGCAAGGACGATCGCGCCGAGCACAGCCAACTGAGGATGCGCGCGGAGAACCCCGAGACGTGGGGAGGGCAGCTGAGGCAGTGGTCGTCCACGGACATGCCACAGGGAGACGGAGGCCACGAGCAACAGGGCGTCGCCGACCACGTACCCGGTCCTGCCGACCAGGTCGAGGAGCGAGAGCAGCTCGCCGAGGCCCACCACACAGGCCCACCCGATCAGGTACGCCCCGATCAGGAACGACGCGCCGTCCAGTCGCAGCGTGGCGGCGCCGAGGAACGCCGCCGCGACGAGCGCGATCGCCGCGAGGCTAAATGCCAGGATCGGCATCTCCGCCTACGCGGGGCGGCGCGCCACCGCCCAGAGGGAGAGCCCGAACGGGACGTGTAGGCGATCGAGCAGGCGGAGGATGGGGACATGCCGGTCGAAGAGCCGGAGCGCTCCGGAAGGCAGCTGCGAGGCTCGCAGCACACGGCTCGTCACGAGCCAGCCAAGGAGGCCGAGAGGGTTCACATGCCGCAGCTTCGTCACCTCGAGGCCCGCTTCGGAGAGCTTGGCCGCGAGGGCAGGCCTGCCGTAGCGCCGTTCGTGACCGAGGACGCTGTCTACCTTCCCGTACGCCACCGGGTGAGCCGGCACGAGCAGGAGCAGAGTCCCTCCCGGCTTGAGGAGCCGACAGAAGCGCTGCAGGGTGCCTTCGTCGTCGGCGATGTGCTCGAGGACGTTGAAGCAGAGGATCGTGTCGAAGAGCTCAGGCGGCGGTTCCCGCTCGAACTCCTCGATCGCACTCGCCACAACCACCACGTTTGGGCGGCCGAGGAAGCGGCGTCGCAGACCCGGCAGGAAGGCCGGGTCGGGCTCGAGCGCGACAACGTGCCGCCCGTC
>DATCPA010000141.1:0-1596 GCA_036564335.1 Gaiellaceae bacterium
CCTGGCTGTTCTACCGCGATCTAAACTGGGTCGCATGGGCATCCGCTCCTGGTGGGGGAGTTTCCGTAGCCGCGAGGACGAGGCTGCGCTGAGGCGGGCCGAGAAGATGGCCCTCGAAACTCCGGAAGAGCGGCACGTCACCGAAAGCGACATCGAGGGCATGGCGGTGGACGAGCGAACGGCCCGGCTCGCCGGCGAAGGCACGATCGAAGACGCCGAGCGCCTCGGCGACTAGGCCCGGCACATGCCGCCGCTGATCGACCGCGACCCGCTGGCGCGCGACGTCGTGATCGCAGCAGTGGTCTTTCCGATCGCGGCCGAGCTCTTCGCCACCTACGTCGGCCGGCTCCGGGACGAGTCCGCCGGGCGGCTGCGGCTGCTGCGCGGGAGCCTCCTGGAGGTGCTGCTCCTGCGCCGGCCCGGCGATGTGGGCGGCGACGCCGACCGCCGGGCGAAGCGGCTGGTGATCGCGGCGGTCTGGTTCGGGCTCGTCCTCGCCTTCGTGCTCGTCAAGAACGTGCCGGCCCTGCGCGTGGGTGCCGACACGTGGGCGACGCTGCTCCTCGGAGTGGCGATCGCGTGCCTGGGAACCCTCGCGCGCGCGTGGTCGATCCTGACCCTCGGAACCTTCTTCCGCCGCGACGTGATGGTCGAGACCGGACAGGCGGTGATCCGCAAAGGGCCGTACCGCTGGCTGCGCCACCCGGGCTACACGGGCACGCTCGTGAATACCTTCGGCCTCGCGCTTGCGTTCGGAAGCTGGGTCGGCGCCGCCCTGGCGGTGACGATCGCGACGCTCGGCCACCTACCGCGGATTCGCGTGGAGGAGGCGGAGCTTCGCGACGGTCTCGGCGAGGCCTACGCCGGGTACGCGAGCACCACCGCGAGGCTCGTACCCGGCGTCTGGTAGTAGGCTCGGAGCGGGATGACCGAGCGCAAGAGCTTCACCGCCGAGGAGGCCCGCAGCGTCGGCGAGAAGATCGGGATCGACTGGGGCGCGGCGCCGTTCGACGTCGAGCAGTTCCGGATGGGCATGGACGTCGAGCTCGAGCACGGGCTGCAGGATCTCTCCACGAACGTAACCGACGACGACGCCGTGTTCACGGGCAAGATCGCGCTCGCCCACCTGAACGAGTTTCCCGACTACTACACACGACTCGACCGGATGGAGGAAGAGGCGAAGCGGGAGCACGGCTCCCCCGGCCCCTAGTCCGGAAGCTCGACGCGCTCGATCACGACCGGCTCGCGCGGCTTGTCCTGGGCGTCCGTGTCGACCTGCTCGATCGTGTCCACTGCATCCATGCCGTCGGTAACGCGGCCGAAGACCGTGTGCTTGCCGTCGAGCCAGGGCGCGGCCGCAGTCGTGACGATGAAGAACTGGCTGCCGTTGGTGTTGGGGCCTGCGTTGGCCATCGCCAGCGCCCCGCGCTCGACCTTGTGGTCGTTGAACTCGTCCTCGAAGGTGTAGCCGGGCCCGCCCGTGCCGGTGCCGGTCGGGTCGCCGCCCTGGATCATGAAGTCCGGGATGATCCGGTGGAAGACGACGCCGTCGTAGAAGCCGTCGCCGGCGAGCTTGAGGAAGTTCTCGACGGTCTT
>DATCPA010000158.1:0-5825 GCA_036564335.1 Gaiellaceae bacterium
GGACGAGCCGCCCGACGCGGTCTACGTCGACGAGGTCGAGCTCGGCGAGCCCGACCCGGCGACGGCCGAGACCGGTGCCGAGGATCCCGCGCTGATCATCTACACCTCCGGCACGACGAAGGATCCGAAGGGCGTCGTGCAGGCCCACCGCTACACCTGGGCAAAGCGCCACCAGGCTGCTCAGTGGGTCGACTGCCGCCCGGGCGACCTCGTCTGGTGCACGGCGGGCACGGGGTGGGCGAAGTCGCTCTGGAACGTCCTCTTCGGCCCGTGGAGCTGCGGCTCGGCGGTCGTCCTCCACGAGGGCGCATTCGACGCCGCCGAGCGGTTCCGGATGATCGAGGAGCTGCGCATCGACGTCATCTGCCAGGCCCCGACCGAGTACCGGCTCATGGCCAAGCTCGCTGGACTCGAGACCTACGACCTCTCCAGCGTGCGGCACATGGTCTCCGCGGGCGAGCCCCTGAACCCGGAGGTGATCCGCGTTCGCGGGCGCGTTCGGGAGGACGATCCACGACGGCTACGGGCAGACCGAGAACACCCTCATTGTCGGCAACTTCCCCGGCGCCGAGATCCGGCCGGGCTCGATGGGGCTCCCGGCTCCCGGCTACGACGTGCGCGTGATCGACTGGGACGGGAACGAGGCCCCGGCCGGCGAGGAAGGCGACATCGCCCTGCGCGGCGACGCTCCCACGCAGTTCGCCGGCTACTGGAACGCGCCCGACGAGACGGCCGCGGTCTACCGCGGTGAGTGGTACGTGACCGGTGACCGCGCGGTGCGCGACGAGGACGGCTACTTCTGGTTCACAGGCCGTGCCGATGACGTGATCCTCTCGGCCGCATACAGGATCGGGCCGTTCGAGGTCGAGAGCGCGCTGCTCGAGCACGAGGCGGTGGCGGAAAGCGCGGTCGTCGGCAAGCCCGACCCCGACCGCGGGCAAATCGTGAAGGCGTTCGTCGTCCTGCGGCCGGGCCACGAGGGCGGCGACGCGCTCGTCGCCGAGCTGAAGGACCACGTCAAGCGCGTGACCGCGCCGTACAAGTACCCGCGGGAGATCGAGTTCGTCGGCGAGCTGCCGAAGACGCGCAGCGGGAAGATCCGGCGCGTCGAGCTGCGGAAGCTCGAGGAGGAGCGCGCCGCGGGCTCGGGGCCCTAGGCGTTCCAGGACTCGAGCACGGCCTGCGCGGCGTCGAGCGAGGTGCAGATCGTCCCGGCCGCCTCGATGCAACCCACCACGAACAGGTTCAGCCCCCGCGCCTCGCCCTCGCGCTCGCTGTCGCGGAGCGCGCGCAGGTCGGTGACGAGGCCGACGATGCCCTTCTTCGCAGGATCGCTCCGCATCAGCCCGTAGAAGATCCCGATCTCGCACGCCGTGCCGTCATCGATCATCGGGCCGTCGAGGATCGCCAGCACCGCGTTCGCCTCGCTCAAGGCGGCCCAGTCCTTCGCGAAGATCCGCTCGGCCGTGACCGAGCCGTCGAGAGCGAGCTCGTGCTCGTGCGGGACAAAGACGTCGAAGCCGGCGGCGCGGAGCTGAACCGCGCACTCGTCGATGAACCCGCGCTCGTACGGCGTGAACAGCGGCCCGGCGAAGTAGATCTTCACGCGAGCCGCAAGTCGACTGGGGCGGCCCCGGGGACGGCCTCCGCGGTCTCACGGGCGTGCAGGAGCGTGGTGCGAACGATCAGCTTGGCGCGGGCGAAGTTGTCGAGCGTCGTGGGCACGGGCCCGACCGCCTGCCCGAGCGCGTAGGCGGCCGCGTTGCGCCCCATCGCGCGATAGGACTCGACGGTGTAGAGCGGCGACATCCCGAACAGCTCGAGGTTGTCGAGCGGCTGGAGATCGGCCCGGTGGATGACCGCCGTCCCTTTCGACTGCAGGCCAACGGCGATGCCCGAGCCGGAAAGCTCCGCTCCGTCGTGCCCGATGAACGCGACGTCCGAGCTGCGGCGAACGCGGACCAGGCGAGGCTCCGCGCCGCCCTCCCGGACTCCGTCGACGACCGCGCGCAGCACGTCCGCGTGCGAGAGGCCGTTGATCGTCTCGTGCAGCGCGACGCCGAACGCCGGGCCGACCGCGATCACGACCTCGTCCGCTCTGTCGCCTACCATGGCAACATGCATCTCTTCGACGGCCGGAGGCCCTCCGTTCTCCGAGACATCCTCGTGCGGGTCGAGTACGTACGGCAGCTGCTGCAGCAGCTGCCAGCGCTCGCCCTCGAGGCGGTAGCCGGTGCCGGGGCCCGCGTACAGATTCGGGTCGCTGACCGCGGAGCGCACGGTGCCGTCGGGCTCGATGATCGCCGAGGTCTG
Organism: Gaiellaceae bacterium; assembly: GCA_036564335.1. GTDB lineage: Bacteria > Actinomycetota > Thermoleophilia > Gaiellales > Gaiellaceae > DATBLE01. The sequence goes on from DATCPA010000158.1 coordinate 2,314, forward strand.
GAGATAGTCGGCGGAGACGCGCTGGCGCTGCATCCCGAGCACCGCCTCGGCGACGTCCTCGAAGCCGGCGGAGTCGAGCTCGCGGATGACGTCCAGCGCCGACACGCTCCCCTCGAGCACCCGGTCGGCCGCGGCGACGTCCGCCGCGCGGTCGCGGTCGGGCAGATCCCGGCTCGAGTATCCGAACGTGGCCGCCTCCACCTCCGCGTCGGTGACCGGCGGGAAGCCGAGGCCCGCGAACACGCCCTGGATCGCCCGCGCCGCCTTCGCGCGGATGCGCAGCAGCTCGTCCTCCGCAACCGGCTCGATGCCGGCGTCCACCTGCCAGTCGCGCTGCATCGTCAGCCACTCCTCGAGGTCGTCGGCGTCGTAGTTGCCGCCGCCGAAGGTGTTGTCCTCGCGGGGCATCACCGAGTAGCCGGAGGTGACGAAGTCGGTGCCGGGCAGAAACTGGCCCATCAACTTCGCCGTCTTGCGGATTTCCGAGTGCGACGCGATCGCGTCGTTGCCCGACGCGACCTCGAGGTCGAGCCAGGCCGCGAGCACGTTCTCCGCGAGGATCTCGCGCACTCCGCCGGGCACCGAGAGCACGAGCGCCACGCACGAGATCGACCCGTTCTGGACGCCCTGCGAGCCGGCGGCCCGGATGGCGGCGAGACAGCGGGCCTCGAGGTAGAGCATCGAGTAGCCCTGGGCGTGGCCCATCAACGCCTCGGAGCCGCCGCCGGAGGTGAAGCGCACCTTCACGCCACGCGACGCGTAGGCGGACGCGAGAAAAGCCTTCGACCAGGGCGTGTCGTCGCCGTCGACGAATACGGGCTCGGTGCCGTACACCGAGAGGGTCTCCGCGTAGGTAACGAGCCCCTGGATCGCGAGCTGGAGGTTGCGCCGTTCCTCGACCGCGCACTGCGTCATCACTCCCGGCCGGCCGGTCTGCGAGCCGACCAGGATCGCGATCGCGTTCAGCGGCGCGTACCGCGAGACGCCGACCGTGGTCTCGAGCTCGGCGAAGCCGCGCGCCGCCGCCTCGGCGGCGTCCGCGGCGAGCAGAGCCGGGTTCTCCTTCAGGTTGGTGACGTGCGCCTGGTTGGCCGGAGCCCGCCGCGCGCGCAGCTTCTTGAGCGCGAACATCAGCTCGACCGGGTCGAGCCGGGAGACGACGCGCGCGAGCCGCGCTGGCGTCAGCCCGCGCGAGAGCCGGACGAGATCGGCACGCGGCACGTCCACGTCGACGAGCCGGCGCGCGATCTCGTCGTCCTCGAGCTCTGCGGCCTCCGCCGCGACCCCGAGATCGAGGCCGTAGAGTGCGACGAAGCGATCGATCACGTCGAAGTCCTCGGCCGGCCGTCCGTCCATCGCGACGACGCGCCCGCCGTCGACCTCGAGCCCAGCCTCCGGGTCGTTGGGGCCGTCCATCGCCACGAGCCCGAGCTCCGGGTAGGGCGAGATCAGCAGCTCGCGGCGGAGCTCCCGCGCCTCGCGGGAGGTGAACCGCTCAGACCGGCGCTCGGTCACCGGTATCCAGCAGCCCGCGCGCGGCGTACGCGCCAAGCGCCTCGCGAACGAAGGCCGCCGAGAGGGGTGCGTCGAGCTCGCTGTCCAGTCGCTCGGCCCACGCTTCGAGCTCCTCCGCCGTCGAGCGGTGGGGCCTGAGCGCCGTGTAGATCGCCAGGATCGTCTCGCTCGGGACGGTCGACAGCTCGGCGGCGCGCGCGAGGTTGTCCGCGAGCTGGGTGCGTCCGGCGGCCAGCGCCACCGCGGATTGCCGTCGGAGCGTTTCGGGCGTCGCCCGGAGATCCTCCGGCCCGATCAGCCCTGCCCGCACGGCCTCGAGGGTCAGCTCGCCGAGCCCGAGGCCCGAGGGCGTGGTGACGAGATCCGGCCTGCGCGTCCCCAGCGGGTAGTCCGACGCGGGGTCGAAATCCATCGCCAGAGCTTAGAGTAGAAGCTGTGAATGCCTACGATTTCACCGGACGGACGGCGCTCGTCACCGGCGGCGCCAGCGGCATCGGCAGAGCAACGGCCGAAAGGCTCCGCGCAGGCGGCGCCGAGGTGGCGGTCTTCGACCGCGAGCCCGTGGAGGGATTCGTCTCGGTCACGGGCGACATCGCGTCGTCGGCAGACGCGGGGGCCGCGGTCGCGAAGGCGGAAAAGGAGCTCGGCCGGATCGACATCCTCGTCAACTCGGCGGGCGTTCCCGGAGAGTCGCTCCGCACCGTCGACGTCACCGACGAGGAGTGGCGGCGCGTCTTCGCGATCAACGCGGACGGCTCGTTCTACATGTGCCGGGCCGTGCTCCCGGGGATGATCGAGCGCGGCTACGGGCGCATCGTCCTGGTCTCCTCGATCGCGGGCAAGGAGGGGAACCCGATGGCGGCCGCCTACTCGGCGAGCAAGGCGGCCGTGATCGCGCTGACGAAGGCGATCGGCAAGGACGTCGCCGGCAGCGGCGTGCTCGTCAACTGCATCGCGCCCGCCGTGATCGAGACGCCGATCCTCGCCGGCCTCTCGCAGCAGCACGTCGACTACATGGTCGAGCGGATTCCGCTTGGGCGGGTGGGGAAGGCCGAGGAGGTGGCGAACCTGATCGCGTTCCTCGCCAGCGAGGAGATGTCGTTCTCGACGGGAGCGACCTACGACATCTCCGGGGGAAGGGCCGTGTACTAGTGGCCCAGCTCCACTTCCGCTACCACACCGCCAAAGGGATCGTCGACGGCACGGCCGAGTCGCCCGAGGAGCTCGACGCCTTCGAGCTGGCGATCCCGGTCCAGCCACCCGAGCTGTGGGGCGCCGGCGTCACGTACGAGCGCAGCCTCGACGCGCGAGTCAAGGAGAGCGCCGTCAAAGAGCTCTACACCCTCGTCTATGACGCCGAGCGCCCCGAGCTCTTCCTCAAGGACGCGGGCTGCCGGCGCACGGTCGGCCCGGGCGAGCCGATCGGCGTGCGCGGCGACTCGTCGTGGGACGTCCCTGAGCCCGAGATCGCCGTCGTGCTCGGCGAGAACGGCGCGCTCGCCGGGTTGACGATCGGTAACGACATCTCCTCGCGCGAGATCGAGGGCACGAACCCGCTTTACCTGCCGCAGGCGAAGATCTTCGCCGGCTCGTGCGCGCTCGGGCCGGCGGTGCTCGTCCCGGACGACTGGGAGGTCCCGCTCGCGATCCGGATGCGAATCGTCGACGCCGCGGGCGGCGAGCTCTTCGCGGGCGAGACCTCGACCGCGAAGATGCGCCGCTCGTTCCTCGAGCTCGCCGAGTGGCTCGTGCGCGACAACCCGGTCCCGGCCGGCAGCGTGCTGCTCACAGGCACCGGCCTCGTCCCGCCGGACGATTTCACGCTCGAGCCCGGCCACGTGGTCGAGATCCACGTGCCCGGCATCGGCACGCTGACCAACCCCGTCGTCGCTGCGGCGGACCTGTTGACCACCAGAAGGAGCGAGATCAATGTCTGAAGTCTTAGAGGCGCCGGCGCGGCCCGCCTTCGCCAACTTCGTCGGCGGCGAGTGGCGGCC
>DATCPA010000166.1:0-6671 GCA_036564335.1 Gaiellaceae bacterium
GGACGAGATCGGGCCGGCGGGTGATGGCAGCGAAGCGGAAGTCGCCGCCCGCGAGCGCCGGGAGAAGCCTGAGCAGATTCTCCACGTAGGTCTCGTCGCCGGTCCGCTGCCGGCCAAGGACGTCTGCATCGACGACGACCAGCGGCGTCACGCGGCCGCTTCCTCGTAGACCTTCCAGGTCTCGGCCGCGACCCGTTCCCAGGTGAAGCCGTGAGAGCGTTCGAGCCCGAGGGCCGCCAGCTCGGCGCGGCGGGCAGCGGCCTGCTCGATTCCCTCGGCAATCGACACGGGATCGAGCGGATCGACCAGCACGGCCGCGCCGCCGGCGACCTCCTCAGTCGCCCCCCCGGCGCTCGTCACAACGGGCGTTCCGCAGGCCATGGCCTCCAGGACGGGGATGCCGAACCCCTCGTACAGCGAGGGGTAGACGAGGCAGCGCGCACCCCGGTAGAGCTCGGCGAGCCGCTCGTCGGACACGCGCCCCAGCCAACCTGCTGTCTCGACGCCGCCCCACCCCCGCGCTCCCACCACTCTCAACTCCACAGCTAGCCGCCGCGCAGCCTGCTGCGCGGCGGCGAGATTCTTGCGCGGCTCGAGCGTGCCGACCGCGAGCACGTAGTCGCCCTCCGCCTTCGGCCCGTCCGGCCCGAAGGGCTCGCCGACGGCGTTCGGGATCACGCGGATCTTGTCCTCGGGCACGCGAAGCAGCTCGACGAGCTCCCGGCGGGTGAACTCGGAGACGGCAATCAGGCGCCTCGCCGCGCGCGCCACCCTGGGAACGGCAAGGCGGCTGTAGCGCCGCGTCCACTGGTTGAACGTCCCCGGGTGGCGCAAGACGGCGAGGTCGTGGACCGTTACTACCAGAGGGACGGCGCTGTGAAAAGGGCCGCGAAAGGTCGGGCAGTGGAGGACCGAAATCCCGCGCTTCCTCGCTGCGCGAGGAAGCGCTAGCGGGTACCACAGTGCGTCACGGCTCAGCGTCGCGAGCCGTCCCGTTCCTCCGAACGAGAATTGCTCGTACTCGTTGTGGGCAAGCAGCCCGCGGAGATACCTGGCCGTGCCAGCCTGGGTCTGGACCAGCGGCGAGACGTCGATGCCGACGCGCATCACGCGTGGAGTCTCGCCGAGAATGCGTCCAGCATCGTCCGGCCGGTCCCGGTCCAGCTGAACCGTGCCGCGTGCCCGAGCCCTCGCGGGACGAGCTCGTCGCGGCGGCGCAGCGCCTCCTCCAGACCGGCGGAGATCGCTTCGGCGCTGTCGGGGTCGGCGCGCACCGCCGCGTCGCCGGAGGCCTCGTCCAGCGATGGATGCGCGGAGGCTACGACCGGGACGCCGCTCGCCATCGCCTCGATGATCGGGATCCCGAACCCCTCGAAGCGAGAGGGGTACGCGAAGACGGCCGCGCCGCGGTAGAGGCGCGCGAGCTCGCGGTCGTCCACGTAGCCGAGCCGGATCATGTCGGGCCGGTCGAGCGCCGGCTGCGGCCCCCACCCGGCGGCGCCGACGACGGCCAGCGCGTGGCCCTCGGGCAACTGCGCGGCGAGCAACGTCTCGAGGTTCTTCCGCGGCTCGAGCGTCGCCACGGTGAGGACGTACGGCCGGCCGAGCTCGGCGCGTTCGCCCTCTGGCGAATAGAGAGCGCCGACGCCGGGATGCGCGACCACCACCTTCTCCTCGACGACGCCCAACAGCTCGACGACCTCGCGCTTCGTGAACTCCGAGTTGACGAAGACCACGTCGCAGGTGCCCGCGGCGTTGCGGTACTTCGCGCCGTGCATCCGCTTCGTCCTGCCCTGCACCCATTCGGGGAAGCGCAGCGGGACGAGGTCGTGCACCATCGTCGAGCGGATGCCGCCCCGCTGCGGCGGGTACATCCAGTCCGTGAAGTGGAGTACGTCGAGCGGGCCGAGGAAGCGCTCGACCGGCGGCCGGCCGAGCCGGCTCCAGCCCTGCCGCCAGAAGTGGGCGAAGGGGAAAAACCGGAGCCGCAGCTCGACGGGGATCCCGGCGAGTGCCTCGGGGATGCGCTTCAGGCCCTGCGGGCTCGTCGGTGCGAAGGCGACCACCTCGTGCTCGTCACCTGCGGCCTCGACGAGCCCCGCGAGCGAGCCGCGGATGTAGTTGCCGACCCCCGTCCGCGGGTGGGACAGGGGCGAGACGTCGAATGCGATCCTCACGCTACGGGTGGTAGGTGAACCGCGTGAAGTGAGCGCCCAGCTCGCGCGGGTCCGGGTTCTCGCCCTCGGTCACCGTCGCGGGGACTGCGGTCGGCGAGACGCTGAACGTGGCGACGCAGGTCCCCTCGTGCGGCTCGAGCGGCACGGTCAGCAGGCGCGTGGCGGTCGGCGCCAGCTTGACCTTCGCCACCTCTCGCCCGAGGACGGTCGCGGCCACGGTCGTCGGCTTCGTGAACAGACCGGGGTCGCTCTGGAGCTGAACCGTCACCGAGCCGCCCTTGCAGTCCAGCCGCGTGTACTCCGCGGTCCGGCCCGACCACGTGTCCTGCGGGTAGAGGCCGGTGACGTAGGAGGTCTGGCGCAGGGGTCCCGAGAGCCGGTAGAGGAACATCCCCTTGCGCGTGTCCTGGGCGACGACGGTGCCGGCGAGCGAGACCGAGCTGTCGGCGAGCACGTAGCGCGAACGCACGGGGCTGCCGTTCGCGCTCATGATCCCAGCCCGCCGGTCCACGGTCAGCTGGGTCTCGGGCAGGCCGCCGTTCAGCGGGGCGCCGATGTCGTACACCTTGCCGACGGAGCGGTTGAAGATCTCGTTCTCCCAGATCGCGTAGGGATCGGTGTTCCCCGACCAGATCGCCGCCACCTGCGCATTGCTCCCCACGGCGCGGTCGATCCAGTCGCGGTGCGGGTTGGTGATGCCGGCGAAGAGAGCGCCGATCGAGGCAGTGTGGTGCTTGCCCTCGATCGGCTTCTCCGAGACGGCGAAGTAGACAAGGACGAGCAGCGGCAGGACGAGCGCGTACCGCGCCGGCACGATCACGAACGCGCCGGCGGCGAGGATGCAAGCGAGCGTGACAACGAGCGCGACCTGCTCGATCGGGAAGAGCGCCGAGTGCAGCGACCAGATCGGCAGCAGTCCTATCGTGTCGGAAACGGCGTTGAGGTTGATCAGATGCTCGTACGGGATCACGCCTGGGAGCGCACCGGCGACGAGCGCCGTCACTGCCGTTACCGCCCCCGGACGAGGAGCACCACGCGCGCCCCAGACGAGCAGTGCGATCAGGAACAGCGGGGCGATGTAGAACGTGTTCCGCTCCTCGACGCGGAGCTGGTGGACGGAGGCGAACGCGGAGACCTCGAGCATGAGCCAGAAGGAGATCGCGACGGCGGCGGCGACGAAGGCTTGCACCCGCCTGTCCTGGCCGCGCACCACGGCAGTCAGGAGGATCAGGGCCGCGAAAGGCAGCACACCGAGCGAGAGGTCGAGCTCGCCGACCGCGTACCAGAACCAGCGAAAAACATCCCAGAAGCGGTAGTGCGACTGGCCGGCGACCTCGTAGGCGCCGAGCACGCCGAGCGGCGAGCGCCCGCGCACGCCCTGCACGGCGAGGATCGCGATCCCGGCGGCAACGACGATGCCGTACATCAGGCGGTAGTCGCGCAGCGAGCGCCAGCTGCGGCCCTGCGCCCAGTTGAAAATCAGCGGCGCGGTCAGGATCGCCGGCCCGAACGCGAGCGCCTGTGCGCGCGTCAGGTATGCGAAGCCGACGAGGGCAAGCATCAGGACGGTCGTCCTGGTCGTCGGTCGCTCGAGCCAAACGACGGTCGCCAGCGTCGTGGCGATGAAGATCGGGTAGAAGGCGTTCTCGGTCATCAGCGTGCCGGTGTAGACCATCGAGGGCACCGCGACCGTGAGCACTGCCGCCGCCAGCGCGAGCGGCATCGAGAGCAGGCGGCGCGCAAGGAAGTAGGCCGGGATCGCGGCGAGCGACATGACGAACGAGTTGATCGCCTTGGCCGCCGCGTACGCATCCGGGACCGCGTGGAAGATCGCCCAGGCCGGAGCCAGCAGCAGCGGGTAGACGATGCCGTAGGCGGCGGTCGCGTGCTCGCGGACGAGGAAGTGGCCGCTGTCGGCGAAGCTCTTGGCGAGCTCCGAGTAGATCAGCTCGTCGACCATGATCCAGGGGGCGACCGCCCGGCGCGTGATCACGTACCGGATCCCGGTCGAGACGACGACGAGCGCCGCGACCCAGGCCCAGGCGGGAACGGAGCGGACGAGCTCGACCGCAGTCTCGCGGGCCTTCGACTGCCGGGCCACCCTAGTGGTCGCCAAGCCCGACCTCCCGCAACCGAGCGGCCAGCACCGCCGCGTCGTCACGCCTGATCCCGACCTCCGCCGCGGCCCGCGCGACCTCCCGCAGCACCTGCTCCTCGACGGCCCGCCCGCCCGCCAGCTCCTCGATCGCCGCCGTGTACGCCTCTGCCACCCGGTCGAGCCCGTGCTCGCGCTCGGCGAGCTCGAGCGCTGCTGCCCCCATCACCGTCCGTGTCCTCTCGTCGGTGAGCGCCTCGAGGGCGGCCTCGAGCGTCTCCTGCTCGCGCTCGTCGACGGGCACCTTCAGCGCCACCTCGCCGGGGAGCTCCGAGAACCAGCCGACGTCGCTGACGACGAGCGGCTTGCCGAGCCCGAGGGCACGAATCGCCGTTCCCGAGGTCTCGCCCATGGTCGGCCAGCGCAGGCTGACGATCGCGTCGCAGGCGGCCATCAGCGACCACAATCGCTGCTCGTCGACGTAGTCCTCCCGCAGGACGCCCTCCGGAAGCTCGAGCGAGCGGAGCCGCGCAGACGCAGCCCCGACGAGCAGCAGCCGAGCTGCAGGGTGCCGCCCCCGAACCTGCTCGAAGGCGCGGAGGAGCTGCGGGATGCGCTTGCCGTCGGTCAAGTTGCCGAAGCAGCCGAAGAGCGGTGCTCCGTCCACCGTGGCCTGCTCGACCTTGGGATCGGGCCAGGCCGGGTGGGCGATGCGGCGGATCGGCCCCTCGAAGCCGATCTCCCGCGCACGCTGCTCGACGTACCGGGAGTGCGCGATCAGGCCGGTCGCGAGCTGCAGCACCTCGCCGGCCATCGGAAAGTCCTCGGGCCGGGTCTCCCACAGCGGCGGGATCTTGTTGTCGAGCACTGCGTACCCGAGCAGACGGCCGACGAGCCCGGCCTCGCGCTCCATCGCCGAGAGGTAGCCGGCCATGTCCCCGCGCCCGAAGGTCAGCCCGACGACGAGGTGGTGAAGGACGAAGTCGTGGAGAACAACCACGCCGGGTCGCCGGCGCAGGGCCTCGACGATCCAGCCGTGCGCCTCGGCGTCGTTGCCGACGTGGTAGAGCGCGACGTCCGCTTTCGGGTCGCGGCGGAACCGGCCGGGCCGGGCGACGACGACGTCCAGCCGCTCGGAGAGGGCCGGCAGGAGCAATGCGGAGTAGTCGGCGATCCCCGAGCGGGACGGCGGCATCGGGCTGTAGTAGGCGAGTCTCATGCAGCTCGGGCCGGCTCGATCGATTCGGCCAAGGCGGCAGCATAGGCATCCGCCACGCGGCCGAGGTCGTGCTCGGTCTGGGCGAGGCGCAGCGCAGCCGCACCCATCTCGGGGCTCGCCGCGGCGCGTTCGAGCGCGGCGTCGAGCGCCTCGATCTCACCCTCGCCGACCGGCACCTTGATCGCCACGTCATCCGGCAGCTCCCGGAACCAGCCGACGTCGCTGACGACGAGCGGCTTGCCGACCGAGAGCGCCCGGATCGCAACCGCCGAGGTCTCGCCCATCGTCGGCGCCCGGAGGCTGACGCACGCGTCACACGCCGCCATCAGCGCCCACAGGCGCTCCTCCGGTACGTACTCCTCGCGCACGACGCCGTCCGGCAGCTTCAGCTCGCCGAGGCGCGGCGAGACGGCGCCGACGAGCAAGAGCCGGGCGTCGGGAATCCGCTGCCGGAGCCGCTCGAATGCGAGCGCGAGCTGGGGCACGCGCTTGCTCTCGTTGATGTGCCCGAAGCAGCCGATCAGCGGACTGCCCTCGACCGCGGCCGGCTCGACGTCGCCGACGGGCCAGGCCGCCATCGGGATCAGCCAGATCGGCCCTTCGTACCCGGCCTCGCGAGCCCGCTGCTCCACGTACCGGGAGTGGACGATGAGCCCGGCAGCGAGGTCGAGCACCTCGGCCGCCAGCGGGAAGTCCTGCGGCCGCGTCTCCCAGAGCGGGTCGATCCGCGCGTCGGCGACGGCGTACCCGAGCAGGCGGCCGACGAGGCCGGCGTCCCGCTCGAGCGCGGCCAGGTAGCCGTCCACGTCGCCGCGGGCGAGGGTGAGGCCCGAAACCAGATGATGCAGCACGAACTCGTGCAGGACGACGACGCCCGGACGCCGGCGCAGGGCATCGACGATCCAGCCGTGCGCCTCGGCGTCGTTGCCGACGTGGTAGAGGCACACATCCGCTTTCGGCTCCCGCCGGAACCGGCCGGGGCGGGCAACGACCACGTCGGCCCGCTCGGACAGGGCGGGCAGGAGCAGCGCCGAGTAGTCGGCGATCCCCGAGCGCGAGGGCGGGAGGGGCGAGTAGTAGGCGACCCTCATTTCGTGAGCCGATCGATCGTGGCGTCCCAGGTCACGCGCTGCGCGACCTCCCGGCCGGCGCTCCCCCAGGCACGTGCGTCGTCGAGGTG
>DATCPA010000050.1:0-1996 GCA_036564335.1 Gaiellaceae bacterium
TGCAGTGAGCCGGGACGGGCCCGGCGCCGCTCGGTCCGGGGCGGAACGGAGGCCATCCGGGGCTATAGTAGGCGCCGTAGTACCCGGCAAGGATCGTCCCGGCAGGCACTGTTAGCCGAGCACGACATGCCCGACTCCTCGACCATCCTCCTCGTCGACGACGAGGATTCCATCCAGAAGCTCCTCGCCTATCCCCTGGAGCGCGAGGGCTATCGAGTTCTGCAGGCGCGAGATGGCGTCGAAGCCCTCGAGCGTTTCGCGTCGGAGCGCGTTGACCTCGTCATCCTGGACATCATGTTGCCGAAGCTCGACGGGCTCGAGGTCTGCAAGCGCCTGCGCGCCGAGAGCGAGGTGCCGATCATCATGCTGACCGCTCGCGACGACGAGCTCGACAAGGTGCTCGGTCTCGAGCTCGGCGCCGACGACTACATCACGAAGCCCTTCTCGATCCGGGAGTTTCGGAGCCGCGTCCGCGCACTCCTGCGCCGGGCAGCCGTCTCCCGACAGGTCGACGAGGACGGCGAGCTGATCTCGGCCGAAGGTTTGACGATCGACCTCGCCCGCCGCCTAGTCGAGGTCCGGGGCAACCGGGTGCAGCTCACATACGTGGAGTTCGAGCTGCTGCGCATCCTCGCCTCCAACCCGGGCCGCGTGTACAGCCGGCGGATGCTCCTCGAAGCGCTCTGGGGCGGTGCCGATTACCGGGAGCCGCGGACGATCGACGTCCACGTCAGGCATCTGCGCGAGAAGCTCGAACGGGACCCGGCCGACCCCGAGTACATCCTGACCGTGCGCGGCGTCGGCTACCGCTTCCGCGACCGGTGAACCCTCTGCGCAGTGTCGGCGCCCGCCTCGGCCTCGGGTTGGCCGTCGTCGTGGCCGCGGCCCTGGTGCTGGTCGACCTGATCGTCGTCCCGTCCCTCGAACGAAACCTCGTCGATGCCAAGGTCTCGCAGCTCACTGAGGCGGCGCCCGCGGTGGGCTCCCGTCTCCTGAACACCCCTCGCGAAACGCTCGGCGACGCGATCCAGACCGCTGCGTTGAGCGCGGACGCAAGGGTCATCTACTTCACGGCGCTTACCTACAACCCGCCGAACATCCTCGTGGCCGGCGACTCCTTTCCTGTGACCTCGACGGACGTAGAGGACGACCCGATTGCGCTGCGTGCCTTCGCCGAGGAGCGCCCGGCTAGCGGCACGGTCACGTCCGGCGGCGTCCGATACGCGGAGGCGGCATCTCCCCTGCTCGGCGGGCCGGTCGTCCTCCTCCGCGCCTCTCTGCACGACTCTCTGCGCAGCATCCACCTGGTCCGGAGCCGGCTTGTCGTAGCGGGTTTGATCGCCCTTGCGGCGTCCCTCCTGGTCGGCTACCTCGCGGCGTCCATCTTCGCCCGCCGGATTCGCCGGCTCGAACGCGCGGCCGATCGGATCGCGAGCGGCGACTTCAGCCAGCCGGTTGTCGACTCGGCCCGGGACGAGCTCGGCCAGCTTGCCGCCGCATTCGAGCGAATGCGCCAACGGCTCGCACAGCTGGAGCACGCCCGGCGGGAGTTCATCGCCAACGCATCCCACGAGCTGCGGACGCCCTTGTTCTCGCTCGGCGGTTTTCTCGAGTTGATGGCCGACGAGGAGCTCGATTCGAAGACGCAGGCCGAGTTCACGGCCACGATGCGCGAACAGGTCGCACGGCTGACGAAGCTCGCGACCGAGCTCCTCGATCTTTCGCGGCTCGATGCCGGGCGGCTGACCGTCGAGCGTGAACGTCTCGACCTCGCCGCGCTTGCTTCAGTTTTGGCGGATGAGTTTCGGGCTGTCGCCCGCTCCACCGGCCATCAGCTTTCCGTTCGAGGCAACGGCCCGACGGAGGGTGTGGGGGACGAGGAGCGGGCGCTTCAGATCGGGCGGATCCTGGTCGAGAACGCCCTCGTCCATACCCCGTCCGGCACGCCGGTGCGGCTCGCGACTGCACGCCGGGACGGCTCGGCTCTCCTGACGGT
>DATCPA010000049.1:0-1719 GCA_036564335.1 Gaiellaceae bacterium
ACTAAGCTTGACCTCACGTCTCCCTCGTGGGTTGGCAAGATCGTTGTTGGGCGCTACGAGCTTCTCGAGGTGATGGGCTCGGGGAGGACGTCGGACGTTTTCCGGGCGCGCGACCAGAAGCTCGAGCGCGTCGTTGCGGTCAAGGTGCTGCACCCGAGGCTTGTTGCCGACGCCGGGCGGGTGGAGCGGTTCCGAGGCGAGGCCCGCGTGGGCGTCAGCCTCTCGCACAAGAACATCGTAACTGTGATAGCCCAGGGTGACCACGCAGGCGACCCGTACATCGTCTTCGAGTACGTCGACGGGATGACGCTCAGGCAGCTTCTCCAGCGGGCGGGACGCCTGCCCGTGGAGCGCGCGCTCGAGATCGCGATCGGGATCGCAGAAGGGCTCGCCTTCGCCCATGTCCACGGCTATGTCCACCTCGACGTCAAGCCCGAGAACGTGCTGCTCAACTCGCAGGGGACGCCGAAGCTCGCTGGCTTCGGCGTCGCCCGCCCGCTCGAGCCGAGCGAGGAAACGACCGAATGCGAAACGGGGATCGGCTCGTCGGACTACATGGCTCCGGAGCAGGCTCAGGGCCTGGCGTCGGGTCCCCGGAGTGACGTCTACTCGCTGGGGGTCATCCTCTACGAGCTGCTTACGGGGGAGCTCCCGTTCTCGGGCCAGAATTTCGTTTCGGTCGCGATGCAGCACGTCTACGAGACGTCGCCCCTAGTGAGCCGCAAGCGCCCGAACATCCCGCCGCGGCTCGACCGCGCGATCTCGAAGGCGCTCGCGAAAAACCCCGGCGACCGCTTCTCGACGATGGACGTATTCGCCCGCGAGCTCGGCTTCTGCCGCGATGAGTCCTCCCCCGGAGCGCGGCTTCTGCGCCCATCTAGGGAGCCTGCCGTGCACCGGCCGTGGCGGGAGCCTGCCCTTCTCGCCGCCGCCGTCGCTCCGAGGTCGCGACGGCGCGGCAGCCTGGCCGCCCTCCTGTTCCTGCTGGTCCTCGTCGTGGCCGGCGGCGCGCTCGCGGTGAGCCAGCCCTGGAGGGGAAGCCATCACAAGATCACCAGCGCCCCGAAGCCGGCGCCGAGGCGGGTTCGGCACGTGAAGCATCATCACCTCGCGCCGCCGGCGCCCCTTCCGCGCTTGCGGGAGGTGGCGGCGTATGATCCGCCTCCCGGGGACGGCGCCGAGCAGAATGCTGAGCTCCCGTACGCGACGGATGGCCAGCTCACGACTGCCTGGTCGACCGAGTGGTACCACGCGCAGAACCTAGGCGGCCTCAAGCCCGGCGTCGGCATCGTGCTCGACGCGGACAAGGACGTCCGGCTGCAGGCGCTCACCATCCAGAGCGACACACCGGGTTTCACGGCGGTCGTGAAGACGGGCTCGACCCCGAACGGGCCGTTCCGTCCCGTCTCCCGGCCGCACTGGATCGGGCGGCGCACGACGATCGCCCTCCGCGTGTCACGACCGGGGCGGTACTACCTGATCTGGATCACCGGCCTCCCCGCCGACACCGCGCCGAACTATCACGCGGACGTCAACGAGGTCCGCGCGACCCGGCCGCCGGGTGCACCTCGGACCTGACCGGCCCCGAGACCGGAACGATCCGGTACCTCCCGAACCCGAGGCCGGCTCGTCGAAAAGAAACCGGCTTCCCGGTCGTTTACGGCTCGATCGTGCTCTCCGCCACGGCGGAGCTGGACGGCGGCGCGATGCCGGATCCGT
>DATCPA010000062.1:0-16017 GCA_036564335.1 Gaiellaceae bacterium
CCGGCGAAGGCGCGAGCCGAAGTGGCGAGGACAATCGCCAGCACACGCGCCGCCGGCTACCCGTTTGCGCCCTTCAAGGTCATCGGCATCCCGGGTGCGGTGGCGTACCGGGCGGGAACCAGCTCGCAGGGCGGCGACAACATCCTCTTCGCCGACGGGCGCTTCGCGTACCTCGTCGGTGACGGCTGGGGCCCCGGCGGCAAGCCGGCACGACCCGCGCTGATCGCAGCCTCACAGAACCTGTACAAGCGCGTCCACGGCCACCCGGCCGCCTAACCGGCCGTCGCCTCGTCGAGCCCTCACTCGCCCAGAGGGCGAAGAGCGCGAGCCGCGATCTGCGTGCGCGCGCGTGTTCCGCCACCCGACTTCACACCCACGTTGCCGCATGTTCGGGGTCGATCCCGTCCGTGCAGGCGAAACAGCCGGTTTCCCGTGGGCCCCCTTCCCCCGCTCTGCCGGGAGTCTTCGACTCCGGCAGTCGCGTTCTGTACTCACAGCGACCGGTTGTGTGCCGCGCCCGCCAAATGTCCGTCGGGCGGCGAACGACCCGAACTAGGGTTTGTACTGCAGTTCGTGCCAGCTCGGGACCGGGGCGAGCTCGAGCAGGGCGCGTCCGCCGCGGGGATCTCGGAAGGCGAACTCGGCGCTGTCGTCGTCCCACACCACCTCGAGCAGGTTCTCCTTGACCCGGTGGTCGAGCCAGGCGCCGCGGAAGATCAGCTTGCGCAGCCAGTAGACGAGCGATTCGCCCTCGACGAGGGAAATGCGCTCCCAGTGGCGAACGAGGTAGCGGCCGAGCGGGCTGCGGGCCTCTTCAATGCGGCCCTCCGCCGCCAGCTCGACCAGGTCGGCCGTCTCGTCGTCGTCGAGCTCGTTCACCTCGAGGAGGCCGAGCTTGACGGCGGCTGCCGTGACACGCTGCTCGAAGTCTGCCCCGTTGAAGCTGAAGCGGTAGCCGAGAAACTCGACCACGTAATCGTCCCCGGACGAGTAGTTGGTGCCGTTCATCCGGCGCCGCTCTCCACCAACCCAGGATAACAGCGGCCCTGGCGGCCCTAAACTCGACGTCGATGGGAACCCGGCTGCGCCCTGCTCTGCTCTGGCTTGCCGCCTGTGCGGGCCTCGACGCGCTTCTGGCGTGGCTGCTCGACTGGTCGTTCGAGCGCGCTGTGGTGCTCGCGCCGCTCGTGGTGGCCGTCGCGGGCGCGAGCGCGTTCCTGGTCGTCCTGTGGACGCGCGTCGCGTGGGAGTCGGTGCGCGGCCGGCGGCACTAGGCGGCGAAGCCGCCGCGAGCGTTCCGTCCGGTGTCGCGCGTACCGTCGCTTGTCCATGGTCGAGGCCACCTGGACGATCCGCTCCTGTGAGCCGCAGCAAGCGGTGGCGCTGGCCCACGAGCTCGGCGTGAGCAATACGACGGCAAGCGTGCTCGTGCGCCGCGGTTACGCGGAGCCCGCCGTCGCGGCGGCGTTCCTGGCCGGCCGCTCGCCCGGCCACGACCCGTTCCTGCTCGGGGACATGCAGGCGGCGGTCGAGCGAATCCGCAAGGCGGTCGCCGAGGGCACGAGGATCTGCGTCCACGGCGACTACGACGTCGACGGCATCTGCGCGACGGCGCTGGCCATCCTCGTCCTCCGGGAGATCGGCGCGGAGGCGGACTGGCACCTGCCGAGCCGCTTCGAGGAGGGCTACGGCGTCGCAGGCCAGACGCTCGCACGGCTCGCCGAGGAGGGGTACGGCCTCGTTCTGACCGTCGACTGCGGGATCACTGCGGTCGAAGAGATCGCAGACGCGAGGCAGCACGGGCTGGACGTGATCGTCACCGACCACCACCGGCCCGGTGACGAGCTGCCCGACTGCCCGGTGGTCGCCACGCGTCCCTCCGAGTACCCGTTTCCCGAGCTCTGCGGCACGGGTGTCGTCTACAAGCTCGGGGAGGCGCTGCTCGGGCCGGGAGACGAGCGCCTCGGGCGGCACCTCGACCTCGTCGCCCTCGCGACGATCGCCGACGTCGTCCCGCTCGTCGACGAGAACCGCGCGCTCGCGATCGCCGGGCTGCGGAGGCTCGCGACCACGACGCGCCCGGGCCTGCGCGCGCTGATGCGCGCCGCCCGCGTCGACCCGGCGACCGTGGACGAGGGCGCCGTCGGCTTCCGGCTCGCTCCGCGCATCAACGCCGCGGGCCGCCTGGGCCGCCCGACGGCGGCGCTCGAGCTGCTCTTGACCGACGACGAGGACGAGGCCGCCCGTGTCGCCGCCGAGCTCGAGGAGCTGAACCGGGAGCGGCAGGCCGTCGAGGAGCGAATCCTCCGCGAGGCAAGCGCGGTGATCGAGGGCTGGCCGGAGGCGCGCCGCGGCCGGCACGGCTACGTCGTGGCCGGCGAAAGCTGGCACGAGGGCGTGATCGGGATCGTCGCCTCGAGGCTCGTCGAGCGCTACCACCGCCCGGTCGTCCTGATCGCGGGCGCTGGGGCTGGGAGCGCCGGCGGCGAACCCGCCGGCGCCCGGCCCGCCGCGGGGGGCGACTGGAAGGGCTCCGGCCGTTCGATCCCGTCCTTCGACCTGCACGCGGGTCTCGCCGCGTGCTCGTCTCTGCTGGAGCGCTTCGGGGGCCACCGTGCGGCAGCCGGGCTCTCGATCCGCCCGGAGGCCGTCGAAGACCTCGCGGAGGCCTTCGCCGCCTACGCCGACGAGCATCTGGAAGAGACCGACCTGCGTGCCGTGACGACCGTCGACGCGATCGTGCCGGGCGCTGCGCTGACGCTCGACCTGTGCGCCGAGCTTCGCCGCCTTGCACCGTTCGGTCTCGGCAACCCCGGGGTCAACCTTCTGGTCGCTGGCTGCGAGCTGAGCGAGCTGACGACGGTGGGGGAGGGCAAGCACCTGCGCTTCCGCGTTCGTGACCGGGGCCGGCCGGCCGGCACCGCGATCGCCTTCGGGCTGGGGGCGCAACTCGACCGCTACCGACGCGTCGGGGCCTACGACCTCGCGTTCCGCCTCCAGGAGAACACCTGGAACGGGACGACGGCACCGCAGCTCGTGATCAGGCGGATCTTCGAGACTCCGGACCGCTACCGGGAGCTGCGTGAGCGCTTTGCGTCGGAGTGGCGCTCGCAGGAGCTGAGCCCGGAAGGACAGGCGGTCTTCGCGGAGCTCGGGCTCGAGGAGGGCGGCGAGTGGCGCAGCCTGCTGGAGTCGGAAACGTTCCGACTGCTGCTCGAGGAGACCGTCGAGCTACGCCGCGCGGCCTAGGTGGCGGCCGAATAGCTCGGCGAAGAGCGCGGCGAGCACGTCGGCCCGCTTTCGCCTGGTGAAAAGCCGTTTGCGCAAGAAGGGCAATTTCTGCATCGGAATCGTTCTTCCTTCGGCTCGGAGGCCCGGGACGCTGAAGGTTTACCCCGGAAGGCCCGAAGTACACTGTGGTGATGACCGTGCTCGAAGTAGCCGAGCGACATCAGGAGCTCGTCAATGAGCTGATCGAAGCGGTCGAGGGGTACAAGCCCGAGCTCGACCGCGATCTGATCGCGCGCGCGTTCTCGTTCGCGGCGATCGCGCACGAGGGCCAGCAGCGACGCTCAGGCGAGGAGTTCATCAACCACCCCTTCGGCGTCGCGATGATCCTCGCCGAGCTGCACCTCGACGAGCAGACGATCGCCGCGGCGCTGCTCCACGACGTGGTCGAGGACACGGACGTCGACCTGAAGGTGGTCAAGGACGAGTTCGGCGACGAGATCGCCCAGCTCGTCGACGGTGTCACCAAGCTGACGCGGATTCAGTTCCAGAGCCGCGAGCATGCAGAGGCCGAGAACTACCGCAAGCTGATCGTGGCGATGGCCCAGGACGTGCGGGTGATCCTGATCAAGCTCGCCGACCGGCTGCACAACCTGCGCACGATCGAGTACCTCGGCAAGCAGAAGCAGGTGCAGAAGGCGCGCGAGGCGCTCGAGGTCTACGCGCCGCTCGCGCACCGCCTGGGCATCCACGCGCTGAAATGGGAGCTCGAGGACCTCTCGTTCGAGACGCTGCACCCCCGGAAGTACTCCGAGATCAAGGCGATGGTCGCCGAGCGGCGCGCCGACCGTGAGGAGCACGTGCGGGAGGCGAGCGTCGTCCTGCAACGGGAGCTCGACAAGGCGAACATCCCGGCCCAGATCTCCGGCCGCGCGAAGCACTTCTACTCCATCTACGACAAGATGGTGAAGAAGGGTCGCGAGTTCAACGAGATCTACGACCTGACCGCGATGCGCGTGCTCGTGGGGCGGACAGGCGAGGAGGGGGCGCGCGACTGCTACGGCGCGCTCGGCCTGATCCACTCGCTCTGGAAGCCGATGCCGGGCCGTTTCAAGGACTACGTGGCGATGCCCAGGCTGAACCGCTACAGGGCGCTGCACACGACGGTGATCGGGCCCCAGGGCCGTCCACTCGAGATCCAGGTCCGCACCCAGGACATGCACGAGACCGCCGAGTACGGGATCGCCGCGCACTGGGTCTACAAGCGCGGCGGGAAGGCGAAGAAGACCGACGACGCGGAGTGGAACGCCTGGGTCAAGCAGCTGATGGACTGGCAGGCGGACGAGGCCGACCCGCGCGAGTTCATCAAGACGCTCCGCACCGACCTGTTCGACGACGAGGTCTACGTCTTCACGCCGAAGGGCGAGGTGAAGACGCTACCGGCGGGCTCGACCCCGATCGACTTCGCATACTCGGTGCACACGGACGTCGGTCATCGCACCGTCGGCGCCAAGGCCAACGGGCGCATCGTCCCGCTCCACTACCAGCTAAAGAGCGGGGACATCGTCGAGATCATGACCTCGAAGTCCGGCCGCGGCCCGTCCCGCGACTGGATGGCGATCGCGACCTCGTCGCGGGCGCGGAACAAGATCCGTCAGTGGTTCTCGCACGAGCAGCGCGCGGACGCCGAGCAGAACGGCCGCGAGGCGCTCGAGCAGGCACTGAAGGGGCAGAAGCTGCCCTACCGGAAGATCGCCGGCTCGGCTGTGCTGGCGCAGGTGATCCGCGAGACGGGGTTCAAGAAGGCGGAGGACTTCTACGTCGCGCTCGGCTCGGGGAAGCTCCCTGCAAGCCAGATCGTCAACAAGGTGATCCAGCGCCTGAAGACGGCCGAGGTGGTCGAGGAAGAGGCTGTCATGCTCAAGCCGCCGAAGGCGAAGGACACGGCGGCGAGTCAGACCTTCGGCATCAACGTCGCCGGGATCGAGGACGTGCTGGTGCGGCTGGCGAAGTGCTGCACGCCGGTGCCGGGCGATCAGATCGTCGGCTACATCTCGCTCGGCAAGGGGATCACGATCCACCGTGACGACTGCCCGAACGTCCGCGCGCTGAAGAAGAACGCCGAGCGGTTCACGCCGGTCGACTGGGAGGGAGGCGCGTCGCAGAGCTTCCGCGTGCAGATTGCGGTGGACGCCTGGGACCGCCCGCGGCTGCTCGAGGACGTCGCCCGAACCTTCTCCGAATACGGCGCCAACATCGTTGCCTACGGCGGCGGAGTCCAGGACCAGCTGGCCAAGAACTGGTACACGGCCGAGATCGGGGACGTGAAGGCGCTGCGGGCGCTGCTCACGGCGCTGCGGAACATCGAGGCCGTGTTCGACGCCTACCGCGTCACGCCGAACTAACGCCGCTAGGCGTCGACGTCGGCCCCCTCGAACTGGCGGATCTTCTCCCGCCACCATTCGGGCACCGGGCACGGTTTGCGCTCGGCAAGGTCGACGAGCACGAGCGTTTGCGTCGCAGTCACGGCGAGCGTCGCTCCAGCGAGGTACGCGGCGAACTCGTAGGTGACGCTCGACGTGCCGATCCGGTTGATCCGGACGTCGACCTCGATCAGGTCGTCGAACCGCGCCGGGGCGTGGTACTCGACCGTCATGGCGCGCATCACGAACTGCCTGTCGCGGGGCTCCGTGCGAAGCATGTCGAGGCGCCGGTGGTACTCGACCCGCGCGAGGTCGAAGTACGGCATGTAGCGGCCGTAGTAGACGACGCCCTGAGCGTCCGTATCGGAGAAGCCGACTCTCGTCTCCGCCGAGAACTTGAATGGGGGCCTAGGAACCATTGATCACCGCGAGCACCTCGTCGCGCTTCTGCTCCATCAGCTCACGCGAGCGGGCCTCCAGGTTCAGGCGGAGCAACGGCTCGGTGTTGGACGGGCGTACGTTGAAGTGCCAGTCATCCGCCGTCACCGAGACGCCGTCCAGGTGCGAGACCGTCCCCTCCGGGCCGAAGCGCTCTTCCAGCTCCTGGAGCTTGAGCGCGACGTCGGCAACGGGCGTGTTCAGCTCGCCGGTGATGAAGTAGCGCTCCCGGTACGGACGCAGTAGCTCCGAGAGCGTTGTTCCGCTCTTCGAGATCCGCTCGAGCATCAGCAGGAAGGGGACGACCCCCGAGTCGGCCTGCGTGAAATCACGGAAGTAGTAGTGCCCGGAAACCTCGCCGGCGAAGGCGGCGTCCTCCTTGCGCATGCGCTGCTTGATGAACGCATGGCCGACCCGGCTGACGAGAGGCACGCCGCCGGCGCGCTCGATGGTCTCGGGAACGGCCCAGCTCGCGCGGACGTCGTAGATCACCTTTGCGCCCGGCTCCTGCTCGAGAATGCTCTCGGCGAGGAGCGCCGTGGCGAAGTCACCCGGAACGAACTCACCCGTGTCGTCGACGAAGAAGCAGCGGTCGGCGTCGCCGTCGAACGCGACCCCGAGGTCGGCGCGCTCCTCGAGCGTCTTGCCGACGATGAACTCGCGGTTCTCCGGCAGCAGCGGGTTCGGCTCGTGGTTCGGGAAGGTTCCGTCCGGCTCGAAGTAGCAGTGCACGGCCTCGATCGGCAGCCGCTCGAGCACGGGCGGGAGCATCACCCCGGCCATGCCGTTCGCCGCATCGATGACGACCCGCAACGGCCGCAACGCATCCGGGTCGATGAACGAGAGCACCCGCCCGACGTACGCGGGCCAGATGTCGTGCTGCGCCACTGTCCCGACCGGACCCGTCCGGTGCCTGGCACCGGACATGGCTCGATCGCGCACGTCCAGAAGGCCCGAGTCGCCTCCGACGGGCAGCGCGCCGCGGCGGACGATCTTCATGCCCGTGTACTCCTTGGGGTTGTGGGAGGCGGTGACCATGATCCCGCCGTCCAGCCCGAGCTCTCCGACTGCGAAATAGACCATCTCGGTGCCGACCAGCCCGACGTCGACCACGTCCGCGCCCCCTGCGGTGGCGCCCTCGGTCACCGCCTTCGCCATCGACGGCGAGGACAGTCGCATGTCGCGGCCGACCGCGATCGATTTCGGCTCGAACTGTTCGACGTAGGCGAGCGCGATCGCGAATGCGCCCTCCTCGTCGAGCTCGACCGGGTAGATCCCACGCACGTCATAGGCCTTGAACACCTTTGGATCGAGCACGAGCAGGATGCTATCCGGGCCGCGATTCGTTTCTACACTTGAGGGATGGAGCGCAAGCTCGCAACCGTGCTGTTCGTCGATCTCGTCGGCTCGTCCGCGCTCGTCGCGGGATCCGACCCCGAGGTTGTGCGCCGCCGTGTCACGCGCTTCTTCGATCAGGTCTCACGTTGTGTGACCACTCACGGCGGGATCGTGGAGAAGTTCGCCGGCGACGCTGTGCTGGCGGCCTTCGGTGTCGCGCAGGCACACGAGGACGACGCGGAGCGTGCCATTCGCGCCGGGATCGGGATCCTCGAGGCCGTCGTGGACCTGGAGCTCGAGGCGCGGATCGGGATCGAGTCCGGCGAGGTCGTCGTCGACACGACGGAGTCGACGTTCGCCACCGGCGAGGCCGTCAACCTCGCGGCCCGCCTGCAGCAGTCGGCGGCGCCGGGCGAGATCCTGATCGGCCCGGCCGCCCGCAGCCTGGCGCTCGACACGGTCGAGGTCGAGGAGATCGAGCCTCTCACCGTGAAAGGTCGGCGCGAACCGCTGCCTGCCTGGCGTGTGGTCTGCGCCGCAGACCGTGCGCGGCCGTTGCGCGCCGCCGTGGTCGCGCCGCTGATCGGCCGCCAGTCCGACCTCGAGCTGCTCGCGAACACCTTCGAACGGGCCGTTCGTGACCGCCGCGCACACCTCGTGACGATCTTCGGCGAGCCGGGTATCGGCAAGAGCCGGCTGGCACACGAGTTCGTCGACTCGCTGGAGGGCGCGACCATCCTCAGCGGCCGTTGCCTGCCCTACGGCGAAGGGATCACGTATTGGCCGCTTGCCGAGATGGTCAAGTCGGCCGCCGGCATCTCGGACGACGACCCGGTCAAGGAAGCGATGGAGAAGTTGCGCATGTGCTGCGAGGACGAGGCGGTCGCCGACCTGCTCGGCCTCGCCGCAGGGGTCCTGGAGGCCGTGGAAGGCGAGCGCAGCGGCCAGGAGATCGCGTGGGCCGCGCGCGGCTGGGCGGACCAGCTCGCCGACGTGCAGCCGCTGGTGCTCGTCTTCGAGGACATTCACTGGGCGGAGGAGCCGCTGCTCGAGCTGATCGAGCATCTGGCGACCTGGGTCCGCGAGGCACCCCTGCTGCTCGTCACGCTCGCCCGCCCGGAGCTGATCGATGTCCGGCCGGGGTGGGGCGGTGGCCGCATGCGGGCGACCGCGATCGAGTTGGACCCCCTCCGCGAGAGCGAGAGCGAGGAGCTGATCGAGGCTCTCCTGCCGGGCGACGGTCTTTCGTCCGAAGCGATGCGTCATCTGCTCGAGAAGACCGAGGGGAATCCGCTCTTCGTCGAGGAGACGATCCGCATGCTCGTCGAGACCAAAGGCGACTACCTCCCGGAGCGCATCCCGGACACGCTCCAGGCCTTGATCGCCGCGCGCATCGACGGTTTGCCGGCGGCAGAGAAGGCGCTCCTGCACCGGGCGGCGGTGATCGGGCGGATCTTCTGGCACGGCGCGCTCACGCACGTCGCGCCCGACCTCGAGGTGGACGATCTGCTCGACGACCTGCTGCTGCGCGACTTCGTGCTCTCGGAGCCGCGTTCGACGATCATCGGCGAGCGCGCCTACCGCTTCAAGCACATGCTGATCCGCGAGGTCGCCTACGGAGGCCTGACGAAGGCCGAGCGCGCGCAGCTCCACGCCCGCTTCGCCGAGTGGCTCCGGGAGCGAGCCGGCGACGAGCTGCTCGAGATCCGCGCCTACCACCTCGACCACGCCGCGCAGCTGCTCGCAGAGCTTGACGGAGCGCCTCCGGCGGAGCTCGCCCGGGAGGCGGCGGCCGCTCTCGAGGAGGCGGGCAAGCGCGCGCTCGCCCGCGAGGCGAACCAGTCGGCACGCAAGCTGCTGCTCCGTGCGGTCGAGCTCGAGCCGACTCTCGAGCGCCGCTACAGGGCGGCCCGCGCGGCCTGGCGGATGAGCGATCTGCCCGCAGTCTCGGCTGAGATGAGGCGGGTGCTGGAGGAAGCGCGCGAGGCCGGCGAGGCGACGATCGAGGGGAAGGCGCTGACCGCGCTGGCGGAGGTGGCTCTCTTGCGCGAGGCGAACCTGCCGAAGGCGACCGAGCTGATCGACGCAGCACTCGAAGCCCTTCCCGACGACGGTCGCTTCGCAGCGCTGAGCGTACGCGGCCAGATCGCCTGGTTCGTCGGCGATTTCGAGACCCAGCAGCAGGTCGCCGAGGAGGCGCTGGAGCTCGCCCAGCAGCGAGGTCGTAAGGACCTCGAGGCGCAAGCGCTCAACGATCTCTGGAAGGTCTATCACCACCAGAACCGCCTCGACGAGGCCGAGGACCTGATGAAGCGCGCACTCGAGTTGGCAGAGGAGAGCGGCAGCATCGTCGCCCGGGCGCAGGCGTTGCACTCGGTCGGAACCTTCCACCTCGAGCGCAACGAGCCGGATCAGGCGCTACCTCTGCTGGAGGAGTCGCGCGCACTCTTCGAGGAGACCGGCGACGCCTGGATGCTCGGCCGCACGCTGAACACGCTCGCCTGGGCTGCGCAACAGCAGAACGACCAGGCAGCGGAGGAGCGCTTCCTCCGCGATGCGATCCGGCTCCTGAAGCCGCTCGAGGACCGGGGGGCCCTGTGTGAGAGTCAGCGCGCGCTGGCCGAGGTCCTGATCCGCAAGGGGAAGCTCGACGAGGCGGAGCGCCTGGCGGTGGAGGCGACGATGACAGTGGGCGACGACGACCTCAGCTCGCGCGCGACGACGACGATGACCCTCGGGCTCGTCCGCGCGGCCCAGGGGAGGGACGACGACGCAGAGGCGCTGCTCCTCGAGGCGCTCGCTCTCGTCGAGCACACGGGGTTCCGCGGGCTCGAGGCCTGGGTCACCACTCGGCTGGAAGAGTTCCTCCGCGAGCGCGGCCGCGACGAGGACGCCGAGCGCTACCGCGAGCGTCTCGTCGAGCTCGCGCCCGCCGCCGGCGTCGCCAGGGCCTTCGCCAGCAGGATCGAGCGAATCAGCTGAGACGATGCCTCGTCCGGCGACTCCGAGATGACCGTCGCGGGGCGCTTGAATTGCCGTAGGGCCTTCGCGAGCGGCTCCGCGCGCAGCGTCCCCTCACCGTAGGGCAGGTGCTTGGTCTCGTTGCGGTTCGCGTACCGGATGTCGCTGAAGTGGATGTGGAAGGGCGCGCCCTTCTGGAGGATCGAGTCGGCGACGCGGAGCACCGAGCCGAACGTCTCGGCCTCCGTGAACGCGCCGTCCGTGACCGCATGCAGGTGCGCGAAGTCGATCACCGGCCGCACCCAGGACAGCTGCGCCGCGATCGCGAACACGTCCTCCGCAGTCCCCAGCTCGCGCACGCGGCCCATCACCTCGACGCCGAACGGCACCGCCCGCTCCTTGCCCTCGAGGCGCTCACGCAGCTCGCCCAGCTGCTCGACCACCGCCGCCAGTGCCTCCTCCCGCGTGCGCCCGAGCAGGAACCCGGGGTGGATGACGACCAGCTCCGCACCGCAGGCTGCCGCGACGCCGGCCGAGTGGTCGAGCATCCCGATCGCCATGCGGTGCTTCTTGTCACGCTCGACCTGCCCCAGGAAGCCGGCCAGCGGCGCGTGCACCGAGAGCACGATCCCGGCCTCGCTGGCGACCTGCCCCAAGCGCTCGGCCCACGGGTAGTCCATCCAGAACCCGCCCTCGAAGTCGATCTCGCACGCCGTGTAGCCGCGCTCGCGGAGGAGCTCGACCGCGGCCTCCGGGCTTTCCCGCGACGGAACACGCGCCGGCCCGAACCGTATTTCAGCCATGGCAGCCAGCCTAGCGCCGCGCGGCGAGATGCCGTCCGCTGGGGTCCGTAAGGTGATCGCATGCCGCGCCGACCTTCACGTCTCGACCTGCTCGAGCTCGACATCGACCTCCGGCTCGCCGACCTCTGGCGGGAGGCCAACGACATCTCCGAGTGGAACCTCGAGGTCGTCGGGGCTTTCATCCGGGCCGCGTACGGCAAGGGCTACTGCGATGCGCTGACCGAGGATCCGCCCGGCTCGCTCTGCGTCGAGCACGGTTACCGCGTGCCCGAGCGGCAGGCGCGAACGCCGGAACCTTCCGAGCGCTAGGGAGGGCCCCGCCCGGCTAGAATCGCGCTCGTGCCTGGCAGACGTAGCCCTGCGCGGCTTGTCATCGCGCTCTCCGTCGCGGCCGTGCTCGCGGTCTTCCTGCTCTACTCGTCGATCGCCGGCGGCGGCACGCCTTCGCTCCGGCCGAGCTCGCTGGCGGGACACACCGGCAAGGTCTCGCTGACCGGTTACGTGCTGAAGCCCGTGACCGGCGACGCTCACGGGTCGGGTCTCCGTTTCCGGCTCCGCGACGTCAAGGGCACCGCGACGGTGCCGGTCGTCTACAAGGGCTCGGTGCCCGACCTCTTCCGCCCCGGCCGCGACATCGTCGTCGAGGGCCGGTTTCAGAACGGCGTCTTCGTCGCCACCCCCGGGACGATGGTGACGAAGTGCCCGTCGAAGTACGTTCCCAAGACGACCTAGAGGAGGGCGCCGGTGCCCGAGCTCGGTAGGGCAGCCCTCGTCGTCTGCTTCGGGCTCACCCTGTACGCGGTCGTGGCGGGCTTCTGGGGCGCGCACACGCGGCGACGGCGCCTCGCGCTCTCGGCGCAGAACGCACTCCTGGCCGCCTTCGCGTCCGCCCTCGTCGCCTCGGTCGTGCTGCTGGCTGCGCTCGGGCGGAGCGACTTCGGATTCACCTACGTTGCCCAGCACACGAGCCGCGAGCTGCCGCTCCCGTACAAGCTGGCCTCATTCTGGGGAGGCCAGGAGGGATCGCTGCTCCTCTGGCTGCTGATCCTGACCGGCTACGGCGCCGCTGCCGTCCTGCTCGATCGCAAGGCGGGTCGGGAGCTCATCGCCTGGGTCGTGCCAGTGCTGGGCATCGTGGCCGCGTTCTTCTCGATGCTCGTCGTCTTCGTCGCGAGCCCGTTCCACACCCAGCTCGCCGCTGCCGACGGAGCCGGGCTGAACACGAGCCTGCAGAGCCCGTATTTCCAGATCCATCCGCCGCTCCTCTACCTCGGCTACGTCGGACTGACCGTGCCGTTTGCGTTCGCGATGGGCGCGCTGCTCTCCGGCCGGACCGACGAGCGCTGGATCGTCGCCACCCGCCGGTGGACGCTCGCGGCGTGGATGTTCCTCGGCATCGGCCAGCTGCTCGGCGCGAAGTGGGCCTACGAGGAGGTCGGCTGGGGCGGCTACTTCGCCTGGGACCCGGTCGAGAACGCGGCGCTGATGCCCTGGCTCGCCGCCACCGCCTTCTTGCACTCGGTGATGGTGCAGGAGAAGAAAGGGATGCTGAAGGTCTGGAACATGCTGCTCGTGATTCTCGCGTTCTCGCTCTCGCTGTTCGGGACCTTCCTGACGCGCTCGGGTGTGCTGAGCTCGATTCACTCGTTCACCGAGGGCTCGATCGGGCCCTGGTTCCTCGGCTTCATCTGCTTCGTGGTCGCCGGGTCGCTCGTGCTGCTCTTCCGGCGGCTGCCGCTGCTCCGCTCGAAGACGCGGCTGGAGTCGCTCGTCTCCCGGGAGGCGACGTTCCTCTACAACAACCTGCTGCTCGTCGCGCTCTGCCTGACAATCCTCTGGGGCGTGACCTTCCCGATCCTGTCCGAGGCCGTGCGAGGCGAGTCGGTCACGGTCGGAAGGCCGTACTACGACTTCTTCCTGCGCTCGTTCGGCCTGCCGCTGCTCCTGTTGATGGGGATCGGGCCGCTCGTGGCCTGGCGGCGGGCGTCGCTGCGCTCGCTCGGACGGACCTTCCTGTGGCCGTTCGCCTTCGCGCTGGTAGCCGGAGGCGGACTGGTCGCCGCCGGCGCCGGCTCGTCGCTGCCGGGGCTGATCGCGTACACGTTCTCGGCGTTCGTCATCGGCACCATCGTCCTGGAGTTCGCACGCGGAACCGCGGCGCGACGCGCGCTTGCCGATGAGCCCGTGCCGAAGGCGTTCGCCTCGCTCGTCGCCCGTAACCGGCGCCGCTACGGCGGCTACGTCGTGCACGCGGCGATCGTCCTGCTGGCGATCGGGATCGCCGGGTCCAGCGCGTACGACACGTCGCACACCGCCCGCCTGGCTCCGGGACAGTCGCTGAAGCTCCGCGACTACACCCTCGTTTACCGTGGCCTGCGCAGCACCCGCGCCCAGAACGCCGTCGAAACGCGGGCTACGATCGACGTCTACCGCGGCGGCGACCGGATCGCGGTCATGCACCCGGGCAAGAACAACTACCCGGTGGAGCAGCAAGTCTCGAACGAGGTGGCGATTCGCTCCGACTGGCTGACCGGTGAGGACTTGTTCCTGATCACCGAGCAGGTGAACCCGAACGGGACGATCGACTTCAAGGCGATCATCAACCCGCTCGTCAACCTGATCTGGCTGGCCGGGCTCGTCTTCCTGCTGGGATCGGTCGTCACGCTCTGGCCCGACGCGCGCGAGGAACGCCGGCTCGCCGTTCGCTACGGGCGCCTCGCTCCGGATACGTAGTGCTCACGGCAGCACTCGTGCTGGGCGCCCTCCTGGCGGTCGCAGCAGTCTGGTTCGTCGCCCGGCCGTTCCTGCGCAACCCTGGGTCAGAGGAGCCCCTGGTCGAGCCCGACCGGGCCGGACGCGAGCGGCTCGCCCTCGAGGAGGAGCGCGACCGTGCGCTGGCCGCGTTGAAAGAGCTCGAGTTCGACCACCGCACCGGGAAGGTCTCGGACGACGACTATCGAAGCATTGTCGGTGAGCTCAGACGTGCGGCCGCCGATGCTTTACGCGCGCTCGATCGGGGTAGAGGGCGAAGCGATGTCCACTCCCGCGAAGGTCCCTAGGTACTTCGGCGTCCCGCCGGGCCGGCTGCTCATCCGCATCGCACACATCCGGCTCGCCCGCCTCTGGGCGCTCGCGGCCGCCCAGATGCGCCTCCTGATGGCGGTGCTTGTCGCCCTGTCACGTGAATGGATCGAGACCCTCAGGCTCGAGCGGGAGGCCTCAGCGGCCTGGCGCCGGCGTGAGCAGGCTCTGCAGGCGCTCGGCGAGGCCGTGTACCACGACGGCACTCGGGAGGCCGAGCAGGCGAAGGCCCGGGTGGCCGAGCTCGACGACCACCTGCTCCGGCTGGGCCAGCGCATACGCGAGGCGCAGGAGGAGAGGCAACGGCGCATCCACCAGGCGTGGCGCGTCGAGGGCCCGACGGAGATCGTAGTGCCTCCCGACGAGCCGCTCGAGCCGCCGCTCGTGCCGGAACCCGAGCCGCACGAACCGCCCGGGCCGGTAATCGTCCCCGAGCCTGAGCCAGTGCCGCACGAGCCGCCCGGGCCGGTGATCGTCCCCGAGCCGCCGCCGCCGCCGGGTCAGCCCACGTAGAAGGGTCGCAGTCCGGCTCGCCGAACCTTCAACGGCATGCGCCGCTTTGCGATCGGCCTGATCGTCGTGCTCGCGGCCGCCGCGCCCGCGGCCGCCGATGTGATCGAGAAGAAGCACTCGATCGACACTCGCATCGCTCAGCTGCAGGACAAGGTGCAGGCGGCGCGCGAACGGGAGACAGCACTGCAGCGCGAGGTCGCCTCGGTCTCGACGCGCATCCGCGGGCTCGAGCAGCAGGTTGGAGACGTCTCCGAGCGGCTTGCGCCGCTCGAGGACGAGCTCCGTTTGCGAGAGCTGAAGCTGAACCGCCTGAACGCGCTGTTGCAGGTTCAGAGTGAGCGGCTCGCGTTCCTGCGCGTCCAGTACCGGACGGCGATCGAGCGTCTGGACCGGCGGCTCGTGGCCGCTTACGAGGCGGAGGCGCCCGACGGGCTCGCGTTCTTGCTGTCGGCTCGGAGCTTCGGGGACGTCCTCGACGGGCTCGACTATGTCCGTGCGATCGCCGACTCGGACAAGCGGATCGTCGAGACGGTCGCAGCAGCGAAGCAGGAGGTGAGCCTGGCCCACGCGCGGACGAAGCGCGGGCGCGACAGCGTGCAGAAGCAGGCCCAGATCGTCGCGGTGCGGGTGCACCAAGTGCGCGTGCTGCGCGACGAGCTGGTCGCGAACCAGGGGCAGCTGGTCGAGGCGCGGAGCCGGAAGAAGCAGAGCCTCGCTTCGCTGTCTGCGGAGGAGCGCGCGGACGCGGGCGAGATCGACTCGCTCCAGCAGGTGAGCGCGGAGCTGGCCGCGAAGATCCAGGCCGCCCAGGCGCGTTCGACTGTTACCCGTTCAGTCTCTTCGGCAGGGCTGATCTGGCCGGTGAATGCGCCCATCACGAGCCCGTTCGGCTGGCGCTGGGGGCGCATGCACGAGGGAATCGATCTCGGCGCGGCGTACGGCGCGCCGATCGCGGCGGCTGCAGCCGGAACGGTCATCTACGCCGGCTGGCTGGGCGGCTACGGCAACCTGACCGTGATCGACCACGGCGGCGGCCTGGCCACGGCCTACGGGCACCAGTCCAGCATTGCCGTCAGCGTCGGCGAGCAGGTCGCGCAGGGACAGACGATCGGCAATGTGGGGTCGACCGGCCACTCGACGGGCCCCCATCTGCACTTCGAGGTGCGCGTGAACGGGCAGGCGGTCGACCCACTCGGGTACCTCTAGTAACGCGGGGGAACACCTGGTTCCCC
>DATCPA010000065.1:0-19958 GCA_036564335.1 Gaiellaceae bacterium
GAGGGGGCTCGTGGGGAACCAGGGGTTCCCCCACGCTAAAAAAGGACGTCCGGGCCGGTGCTACCGCGCCGCGAACGTCCTGTGGCCGGGACACTAACGCGTCCGGTGCGTAGGTCAAGCGGGCTACGAAGCAAAAAGCCCGCAACGTGCGCGCTACAGGACCCAGATCGACAGCTGCTGCCCGGGCCGGATGGAGAACATCTCGGCCGCGTTGCCGTCCGTGATCGCAACCGCGATGTTCTGGTACGCGTCCTCGTAGAGGATGATGTCACCGGCACGGGCGTCGGCGAACGCCGAGGCGGCCGTCGCGTAGTAGCGGTCGACGCCGAGGTCGAGCTCCAACTTCGCGCCCGGACCGACTCCGGCCCGCTCGACGTCCGCGCGAGTGAGGTTCAGCTGGACGTTGCCGAAGCGGTCGATGTAGAGGACGGTCGCGCGGACCCGCGCCTCGCCGACCTTCGGCTTCGGTAGCTCGAGCCTGACGAGCGACTGCGGGTCGACCGCAGGCCCGAGCTCCTCGGGAGCGACGCCGCGCGCCAGGTGAGCGGCAGCCGGCGCGAACACGTCGCGACCGTGGAAGGTGCGCGAGACCGGTTCGACCATGTAGGCCGCGTTGGTCAGCTCCCACGCCTGCACAATCCCGCCGAGCTTCTCGGCCGCCGGGACGAGCAGCCCGTTGTCGGGGCCGACGTAGCGGCGGCCGACGGCGTCTTGCAGGGCGAGACAGCGACGGTCGCTGCCGACGCCCGGGTCGACGACGGCCAGGTGCACGCCCTCCGGCATGTACGGCACCGTGCTCGCGAGCACGAGCGCGCCCTGGAGCACGGCCTGCGGCTCGATCCCGTGGGTGATGTCGATGATCTGCGCCTCCGGGGCGATCCGCTTGATCACGCCGTGGCAGGTTCCGACGAAGTCGTCCTGGAGGCCGAAGTCGGAGAGGAAGGAGATGAACACGGCCGGACGCTACCCGGCTCCGGCCACTGCGGAAACGAGGCCTTCGAGGTCGGGCGTGCGGGCCTCGGCCTCGACCCGCAGCCCGGCGGCCTCGGCAGCGGCGGTCGTCTCCGGGCCGATCGAGACCACGGGAACCTCGCGGGTGAGCTCGGCGAGCGCGCGGGCGGCGGAGGGCGACGCGAGCACGACCAGATCGCCCGAGACCGCCTCGGTCGCCGCGCGTGCCTTCGTCCGGTAGAGCGCGACGAAGTCGGCGCCCAGCTCGTCGACGAGGAGCCGGCGTGCGCCCTCCGCGCCCGCGAACAGCACTCGCCCGGCGGGGCGTGGGAGCTCGGCCAGCAAACCCTCCTGCGTCGCTGCGGCCGGGACCAGATCCACGTCGCCCCAGGCTGCCGCCGTTGCCGGCCCGATCGCGGCGACCTGCCCGGCGTGGCCCTCGGCCCGGGCCTTCAGCTCGTGCGCGCCGGTCGCGCTCGTCAGGATCAGCCAGTCGTAGCCGTCGAGCCGGATCGGGCCGGTCTCGATCGGCTCGACCTCGACGAGGGGCTGCTCCACGACGTCGTGCCCGAGCTCGCGAAGCCGCGCGGCGAGCTGCTCGTTGCGGCCCTCGGGCCGGGTCAGGACGATCGTGCGGCGAGCCGTGCGAGCTCCTCCCCGAGCGCTGCCGGATCGTCGCCGGAGCGACGCTCGAGCCACCGGCCGTCCTCGTCGGCGATGAGCCCGACGAGCGTTGTGCCGTCGTGGTGGGCCGCGACCGGTGCCAGACATCCTCCGCCGACGGCTGCCACGCAGATCCGCTCCGCCTCGACGCGGCGCCGCGTCTCTGCGTCGTCGGCCGCGGCGACGAGCTCCTCCTCGCCCGCGCGAACCTGCACCGCGAGCGCCCCCTGCCCCGCCTCGGGGAGCAGCTCGTCCGGATCGAAGCGATGCCCGATCTCGTGCTCGAGCCCGAGGCGGTCGAGCCCGCAGGCCGCCAGCACGACCGCGTCGAGACGGCGCTCCCCGCGCTTGCGCAGGCGCGTGTCGATGTTCCCACGCAACGGCTCGATCAACAGCTCCGGCTCCAGCACGAGCAGCTGCGCCCGCCGCCGCGCCGATGCCGTTCCGATCCGCATCCCCGGCGCCAGCCGCTCGGCACCGCAGAGCGCGTCGCGCGCGTCCTCGCGCGGCAGGTAGGCACCCACTGCGAGCCCGGCCGTATCGGTCGAGGTCATGTCCTTCGCGGAATGCACCGCCGCGTCGATCCGACCCTCGAGCAGGGCCTCCTCGAGCTCCTTGACGAACACGCCGCGTGCGCCGATCTGTCCGAACGGGCTGCGGCGGTCTCGGTCGCCGGCCGTGGTGATGGGAACGAGAGCGATCTCACGGCCGGGCGAACGCAGCTGCTCGGCAACGAGCGAGGCCTGCGTCAGCGCGAGCCGGCTACCGCGCGAGCCGAGGCGGAGCAGCGTCACCAGTGCCCATTCCGGCAATGCCGCCGAGATTCTGGGTCGCTAGCACCAAGCGATGCAAGGACGCAGGGAGCGCCCATAGGTTCACCTATGGGCGCGATTGAGGACGCCGCAGCGCGCCGCGTGCTAGCGGGCCAGGAACCGGCATGTATTGCTGGAAGGGGCACTTAACGCTTGTCGTCGTCGCCGAGACCGAACAGGTGCCGCACGGCCTGGGCGTAGCTGCCACCCTCGGCACCGGCCGCGGCTTCCTTCAGCCGCACGGTCGGCAGGTGGAGCAGCTTGTTGACGATCTGAGCGGTAACCGACTCGACCGCCGCTTGCTGCGACTCGGACAGCCCCAGCCGGCCGCGCGCGCGGGCGAGCTCGGCGACCCGGATCTCCTCCGCCCACGCCCGGAGCGAAGCGATCGCGGGCACGACCTCGCGGGAGGCCTGCCAGTCGCGGAAGCGGTCGGCCTCCTCGGCCACGATCGCCTCCGCCCGGCCTGCCTCGCGGCGGCGCCCGGCGAGGCTGGCGGCGACGACAGACTCGAGATCGTCGATGTCGTAGAGGAAGCAGCCGTCGAGCTCGTGGATCGCCGGGTCGAGGTCGCGCGGGACGGCGAGGTCGATCAGGAACAGCGGCCGGCCCTTGCGCCCTTTCAGTGCCGCCTCCACCTCCTGACAGCCGAAGGCACGCCCCGGTGCGCCCGTCGAGCTGACGAGGACGTCGATCTCCCCGAGGCGCTCGGTCGCGCCTTCGAGCGGGATCCCTTCTCCGCCGAAGCGGCCGGCGAGCGCCTGCGCGCGCTCGGGCGAGCGGTTCGCAACGAAGGCGATGGTCGCGCCGCGGGCTGCGAGGCTGCGCGCGGACAGCTCGGCCACGTGCCCGGCGCCGACGAGCATCACGCGGCAGCCCTCGAGCTGCCCGAAGACCTGCTGGGCGAGCGCGCCCGCCGCCGAGGACACCGATGCCGGGCTCTCGGCGATCGCCGTCTCTGCGCGCACCTTCTTGCCCGCGTGCAGCGCCTGCCGGAAGAGGCGGTCGAGGACCGGGCCGGTCGAGCCGGCCTCGAAGGCCGTGCGCACCTGCCCGAGGATCTCGCCCTCGCCCGGGACCATCGAGTCGAGCCCGCCGGCGACGCGGAAGAGGTGCAACGCGGCTGCTTCGTCGGTCAGGCGGTAGACGACCGCGCGAAGCTCGTCCTCGGGAAGCCCGCTGATCGCGGCCAGGGCATCGAGGGCACGCCGCTCCGAATCGGGGCCGACAAGATAGAGCTCGGTGCGGTTGCACGTGGACAGGCAGACGGCCTCGCCCTCGGCGGCGAGCTCGGCAGCGAGCTCCGCCGCCTGGGGCAGCGGGACGAAGGCTCGCTCGCGCACCGCGATCGGCGTGGCCTGGTGCGAGAGTCCGACAAGGGTCAGGTTCACGAGAAATGGGTGAGTTGGAGGCCGACACGGGCGACGATCACGAGGGCGAAGCCGACAAGCGCGAGGTACGCCGCTCGGCGGCCGCGCCAGCCCGCCTCATACCGGAGCACGAGGTACGCGGTGTAGACGAGCCAGGCGCCGAGCGTGACCGCCATCAGCGCGTCGACACCACCACCGTCACGCCGGAGGCGAACGAGCCCCGCGACGATCCCGGCCGTGAGGGCAGGAACCGCGACGGCAATCGTCCGGCCCGACACCGTCTCGAGCGTGAGCAGCGAGGGCGCGCGGCCGAGCAGACCAGCCGGCCGGCGGTCCTTGAGCCGCCGCTCCTGCCAGAGGTAGAGCGCCGACAGCCCGGCGGCGAGCGTGAAGGCGGCGAACGCGAGCGAGAGCAGGCCGACGTGCACGACGAGGAACACGGTCGAGTAGTTGCTGTGCCCGGTGTCGCCGGTCCCGCCGCCGAGCCGGGCGAGGACGAGCAGCACCGCCGCCAGCGGCATGACCACGAGACCGAGCAGCCGGTAGCGCGTGCGGCAGCCCCAGACCAGGTAGACGCTGACCACGAGCCAGACGAAGAGGTTGAGCGACCCCGCCCAGGTCGCCCACGGGAACCCGTCGGCCCGCTCGGCCTGGACGATCAGCAGCGCGGTCTGCAGCAGCCAGCCGAGCCTGACGCCCCAGGTCGCCAGCCGCCCGGCCGAGCCGGGGCGACGTGCGTCGCCTGCATAGGCAACAGCGGCCTCCCCGTAGGCGAGCAGCGCCGGCCAGAAGAGCAGCTCAACCATCGCGTCGCTTCCGGGCGAGGTCGGCCAACTCGGCGACCTCCCGCTCGAGGCGCGACACCTTCAACGCCATGATCACGAAGTAGAGGAGCACAACGGCGAAGACGACGAGGTAGGCGGCCGCGACGTATTTCTCCTCGTTCGTCATGTCAACAGCTCCCGCAGCTCGCGCAGGCGCGCGTCGAGGCGCTTGCCCGCCAGCTCGAAGTTGTACAGCGCCGCGAACAGCGCGAGCATGGCGGCCAGGCAGACACAGAAGGTGAAGAACTGCGAGCCGGCCATCTGGGGCCCGTGCCGGTTGAACGCGACCGGGTGGATGTACTGGTTCGCGAGGCGAATGGCGAGGAAGCTGACCGGGATCAGGACGACGCCGAAGATCGCGTAGACGGCCGAAAGGTTCGCCCGCTGCGGTCCCGGCTCGACCGAAAAGCGGAGCATGAAGTAGGCGGAGTAGAAGAGGAAGAGCACGAGGAAGAGCACGAGCTGCTTCTCGCTCCACAGCCACCAGTGTCCCCAGCGGTACTTCGCCCAGAGCGAGCCGGTGATCAGCGTCATCGCCCCGAAGATCACCCCGAGGTGGATCGCGACGTAACTCTCGAGGTCGGCGCCGGGCTTCCCCTTCCAGAGGTGGAGGAGGCCCTTCCAGGCACCCCAGCCGAAGCAGGCGTAGGCGGTGAGGGCGATCGGGACGTGGAAGTAGAAGATCTTCTGGTTGAGGCCGTCCTCGTCGACGGGCGCGTAAAAGAAGGTCAGCGCGATCGCCAGGCAGAGCAGCACAGCGGCAAGGCCCGCGAGCAGCGGGACCCTGTTATTCCGTAACGACGTACTCAAAGGAGGCCCAGGAGATGATCGCAAAGACGGCGTCGTAGAGCGCCAGAAACCCCAGGTAACGGCCAGGTTCGGCCGCCACGCTGGCGCCGACCCCTCCGACGATGATCGGGATCGCCAGCGGCAGGAAGAGGAGCGGCAGCAGGAGCTCCCGCGCCCGCCCGGCCACCGCCATCGCAGCGAGCACCGTCCCCACGGCACAGATGCCGAGGTCGGCGAGCGCCACGCCTGCGATCGTGGCGCCGTCGATTCCGGAGAAGAAGAGCGCGAACGCGGGCAGGGCGACGAGCTCCGCGGCGACGAGGAACCCGAGCACGGAGAGGGACTTCGCGAGCCAGATCGCGCTCCGGTCGCAGGGGGCGAGAAGCAGGCCGTCGATCAGCCGTTGCTCGCGCTCCGCGACGAAGGCGCGGGTGAGGCCGAGGAGGGCGGTGAAGACGATCGCGACCCAGAGGAGCCCTTTCGCAGCGAGGTCGGAGCTGCCCTCCGGGAGCGCGAAATGGAAGACCACGAGCGTGGCGACGACGAAGAGGAGCATGGCGGGGACGGTGTTGCGGGCCCGGAGCTCGAGCCGAAGGTCCTTGCGGGCGAGCACGGCAACGTCGGAGAAGTAGTCCTTCATCTTCCGAAGGCGAGCCGGTCGGTGGCGAGAGGCGCAAGGCGATCGGGGTTGTGGGTCGCGACGAGGAAGGTCGCGCGCGGCCGCAGCTCGGCGAGCTCACGGTCGAGCAGCGCGGCGCCCTCCTCGTCGAGCGCGCTGAAGGGCTCGTCCAGGACGAGCAGGTCGGGATCGTGGAGCAAGCCGCGACAGAGGGAGAGCCGCTGCAACATCCCGCGCGAGAACGAGTCGGCTCGCTGGTTGCGCGCCTCCCAGAGGCCGAAGCGCTCGAGCAGCATGCCGATCCGCTCGCGCCGCTCCGGCACGCGGTACAGCCGTCCGTAGAGGTCAAGGTTCTCGAGCGCGGTCAGCTCACGGTAGACGAGTGGCTCGTGGCCGACGAAGCCGACCCGCTCGCGAGGGATGTCGACGTGCAGCTCGCCCGCTGTGGGGACGAGGAGCCCGGCGACGAGCCGGAGTAGGGTGGTTTTGCCGGAGCCGTTCGGCCCGGTGACGAGCAGGAAGCCGCCGCTGGGTACGTCGAGGTCCAGCTCGTGGACGACACGCTTCGCGCCGAACGCACGACCGAGCCCGCGCGCGCGAATCACCGGGGAGCTCTTTCGCGCCCCGACGGCCGAGCCCGGATGTCTCTTCTCGCCATGTCCCTCGCCAGGTGCCCCCGGCCTCCTCCCCGATGCGATCGTATCGAGGAAGCTCGTACGGGTCCGTGCCCGATGCAGGACGAGATCGTCACGTGACCAGCACGTCCGCAAGAACGAACGCGAAGAAGGCGACGCTGATCGCGCCGTTCGTGGTGAAGAAGGCCGCGTCGAGCCGGCGCAGATCGTTTGGCCGAACCAGCAGGTGCTCGTAGCAGAGGAGCGCCGCGACGACACCCACGCCCGCCCAGTACAGCCCGCCCACCGGCAGCCCGAGCCCGGCCGCGACGAGCAGGCCGACGGTCGCTCCGTGCAGCCCCCGGGCGCCCGTGAAGACGCCCCCGACCCCCCAGCGAGTCGCCCACGAGTGGAGGCCCTGCTCGCGGTCGACGTCGGCGTCGAACAGCGAGTAGAAGAGGTCGAACCCGGCCACCCACGCCGCCACGGCGCCGCCGAGCGCCCACGCCTCCCATGGCAAGTCGCCCCGGATCGCCGCCCACGCCCCGATCGGCGCCAGCCCGTCCACCGCTCCGAGCCAGAGGTGGGCCAGCCACGTGAACCGCTTCAGGTACGGGTAGACCACGAAGCCCGCGACCGGGATCGGCCATAGCCAGCGGACGAGCGGGTCGAGCTGCCAGACAGCCACGAGGAAGAGCGCCAGCGAGGCGAGGCAGAAGGCGATCACCTGCGCCGGGCTCAGCTTCCCGGCCGGGAGCTCGCGGGCGGCCGTCCGCGGATTGCGTGCGTCGAGCTGCGCGTCGATCAGCCGGTTGAGAGCCATCGCGAGCGACCGTGCACCCACCATCGCCAGCGTGATCCAGACCAGGTCATGCGCGCTCGGGACGTCGTTCACCGCGAGGAACGCGCCGACGTAGGCGAACGGCAGCGCGAAGACCGTGTGCTCGATCTTGACGAGCGACGCGAACCGGCGGGGAACCTCGATCGCGATCACGTCTGCCGGTGCGCCGGCTCGGTCTCGCCGGCGAGCAGCTCGAGCGCGTGGTGGAGCGCCGGACGCAGCACCTCGAAGCCGTCGCGGCAGCCACCGGGCGACCCTGGCAGGTTGACGACCAGCGCGGTCCCGCGCACTCCCGCGAGGCCCCGGGAGAGAAGCGCGTGTGGCGTCTTCGCGATCGAGTCGGCGCGGATCGTCTCCGCGATCCCCGGCGCCTCCCGCTCCAACACCGCTGCCGTCGCCTCGGGCGTCACGTCACGCGGGCCAAGGCCCGTTCCGCCGGTGGTGAGGACGAGCCGCGTCTCACCGGCCAGCTCGACGATCGCATCGGCGATCGCCTCGCGCTCGTCGGCCACGACCCGCCGGACGACCTCGAATCCTTCTCCCGCCAGCAGCTCTTCGAGCGCCTCTCCGCTCCGGTCCTCCCGCGTGCCCGCAGAAACCCCGTCGGAGACGGTGAGTACGGCAGCCTTCACGCCGGCTCCTTCGTCTTCTCGAGCAGGCGCACCTGCTCGACGACCATCTCCTTGTCGATCGCCTTCGCCATGTCGTAGACCGTCAGGGCGGCGACCGAAGCTGCCACCAGCGCTTCCATTTCCACGCCCGTCTGTGCCGTGGTCTCCGCGGTGGCGGTGATCTCGACCGAACTCTCGCCGATCTCCAACTCGACCGCCACGTGCGACAGCGGTAGCTGGTGACAGAGCGGGATCAGCTCGGCCGTCCGCTTGGCAGCCTGGATCCCGGCGAGCTGCGCCGTTGCCAGAGCGTCGCCCTTCGGCAGCTCGCGGAGCCGGCGGGCGGTCTCAGGGGCCATCCGCACCGTCGCGGCCGCGACCGCACGTCGCCGGGATAGAGGCTTGCCACCGACGTCGACCATCCGGACGTCGCCTGTCTCGTCAACATGCGAGAGGTCGCTCACGAGGAGCGATGGTAGCTGGGTGCAGGCGAAACCCTGTCGAGATCGGCGAGCTGCTCCACCAGCCAGGCCGCGAGGTCGTGCCCGCGCACATGGGCTCGAACGGCCTCCGCGCGGACACGCCGCTCGTCCGCGCCGAGCTCCAGCGCCTGGTGGATCGCCTCGGCCTGACCGGCAACGTCGAACGGGTTCACCGTCAGCGCCCACTCTCCGAGCTCCTCGTGCGCGCCCGTGTTCTCCGAGAGCACGAGCACGCCGTCTCGCTCGTTGACGAGCGGCGCCTCCTTGGCGACGAGGTTCAGCCCGTCGAAGACGGCGTTGACGAGGAGCACGTCGTATCGCTTGTAGGCGGCGACCGAGCGGGCGAAGTCGTCGCGGACCTCGAGCCTGATCGGCTCCCAGCCGGTCTCGGCGAAGCGCGCGTTCACCTCTCGCGCGGCCGCGTGGATCTCGTCGAGGTACGCGGCGTACTGTGGGATGTCCTGCCGGGAGGGATCCAGCAGCGCCAGCATCCCCACGTGCCCACAGGCCTCGGGGTGCTGCTCGAGGTACAAGGCGAACGCCCGGAACCCGCGGACGATGTTCTTCGACGGGTCCGTGCGGTCGACCCGCAGGATCACCCGCTCGGCACAGTGCGGCTCGAGGTCGCGGGCCGCATCGAGGACCGCGGGGCTCGAGACGAGCTCGTCGAACTCCGCAGTGTCGACGGAGATCGGGTGCGCTGTGACGAGGGTCCGGCGGCCGTCGTGCTCGACGATGCCCTCCTCGCGGTCGACGGCCGCCCCGAGCACAGCCTCGGCCGAGGCCAGGAAGCCCTCGCGCCACCGGCGAGTGTGGAACCCGACGATGTCGTTGGCGAGCAGACCCTCGTGGACGGCGCGTCTCATCGCGTCCGGAAGCACGGTCCAGTAGTCGTGCGACGGCCACGGAATGTGCACGAAATGCGAGAGCGTCGCGTAGGGGCGTTCACGCCTGACAAGCCCCGGGGCGAGGTAGAGGTGGTAATCGTGGAACCAGACAGTAGCGGGCTCGTTGTCGAGCTCCTCGAGCACGGCAGCGGCGAACCCCTCGTTGACGGCCGCGTAGCCGGCCCACGCCTGGTGCAGCTCGGGGCCGAGGCTCGGGGCCCGCGCCAGGTCCCACAGGTAGTGCTGCAGAAACCACAGCACCGGGTTGGCCAGGACGTTGTAGTAGCGGTCGTAGTCGGCCGGGTCGTGCCGCACGAGCCGCAACCGGTACGGCCGTCCGTCCCGGCCCGTCTCCTCGAAGGCCGAGTCCCCCGCCTCGCCCGCCACGGCGTGATCCTCCTCCGTGATCGCGCTGGCGATCCAGGTGACATCGTGATGGGAGACGAGCGGCCCGAGCGCGGTGACGAGACCACCGCCGCCTCGACGAGCCGAGCGCGTGCCGTCCGCGTCCAACCGGTAGCCCACCGGCCCGCGGTTCGAGACGACGATCAACCGGCGCCGTGGGGCCTCCACGCGCGAAGCCTAGCCCTGGGGCGGATTCAGGAGGCGGCCGGGTCGGCGGCAGCGCCGGCACGGACAAGGCCCGCGCCTGCTTCCTCGTCGCCGAGCAAGAGGTTGAAGAGGGCGAGCCA
Organism: Gaiellaceae bacterium; assembly: GCA_036564335.1. Lineage (GTDB taxonomy): Bacteria > Actinomycetota > Thermoleophilia > Gaiellales > Gaiellaceae > DATBLE01. The sequence continues at coordinate 10,156 of DATCPA010000065.1, forward strand.
GTCGCGGAGGAGGCGCGGCGTCAGGAACTGCCGGCGAACGTCTTCCTTGCCCGCCAGCGCACGGGTGCGGGCAGCCATCGGGTCGCGGAGGATCTCGATGCAGGCCTCCGCGGCCTGCGACGAGCTGTCGACCAGCCAACCCGTCTCGCCGCCGCGGATCTGGGCGACGATCCCGCCGACCCGACCGGCCACGGTCGGACGCGTCTTCCAGAGCGCCTCGGTCACCGTCAGGCCGAAGCCCTCGCGGATCGACTTCTGGAGCACGGCATTGGAGTGCACCTGGAACGCGTTCACCTCGACGGCGCCGACGTTGTTCAGGTTCGAGAGCACGTAGATGTCCGGATCGCCGCCCGCGTACGCAACCGTCTGGTTGTAGTAGTCCCATCCCTCCGGGTCATCGTGCGCCATCGACCCGACGAGCGCGAGCTGCACGTCCGGGAACTCCGCCTTCACCCCGCGGTACGCGTCGATCACGCCGAGCGGGTCCTTCCAAGGATCGAAGCGCGAAACCTGGGTCAGTAGCGGCCGTTCGACGTCGATCCCGAACTGGTCGACGATGTAGGCGGCGTCCTCGGGCGAGAGAGCCATGTTCTTCGGCGTCAGCGGATCGATCGCCGGCGGCCAGATGAAACAGCGCGGGAGCTCGGCGTCGGCCGGCACGTACTCGCGGCGGTGGAAGATCGCCGCATCGTGGCGCGCGATCGACGGGAGGAGGAAGACGAGCACGTCCCGGTTCGGCGTGGAGAGATCGATGTGACAGCGCCAGATCCACTTCGCCTCCGAGCCGGGAAAGTGATCGATCATCGCCGCGGGCTGCGGGTCGTGAACGATCACGAAGTCGTAGTCGTCCTCGAACTCCCGCGCGTTCAGCTCGTTGTAGCGCCGGAACACGTCCTGGTCGGCCTCCGTCAGGCCACCCGGGTTGCCCTGGAGCGCGTTGTGGATCGTCTTCGTGACCTGGAAGAACTCGTCCTCGCCGCGGATGATCCGCCACTCGACGTCGAGCCCCGCGTCGGCCATCAGCGGCACGAGGGTGTAGTTGATCTCGGCCACCCCACCCCCGAACGCCGTCGCCGACAGGTGTACGACCCGCTTGCCCGCGAGAGGCTCCGCCAGGCGGCGGATGTCGTCCATCAGACCGCGGGTCGCGATCGTCCCGTAGTCGGCGAGCGACTTGTGGCCGATGTTGATGAGGTTGAGCACTCGGTGAGATCAGGCGAGCTTCTTGACGAAACGGAGCCGCGAGCCGCCGCCCGCATTGCGCGTACCCAGGTCGAACTCGTCGGAGAGCGAGCGGATGATGGCCAGCCCCAGCCCGCCCTCGGTCAGCTCACGGTCCTCCCCTTCCGACTCAACATAGTCGAAGCCGGGGCCGTCGTCCGAAACCTCGATCACGAGTCGGTCCGGCTGGAGGTCGTAGAGGATCTCGACCACGCCCTCCCTGCCGTCCCGGTACGCATGCCGGACGGAGTTCGAGCATGCCTCCGTGAGGGCGAGCTTGAGGTCGGCGAGGGTTTCGTCCGGGAGCTCGCGCAACCGTGACAAGCCGGTCAGGGCAAGCCGGCCCAGCGTGATGTACTCGGCGCGCGCAGGGATGCGCAGGCGCACATGCCCGGAACCGCTGCCGTCAGGCGCAGGCTCGAGCGAAGGGGTCGGAGCGGATGACGTACCCATAGCTGGGACGGAAGCGTGCTCCTTTCTACCGAATCCGGCGGCCGGACGGCGTCGTCGCCATCCTCATATCCAGCCGCGCACAACGAATAACTATCGGCCTCCGTCGGGATTCTGTGGCCGGTCGTCGAGGACAACCCGCACGGAGCGACGTTTGCCGTCACGAAAGATCGTGAACGTGGAGGCCTGGCCCGGGCGGAGCCGCGACGTGACGATGCGGACGACGTCGCTCGCGCTCCGCACCGCCCGGCCGTCCACGGCCACCAGCACATCGCCTCCGATGGTGAACGTGGCGCCGTTGAAGTCGCGCTCGCCGGAGCCACCGCGGAGACCCGCACGCGCGCCGGGACTGCCCGGCCGCACCGAAGTGATCACCGCGCCGTAGCGAACCGGGTAGCCGAAGCGGCGAGCGATCCCGGGCGTGAGGTCCTCGGACGTGACTCCGACGTACGCATAGGCAACCTTGCCGGTGGCGAGCAGCTGCTCCATCGACCGACGTGCCGCGTTGATCGGGACGGCGAACCCCACTCCCTCGGCATTCCCGGTGTCGCTGCGGATCTGGGCGTTGATCCCGATCACGAAGCCCCCGGCATCGAACAGAGGCCCGCCGGAGTTGCCGTGGTTGATGGGTGCATCCACCTGGATCGCGTCCACGAGGTTGTACTGCGAGGTCAGGGACTCGATCGAGCGCTCGGTCGCCGAGACGACGCCGACCGCGAGCGAGTTCTCGTTGCCGAACGGGCTGCCGATCGCCGCAACCGGCTCGCCGACGACGACGCGTCCCGAGTCGCCGAGGGGGAGCGGCGCCAGGGCGTGCGCCTTGGGATCGACCCGGATCACGCCCACATCGTCGAAGACGTCCCAGCCGACGATCCGGGCGGCAACGCGGTCCCGGTCGCGGAACTCGACATAGACGCTGTCGGCGGGCCGGGCGGACGCGGCACCCTCGCCCGCGGTGGTGATCACGTGCGAGTTGGTGAGGATGACGCCGTCGCGCGAGACGACGAAGCCGGAGCCCTGTGCCGCGGTCGTGCTCCCGCCCGAACCGAAGACGGAGAAGATCGTGACGACGCCCGCCGAGCGCCCGGCGTAGATCGCCGCCGGGTCGAACGCAGCGCCCAGCAGGGGGCGGACGCGTGGCGTCGACGCCGCGACTGCAGGTGACGTTTCCTGCAGTACGACAGTGCGCCGCTCACCGTGCAGCCAGCCTGCCGACCAGGCGACGAGCAGCACGGCGGCCGCGCCCAGGAGCGCGGAGCCGAATGCCACGGTTGCGAGCCCGCGCGAACGCATCGCTCTCACTGTACTCATGCATCGCCTGTTGTCAGTACTTGTCTCCGCCATCCGGTGTGTTGTCTATATTGACTACACTGCCAACTCGCGAGGAAGAGATCGCATGGGTCTGGATTGCAGCTCGCGAGAACGGGCTTGACGCCCTCGCGCTGATGTGGCCCTGGCTGAGCGACCGGCGACAAAAGCGAGCTCTCGAGCTCACCGACATCTCTTTTCACGTGTTTTGTCGGGTGGCTAGAACGCTGCGGGCTCTGCGGTCGGCGTCTCGGCTTCCTCCTCCACCGGCAGCCGCAGCGTGAACACCGTCCGGCCGGGCTCCGACTCCACCTCCAGCGAGCCGCCCATCACCTGCGCCAGCTCCCGCGCGATCGCGAGCCCCAACCCGCTGCCGGAGGCGAGCTGCCCGTCGATGCGGTAGAAGCGCTCGAAGACATGCTCCACATGCTCGGCAGGGATTCCCGCTCCCTCGTCCTCGACGACCAGCAGGCCGTCCCCGGCCCGAATCCGCACTCTCGTCCGCGGCGGCGTGTGCACGAGCGCGTTCTCGACCAGCACGCGGCCGATCTGGAGCACTCGCTGCTCGTCGCCCAGGACACGCGGCCCGCCGTCGTGCTCGACCTCGAGCACCCGCTCCTCCGCGCGTGCCGCCGGCGCGAACTCCTCGGCGACCGTATCTGCCACCCGCGCGAGCTCGACCGGCGCCCGCGCCACGCGTAGCTGGCCCGCGTCGGCGCGCGAGAGATCGAGCAGCTCGGTCGCGAGCTTCGCGAGCCGGTCGACCTGCTCGCGCATGGTCGCGAGAAACTCGCGGCGCGTCGGCTCGTCCAGCTCCTCGTCGATGAGAAGCTCGAGGAAGCCGCCGAGCGAGAAGAGCGGCGTCCGCAGCTCGTGCGATGCGTTCGCGATGAACTCGCGCCGCGCGTGGTCGAGCGCGGCCAGCCGCTCGCGCATGCGGTCGAAGGTGCGGGCGAGCTCGCCCACCTCGTCGGAGCCCGTGTCGCGGATCGGCTCATCGAAGTGTCCGGCCGCGATCAGCTCGGCCGCGGTCTCCAGCCGCCGCAACCGGCGGGCGAACAGCCAGGCGCCCAGATACCCGGCCGCGAACGCGCCGACGAGCGCCAGCGCGCCGGCGAGCAGCAGCCGGTTGCGCACCAGGGCGACGGTGGCCAGGGTCTCCCGCAGAGGCGCCTTGACCAGCAGCACCGACCGTGTGCCGGGAACCGGGGTCGCCGCCTCGGCAAACCGATCGCCTTCATGCGTGACCGTGCCGCCGACGGGCTCGAGGGTCTGCGCCGCCTTCAGGGCGAGCGGGTCGTGCTCGACATCGGTGGAGCTGCTGCCGCGCGAGTCACCGACGACCACGAGTGCCGACGGCGGCGTGACGTGGTCGTAGACGACCACGCGGGCTCCTGCGCTCTCCGATGCGCTCTCGAGGAAGTCGGGCCACCGGAAACGATCTGTCGGCAACTCACGGGCGAGGCCGGGCGCCGCCCGCTCCAGCTGCGAGACCCGGGAATGGACGAGCCTGCTCTCCAGGGACGGAACGACGATCAGGTAGACGAGGGCGAGCGCGCCCGCCAGCACAACGAGCAGCGCAAGCCCGAGCCGGGCGCCGACACCGCTGAGCCATCTCGTCCGCTTCAACGCTCGCGGAAGCGGTAGCCGACGCCCCGCACCGTGAGGATGAACTGCGGCTCACGCGGATCGCGCTCGAGCTTCTCGCGCAGGTGCCGGACGTGAACGTCGATCGTCCGCGGCTCCCGATAGTCGGAGCCGCCCCAGAGCCCCTCCAGCAGCGCCTGCCGGGAGAGAACCCGGCCCGGTCGCTGCGCCAGCGTCCGCAACAGCTCGAACTCGACGTAGGTCAACTGGATGGGCGTGCCCTCCACCTCGACCGAGCGCCGGGCGGGGTCGATCCGCAGCCCGTCGACCGCGATCACCTCGTCCTCGGGCGGCTCGGCACGCGGCGTGGACGCGCGGCGGAGCAGTGCGCGGATCCGGCTCCGGAACTCACGGATCGAGAACGGCTTGGTGATGTAGTCGTCGGCGCCGAGCTCGAGCCCGACCACCTTGTCGAACTCGTCGTCGCGGGCCGTCAGCATGATGATCGGCACCGTGCTCCGCGCGCGCAGGCGCTTGCAGACCTCGAGCCCGTCCAGCTTCGGCAGCATCACGTCGAGGACGACGAGATCGACGTTCTCGGCATCGAAGCGGGCGAGCGCCTCCTCGCCGTCGCGTGCCTGCACGACCCGGTAGCCGTCCCGCTCGAGCGGATACGTCAAGAGCTTCTGGACGGACTCCTCGTCGTCGACGAGCAGAATGGTGGCTGAATCCGGCATCAAGAGCCGACCGAGGGGCCGACGTACTATAGCCCCGATCGCCGTTCAACCCCGCAGACCACGCGCCACGCGCCGCCGCCGCGGCACCCCCGAGCGCCCGATCAACGGCCGCCTGTACCGCGGAACGTGGCTGCTCGTGGCCTTGCCGCTCCTGATCGTTGCCTTCAGCGTCGAGCGACCGACCGCGCTGCCCGCGCCTACCCTGCCGCCGACCTTCGACGGCGTATCGGCGCTCACCCTGGCGCAGGAGCTCTCGCGCCTCTACCCCGACCGCGCGCCCGGCACGTCAGGCGCGCAGGGAGCGAGGCGCTGGCTGACCGACAAGATGAAGCTGTACGGCTTCGTCAAGCCGCAGACCGACAGCTTCGAAGCGACGATCCCGGGGCGCAAGCACGCCCTGCTGCAGAACGTCGTCTTCGTCATCCCCGGCCGCTCGACGGAGACGATTGTGGTCATGGCCCACCGCGACGACTCGGGTCGCGGTGCCGGCGCGAACGACAACGCATCGGGGACGGCCGTGCTGATGGAGCTGGCCCGCGGTTACTCGACCCCCGCGGGAGCGACCACTCCCACCGTCGCCCCGGAGCACACACTGTTGTTCCTGTCCACGGACGGAGGGACGTTCGGAGGCCTCGGCGCAGCCCAGTTCGCACGTGATTCGCCGTACCGAGGCCACGTGGTGGCCGTCCTCAACCTGGATTCGCTCGCGGGCCACGGGCGCGCCAGAGTCGAGCTCGGCGGGGACCAGGCGCGCTCGCCCGCACCTGTCCTGGTCGAAACAATCGCCGCCAGAATCACGGAGGAGACCGGCTCTGCTCCCGGCAGGACGAGCGCGTTCGGACAGCTGATCGACCTCGGCTTCCCCTTCAGCTTCTACGAGCAGGCCCCGCTCGTCGGCCGCGGCATCCCGGCCGTGACCTTGACCACGGCCGGCGATCGGCCGCCTCGAGCGTTCGGCGATACGCCCGAGCGTCTCGACCGCAAGCGGCTCACCGAGATAGGCCGAGCCGCGCAGGGTGTCGTCGGCTCGCTCGACGAGGGCCTCGAGCTCGCCCGCGGCACGCGCAGCTTCGTCTTTCTCGGCCCACGGATCGTTCGCGGCTGGGCGATCGAGTTCGCGCTGCTCGCGATGCTGCTGCCGTTCATCGTGGCCGCCGTCGATCTCTTTGCGCGCTGCCGGCGGCGGCGGATCCCCGTGGCGCCCGCGCTGCACGCGTACCGGAGCCGGCTCGGGGTCTGGCTCTGGGCCGGCGCCATGTTCCTGTTCCTGGCGCTCGTCGGGGTCTGGCCCAGCGGTGCCGCCCGGCCGATCAACCCGGAGACCACGCCGGCCGGAGACTGGCCCGCGCTCGGACTGCTGCTCCTGTTCCTGCTCGCACTGCCGGCCTGGCTCGTCTCGCGGGCACGACTGTCGCCGCGTCGCCCCTCGACCGCGGAGGAGGAGCTCGCGGGCCACACGGCGACGATGCTCGCGCTCGGCGTCGTCTCGCTCCTCGTGGTCGCGACCAACCCGTTCGCGCTGCTGTTCCTGCTCCCGGCGCTGCACATCTGGCTCTGGCTGCCGCACGCCCGCGAACGTGGCATGGGAGCGCGGCTCGCCCTCGTCGCAGCCGGCTTCGTAGGCCCGTTCATCCTGGTCGGCTCCTTCATGTTCCGCTTCGGGCTCGGCCTCGACGCCCCCTGGTACCTTGCCGAGCTCGTTGCGATCAACTACGTCTCGATCGTGGCCTTCGTGCTGGTTCTCTGTTGTCTGGCGGGTGCGACGCAGCTGACCGCGATCGCCGCCGGCCACTACGCCCCGTACCCGAACGCCGCCGAGCGGCCGCCGCTCGGCCCGATCAGGAGCACGGTCCGCTCGGTTGTCCTCGGGATCCAGGCCCAGCGACGCGCACCGAAGGACGAAAGCAAGGCGTTGGAGTTGTGATGAGGCGCGCCGTTCGGATCACCGGCACCCTGATGATCGTCGCCGGACTGTTGTCGATCGGCTGGGCCTTGCTCGTCTGGCAGTGGCAGGACCCGTTCACGGCGATCTACACCAAGTACGAGCAACACAAGCTCGCCTCGAGCTTCGCGCACCGCTTCGACGACTACCATCCGCCCGCGCCGGCGAAGCCCGGGTCTGCGACCTCGCTCGCGGCCGAGCAGGCTCGGGTCAAGGCCGCCGCCGCCGCGTACCGGCGGGCGCTCCACGAGGGCGAGCCCGTGGGGCGGATGATCGTTCCCCGGCTGGGGCTGAAGATCATTGTCGTCAACGGGACGAGCCACGACGACCTGACGAAGGGCCCGGGCCGCGAGCTGCACAGCTATATGCCGGGCGAAGGCGAGCTCGTCTACGTCGCCGGTCATCGGACCACCTATCTCGCGCCGTTCGCGCACATCGACAGCCTGCGCCCGGGTGATCGGGTCACCTTCGAGCTCCCGTACGCGAGCTTCCAGTACGTGATCACGGGGCACCGGGTCGTGGCCGCGGACGACCTCGCCGTGCTGCGTTCGCACCACAAGGAGCTCCTCGCGCTGCAGGCCTGCCACCCACGATTCTTCGCGAGCCACCGCTGGATCGCGTACGCCAGGCTCGTGCGGGTCACGCCCCGGAACGGCGAGCCGTACTCGCTCGGGGCCGCCGGCCCGATTACCTAGATCGGCAGATACCGGACAATCGAGCCGGCTTCGAGCTCGCCTTCGCCCCGCGGGACGAACACGAGCGCGTCCGCCTCGGCCGCGCGGACGATCATGTGCGACTCCTGGCCGGTCACCGGCTCGAGCACGACGCCGTCGTCCGTGACGGTGGAGCGCGCGCGAAGAAGGTCGTCGCGGCCGGGGTTCCGCGAGGCCGACGCCGCCAGCCGGCCGGCCGCGAACCTCGGTCCGGGATCGGCCGCCCCCTGGAGAGCCAGCAGCGCAGGCCGAACGAAGAGCTCGCAGCCGACGAGGGTCGAGACCGGGTTGCCCGGAAGCCCGAAGACCAGGGTCCTCCCGCGGACTCCGAACGAGACCGGCTTGCCCGGCCGCACGGCAACACGCCAGAAGACCTCCTCGACACCCAACTCCTGTTCGATCCGCCGCACGAGGTCGTGCGGCCCGACCGAGACGCCGCCGGAGGTGACGAGTACGTCCGACTCGAGCCCCTGCTCGAGCGCGCGCCGATGCGCCTCGTCGTCGACTACGGGCTCGAGGCGGCGAACCCGGCCGCCGGCCGCCTCCAACTGGGCCGCGAGCATGACGCCGTTCGCCTCGTAGACCTCGCCGGGACCGAGCGGCGAGCCGGGCGGCCGCAGCTCGGTGCCGGTCGTCAGCACGGCTGCGCGCGGACGGCGGGCGCACACGACCTCGGCAACTCCCGCGGCCGCCAGGGCCCCGATCTGCGCAGGGCCCAGGCGCACACCGGCCTCGACAACGAGGCCGCCCGCAACCACGTCTCCTCCTATGCCGCGTACGTTTGCTTCTGAGACAACAGGTGTGGGGATCTCCACTGAGTTGGCTAGTTCGACAACACGCTCGTGGGGAATCACGGCGTCGGCTCCCTCCGGCACGACTCCGCCGGTGGCGATCGCCATCGCCTCGCCCGCCTCGAGCGGTCTCGGGGCCGGGAGCCCGGCCGCGATGCGGAAGACGATGGGCAGCGTTCCCGGTGTGTCGGCCGAGCGAACCGCGTAGCCATCCATCGCGGAGCTGCGAAAGGGCGGCAGATCGACCACGGCCCTGGCCTGCTCGGCCAGGACCCGTCCCGCGGCCTCCTCGAGCGCCACCGGCTCGGACGCGAGCGGCTGCACCCGGGCCAGGACGAGCGACTGAGCCTCGTGGAACGAGATCAACTCGGTCATCGGGGTCATAAGCTACCTCCGTGGCGGACGAGGTCATCGCCGGCCGGTACCGGCTGGAGAAACGCCTCGGCGCAGGCGGGATGTCCGAGGTCTGGTCGGCGTTCGATCTCGACCTCGACCGCAGGGTGGCCGTGAAGCTGCTCGCGCCGAACGCGGACCGGGCCCGCTTCGAGCGCGAGGCCCGGTCGGCCGCAGCACTCGCCCACCCCAACATCTGCGCCCTCTACGGCTACGGCGAGACGGAGGGACGGCCGTTCATGGTGCTCGAGTACCTCCCCGGCGGATCGCTCGAAGAGCGCCTGACCCCGGGGAGGCCGCTCCCCGACGACGAGACCCGCAGGATCGCCGTCGACATCGCCGCCGGGCTGGCGCACGCCCACCAGCGCGGCCTCGTCCACCGCGACCTGAAGCCGTCGAACGTCCTCTTCGACGCCGAGGGCCGGGCAAAGATCGCCGACTTCGGGATCGCACGGCTCGGCGAGCCGAGCGGGCTGACCGAGCTGGGGACGGTGCTCGGCACGGCGACGACGATCTCCCCCGAGCAGGCCGCCGGGGAGCCGGCGACCCCGGCCAGCGACGTCTACGCGTTCGGCGTCATCCTCTACCGGCTGCTGACGGGGCGGCTGCCTTTCGAGGCGGAGGACGCACTGGTGCTGGCCGCCATGCACCGCGACGTGCC
>DATCPA010000072.1:0-14835 GCA_036564335.1 Gaiellaceae bacterium
AGCGAGCGTTTCGCGGCGGAGGAGCAGATCGAGGTCTCGTGGGAGCGGATCTGGAGCATCGAGCCGATCCTCTTCGACGAGGCGCTGATCGCCCTCGCGGACGAGGCGATCACCGAGGTGGCGGGGCAGTCGCACCGCCTCCCGAGCGGGCCGCTGCACGACGCCGCCGAGGTCGCACGCGCGGGCATCCCGACCGTGATGCTGTTCGTGCAAAGCCTGCGCGGGCTCTCGCACACGAAGCTGGAGGACACGAAGCCGGAGCACCTGGAGCTGTCCGTTCGGGCGCTCGACCGGCTGGCGTCGAAGGTTCTCGCGCGCAGTTAACGGAACCCCAACGCCGTTCTCAGGGAGCGTTCAGGTTCGCCCGGCAGGCTGGTTGACGACGCCACGCCGGGACTCGCATCCTCCCCTCCTCCCGGCACCCGAGCACTGGTCGCCGCGGCCCGTCCTCCCACCCGTCGAGGACGCCGCCGCGGCGGCCGGTCGAAGCACGGGAGAACCCATGGTTCTCCCGTGGGCCCTCTCCTTTCCAGATCTATGCTCTGCAGAGTGTTGAGCTTCGGCGTCACAGTCCTTCCCGATCCCCCCTGGCAGCGTCTCGTCGAGCTGATGCAGCTCGCCGAGCAGAACGGGTTCGAGTACGGGTGGACGTACGACTCGCACGTGCTCTGGCAGGAGCCGTACCCGCTGCTGACGCTCGCGGCGATGAACACCGAGCGGCTGAAGCTGGGCCTGAACGTGACCAATCCCGGCACGCGCGAGCCGACCGTCACCGCCAGCGCCTTCGCCACGCTCCAGGACGTTTCCGGCGGGCGGATGGTCGTTGGTATCGGCCGCGGCGACTCCGCCCGGCGCGTGATCGGCCAGCAGCCCGTCAAGGTCGCCGAGTTCGAGGCCGCCTGCACGATGATGCGCGACCTGATGAACGGGCGCCCCGTCCGCTGGAACGACACGGATGTCGAGCTCGAGTGGGCCAAGGGCCAGCCGGAGATCCCGCTCTACATCGCCGGCTACGGGCCGAGGGTGCTCTCTGTCGCCGGCCGGGTCGCCGACGGCGTGATCATCCAGCTCGCCGACCCGGAGATCGTCGAGTGGATCGTCGGCCAGGTGCGCGCAGCCGCTGTGGGGGCGGGCCGTGACCCGTCGGAGGTCAGGGTGGTCGCCTGCGCGCCGGCGTACGTCGGCGACGACCTGGCGGATGCCTGCCAGCAGGTCCGCTGGTTCCCGGCGATGGTCTCGAACCACGTCTTCGACATGCTCTCGAAGCACGATCCTGCGAATCTGCCGCCGGCGCTGACCGATTACGTCTCACGCATGCAGCGGGACGACTACGACTACTCGGAGCACAGCCGAGTCGGCGCGAAGCACGGGGACCAGATCACCGACGAGACCTGCGAGCGCTTCTGCATCCTCGGCACGCCTGCGCAGCATGTCGAGAAACTGCGGAGACTCGAGGCCGCCGGTGTCGACCAGTGGAACATCTATCTGATGACCCACGGCCAGGAAGAGACGCTCAGCGTCTACGGCAGTGAGGTCATCCCGGCCCTCGCGGCCGAGGGGTCACTCCGCACCTAAAGCTGCGCCGCACGTACTGCCGATAACTGGGCACATGGATGCTGCAATTGCTGCGCCCGGCCCACTCGGCCTGCGCCGGCTCGCCCGGGCCTGGTGGATAGCGGCGCTCGCAGGCCTCGCGGCGTTCGCCGCGCACACCTTGCTCGGGGCCGGCCTCGGCTTCGAGGACTTCTTCAACCGCTGGCTCTACAACGCACTGATCCTGCTCGCCCTGGGGGCCTGCGTGCTGCGCACGGTGAGGGTTCGCGCCGAGCGGAGCGCGTGGCTCGCACTGACGATCGGGGTCGGCTCGTGGGCGATCGCCGAGCTCCTGTTCGACTTTGCCTACCACGGCTCGCCGCCGTATCCGTCGATCGCCGACGCCTTCTTTCTCGCGTTCTACCCCGCCTGCTACGTCGCGCTGCTGCTGCTGGTCCGTGCACGGCTGTCCGAGTTCAACCGGAATGTTTGGTTCGACGGGGCGATGGCAGCGATCGCCTCCTCTGCGCTCGGAGCTGCTGTGCTGTTCGAGGTCGTGCTCCGCAGCACCGAAGGGAGCACGGGCGTGATCGTCACGAACCTCGCCTACCCGCTCGGAGACATCCTGCTGATCTCGGCAGTGATCGGGATCTTCTCGCTGACGGGCTGGAAGCCTGACCGCACCTGGGGCCTGATCGGGGCCGGCCTCGCGGCGACCGCGGTCGCCGACGGGATCTTCCTCTTCCAGACCGCGACGAGCAGCTACGCCGAGGGCTCGATCCTCGATGCCCTGTGGCCCGCGTCGATGCTGCTGCTCGCCGCCGCCGCGTGGCAGGTCCCCAGCCGGGCGAAGGTCGAGCTCGAGGGAAGACCGCTGCTCGCGACGCCGCTCGTGTGTGGGCTGATCGGGCTCGGGATTCTCACCTACGACCATTTCCGGCCGGTCAACGTCGTGGCAGCGAGCCTCGCCGGGGCGACGATCGTCGCCGTGATCGTGCGCACGTGTACGACATTTCGCCAGAACACGCGGATCCTGGGACTGATGCGGGACCACTCGGTCACGGACGCTCTCACGGGGCTGGGCAACCGCCGCCGACTCGTCGCCGACCTCGATCGTGCTCTCGCGGACGGCGCGGAGAGCGAGCCGCGCCTGCTTGCGATCTTCGATCTCGACGGCTTCAAGCTCTACAACGACACATTCGGCCATCCTGCGGGCGACGCCCTCCTGGCACGGCTCGCTGTGAACCTCGCCGCCGTCGTCCAGCCGGCCGGCACCTGCTACCGGCTCGGGGGCGACGAGTTCTGCGTGCTGACCGAGGTCTCGCGGTCGGAGGCGGAGCTGTTGCTGGCTTCGGCCGCGACAGCGCTCAGCGAGGGGGGCGAGGGATTTCTCGTCACGAGCTCGTTCGGGGCGGTGTCCATCCCCGAGGAGGCGGCCGGGTCGAGCGACGCGCTGCGGCTCGCCGACCAGCGGATGTACGTGCAGAAGCACACGCGAGGCCGCGGCTCGACCCACGAGGTGCTCTTGCAGGCGCTGTACGAGCGCGAGCCCAGCCTGCGCCGGCACGTTCAAAGCGTGGCCGAAGCGGCCGCCGCCGTCGGGGCGAAGCTCGGCCTGGGCGGGGAGGCGTTGGAGGAGCTGAGGCTGGCGGCGCGCCTTCATGATGTCGGCAAGCTCGCTATCCCGGACACGGTGCTCCAGAAGCCGGGGCCGCTCGACGTCGAAGAGTGGGCCTTCATCAAGGAGCACACCGTGATCGGCGAGCGGATCCTGGCTGCGGCGCCGCCGTGGGGGCGGATTGCGTCGATCGTCAGGGCCACGCACGAGCGCTGGGACGGCGTGGGCTATCCCGACGGGCTGGCCGGCGCCGAGATCCCGGTGGCAGCGCGAATCATCGCGGTCTGCGATGCGTTTTCGGCGATGACCTCGCGGCGTCCCTACCGAATCGCCGTCACGCGCGACGCGGCTCTCGAGGAGCTCCGGCGTTGCGCGGGCGCCCAGTTCGACCCCGAGGTCGTGGCCGTGTTCTGCCGCGAGGCCGAGCACGCATCCTCGGAGAGGGGCGCCGAGGCTGCAGCCTAGGAGGTCTGGCAGAACGGATTCTCATCCGTGGCGGCGCCAGAGCTGGACTACCATCCGCGGCCATGCGCCGCCTCGCCGCCTGCGTTCTCGCCCTCCTGGCGGCGGCCTCCGGTGCCGCGGTCGGCAAGGCGCCGCCCGGCCCTCTCCGCGCGCTGCCGGCCGTCGAAGGGAGACTCGACCTCGTTGCCTTCCCCGGCTACGCCGAGGCAGGGGGCTACGACCCCCGCGTGAACTGGGTGACGCCGTTCGTCCAGGCGACCGGCTGCAAGGTGCACGTACGAACCGTGCTCAGCTCGACCGAGCTGCTCGACGCTGTCGCACACGGGCGCTACGACGGAGTCGCCGCTTTCGGCGACGTCACCCAGGTCATGACCGGTGGGGGAGATGTCGTCCCGCTGAACACCGCCCTGATCCCGCGGTACGCGTCCGTGTACCCGGCGCTGAAACGGCTGCCGCAGAACGTCGAAGACGGGAAGGTCGTCGGGGTACCGCACGGCCGGGGGGCCAACGTGCTCATCTGGCGCACCGACCGCGTACGGGGGGCGCCGGCGGGTTGGGGGGTGCTCTTCGGCTCTCGGTACGCCGGCCGGATCGGGCTGTACGACGCCGCGATCACGCTTGCCGACGCTGCGATTCAGCTCGGTTTCCGGAATCCGTACGAGCTCGACGCGAAACAGTTCCGCGCGGTCGTCCGACTCGCCGCCGAGCAGAAGGCGAGCGTCGGCGTCTACTGGCAGGACCTGACGAACGCCCTGGCGGACTACACGGGGGGAAACGCGCTCGTCGGCGAGGCGACCCCGCGGCTCGCCGCCCTCCTGCGGGCGGACGACGTGCCCGTGCGGACGGCCGTGCCGGCGGGTGGGACGGCGCGCTCGGTCTCCTGGCTCGTGCTCGCCGGGGCACGACACCCCGGCTGCATGTACCGCTGGCTCGACTACATCCTGTCGCCGAAGGCGAACGCGGCCTCCGCCCGTTTCCTCGGCGAGGCGCCGGCGACGCCCGCTGCCTGCGCGTACATGAGCTGCGATGCAGTGCACGCCGGCGACGAGGCCTGGTGGTCGCGGCTCTCGTTCTGGCGCACGCCGCAGCGCGACTGCCACGACGCGCGAGGTGCCCACTGCGCCGACTGGTTCGCGTGGTCGGACGCGTGGGCGCAGATACGGTCTGGCTGATGAGCAAGCTCCTGCTCGTCGCGGTCGCAGCTGCGCTCGCCGTTCCCGCGGGAGGCGCCGGCTCGGGAAGCGTGCCGCCGAACGCGATCGGCCTGGGAGAGGGCAAGCTGACACTGCTCGCGTGGGAGGGCTATGCACAGCGCGAGTGGGTGGCGCCGTTCGAGCGGCAGACGCGCTGCGACGTGCGCGTCAAGTACGCAGCCTCCTCGGAGGAGATGGTCGACGCGATGCGCAGCAGAGGCGGCGACTACGACCTGGTCTCGGCCGGCGGCGACGCCGCTCGGCGCCTGATCGAGGCTCGGGACGTCCAGCCCGTGAAGGTGGGCCGCATTCCGGACTGGAAGAGCTTCGTAAGGCCGCTGCAGGCGCCGGCTGACACTACGGTGGACGGCGTGCACTACGGCGTCTCGATCGAGTGGGGAGCCAACACCCTGCTCTACGACACGACGAGGGTGAAGCCGGCTCCGACCAGCTGGTCCGCGATCTACGACCAGAGGTACAAGGGCAAGATCACCGTCCCGGACAACCCGATCCAGATCGCGGACGCGGCGCTCTACCTGTCGAAGACGCGCCCGGAGCTGAAGGTCACTGATCCCTACGAGCTCGATGGATCGCAGTTCGCTGCTGTGATCGCGTTGCTGAAGAAGCAGCGCCCGCTGGTAGGAAGCTACTGGGTACGGGCATCCGACGAGATCAAGCTGTTCAAGCGCGGCCAGGCCTGGCTCGGGCCGGCGTGGCACTACCAGACGGATCGGCTCCTCGACGCGGACGAGCCGGTGCGAGAGGTGATCCCGCAGGAGGGCGCGACAGCATGGGTCGATGCGTGGATGCTCTCGGCGAAGGCGAAGCATCCACGCTGCTCCTACCTCTGGCTTCGGTGGGTCTCGACCGCGCGAGTTCAGGCGCAGCAGGCTGTGTCCTTCAGCGCGACGCCGGCGAACAGGCTCGCCTGCACGTATATGAACCAGATCGAGAAGGGCTCGTGCTCGAAGTACCACGCGAACGCACCGCTCTCGTACTACAAGAACATCGCGTTCTGGAAGACGCCTGTTGCTGATTGTGGCAACGGCAGGAGGAACTGCGTTGACTACACGAAGTGGGTGCAGGCGTGGCGGGAGCTGAGGGGCTAGCGGGAGCGAGCACACCAAGAGCCGTGGACCGGGATACTTGAGGCGCCTGAGGAAAAGGAGGATCGGATGAGCGCAACGGTTGACAGTCACAAGTGCTTCGTCGGCGGGGAATGGGTGGAGGCAGTCGAGGGGGGCACGATGGAGGTGCTCAACCCGGCAACCGGCGAGACCATCGCCGAGGTGCCCGCGGGCACCGCCGCCGACGTCGATCGTGCGGTCGAGGCCGCGAAGCAGGCGCTGCCGGAGTGGCTCGACTCCACGCCCGGCGAGCGCGCAGAGCTGCTCCTGAAGCTCGCCGACATTCTCGACGCGAACGCCGAGGAGCTGGCCGCGATCGAGTCGCGGAACGTCGGCAAGCCGCTCGGCTACGCGCGCGACGAGATGCCCATCTGCTCCGACAACCTGCGCTTCTTCGCCGGCGCGGCCCGGGTCCTCGAAGGCCGCTCCGCGGGCGAGTACGTGCGCGGCTACACCTCGATGCTGCGCCGCGAGCCGCTCGGGATCGTCGGCGGGATCGCACCCTGGAATTACCCGCTGATGATGGCGGTTTGGAAGCTCGCGCCCGCGCTGGCCGCCGGCAACGTCCAGGTGCTGAAGCCGTCCGAGCAGACGCCCCTGTCCCTGCTCCGGTACATGGAGCTCGTCCAGGACGCGATCCCCGCGGGCGTGCTCAACGTGGTCACGGGCGACGGCGTGCCCGTGGGCGAGCGAATCGTCACGCACCCCGACGTGCGGCTCGTCTCACTGACGGGCGACGTCGAGACCGGCAAGACGATCGCGCGGGCGGCTGCGGACAACCTCAAGCGCGTCCACCTGGAGCTCGGCGGCAAGGCGCCGGTCGTCGTCTTCGACGACGCCGACTCGGCCGCGGTCGCTGAGGCGATCAAGATCGCGGGCTACTGGAACTCCGGGCAGGACTGCACCGCGGCCTCCCGCGTGATGGCCGGCGCAGGTATCTACGACAAGCTTCTGGAGAATCTCGTCCCGGCCGTCGAGTCGCTGAAGGTCGGTGACCCGGCCGAGGGCGACGAGATCGAGATGGGCCCGGTGATCTCGAAGGCGCAGCAGGAGCGAGTGCTCGGCTTCCTCGAGCGCGCCGAGGGGGCGAAGGCGTCGATTCTCACGGGCGGCGGCACCAACGGCGACCGCGGCTTCTTCGTCAAGCCCACTGTCGTCGCGGACGTCGGTCAGGACTCGGAGATCGTGCAGCGCGAGGTCTTCGGCCCGGTCGTGTCGGTGCAGCGGTTCTCGAGCGACGACGAGGCGATTGCCTGGGCGAACGACGTCCGCTACGGCCTCGCCGCCTCGGTGTGGACGCGCGACGTCGGCCGCGCGCTCTCGGCCGCCCGCAAGCTCCAGTTCGGAACGGTCTGGATCAACGACCACATCCCGCTCGTCTCGGAGATGCCGCACGGCGGCTACAAGGAGTCGGGGTACGGCAAGGACCTCTCCGTCTACTCGCTCGAGGACTACACCCAGCTCAAGCACGTGATGGCCAAGCTCGACTAGGGCGCGGGCATGTACCAGGTGCCGGCGCGCTGAGGGAAGGAAGAGGTGATGGAGGCAGCTGCGCTAGGACACGTGTCTCCCGTCGAGCACACGACGGAGCTGGCGCTGCAGGAGAAGAGCAAGCTGATCAAGTCGCTGCGGCGCTTCGACATGCTGTTCTTCCTGATGTGCGCGTTCGTCGGCCTGGACACGCTCGGGCTGGTGGCGTCGTCGGGCGGAGAGGGGTTCACCTGGCTGATCGTGCTCGCCGTCGCTTTCGTCGTCCCCTACATGCTCGTGATCGCGGAGGTCGGCAGCGCGTTCACCCAGGAAGGCGGCCCGTACGAGTGGACCAAGCTCGCCTTCGGACGCTTCCACGCCGGCATCGCGGCGGTCTTCTACTGGATCACGAATCCGCTCTGGGTCGGCGGCTCGCTCGCGTTCGTCGCCACGGAGGCCTGGAACACGAGCAACGACTTCACGAACATCAGTGCCGGATCGGTCGCGGACTACCTCTTCAAGCTGCTCTTCATCTGGTTCTCGATCGGAGTCGCGATCGTGGCGCTGAAGCGGGGGAAGTGGATTCCAACCGCCGGCGGCTTCGCCCGCCTCGTCGTGCTCGGCTTCTTCACGATCACGGTCGCGGTCTACGCCGCCAAGCACGGCGTGCACGGGATCGCGTTCCACGACCTCAAGCCGACGACGGCGGTCTTCCTCGGACTGGTCCCGTACCTGCTGTTCAACTACGTCGGCTTCGAGCTCCAGAACGGAGCGGCGGAGGAGATGGTCAATCCGCAGAAGGATGTTCCGATCACCGTGCTCAGGAGCGGGATCATCTGGATCGCGTCGATGAAGCCGCCGATGCCGGAGATGGCGCTGGCCGGCAGCACGAGCAGGATCCCGAGGATCGGGATCGCGTACATGAACACGCCCGGAAGGTCTTCACGGTCTACGGCGGAGCGTCCGACGCGCTCTTCGACGTCATGGCGCTCGGCTTCATCTTCACGCTGATGACCTCGGGCGCAGTCTGGATGATCGGTTCCGACCGGATTCAGGCCGTTGCTGCCTACGACGGCGCCTTTCCGGGCTTCTTCGGTGTCTTCAACAAGAGGCTCGGCACCCCCGTCCGCGTCAACGTCTTGTCGGGGCTCGTCGCGAGCGGGTTCACGGTCGCCGCCATCCAGCTGCTCAGGCATCAGAGCACGGCGGACGCCTTCACGGTGGTGCTCACGATCGCCATCTCGACCACCCTGATCTCCTACCTCTGGATCTTTCCGGCCGGAGCGGTCCTGCGGCGGAAGTTCCCCGACGTGCACCGTCCCTACCGCGTCCCGTTCGGCGACGCGGGCATCTGGGTGAGCGCCATTCTGATCACGCTCTGGGTCGCTCTCGGGACGTGGGTCTCGATCTTCCCGGGCCGGATCGAGAAGTGGACCGGCACCACGTACGACTTCAAAGACACGTGGGGCGTCTCGTTCCCCAAGTTCGAGGCGCTGACGCTCGGAACGCTGGGCGTCGTCCTGCTGATCGCTCTCGTCGGTTACATGCTCGGTGCGCCGGTTCGGCGACGCACGGTGGATATCCCGCTCGAGGTCGGCGAGACGCCTGCGCTCGCCGGGGCCGAGCCGTGACCGCTCCGCCATGATCAGCGCTCAGGTCGAGATCGACCGCAACCGCGTCCGGGAGCTGATCGAGCGCGAGGGGGCTCGGCTCAACGAGCGCACTCAGGCGTCCAGGGCGATGTACGAACGGGCGCACCGGACGCTCTCGGGCGGGGTCGCCTCGTCGTACCAGGTCCGCGAGCCCTGGCCGATCTACATCACCCACGGCGCGGGCCAGCGCGTCTGGGACGTCGACGGCACCGAGTACTTCGATTTCCACAACGGCTTCGGCGCGATGACCCAGGGTCATGCCCACCCGGCCGTCACGAAGGCGATTCAGGAGCGTGCCGCCCTGGGAACCCACTTCGCCGCTCCGACGGAGGACGGGATCGTCGTCGCCGAAGAGCTCGCCCGGCGGTTCAGGTTGCCGAAATGGCGCTATACGAACTCCGGCTCCGAAGCGACGATGGACGCGATCCGGATCGCGCGCGGCTACACGGGCCGCGAGGTCGTCCTCAAGGTCTTCGGCTCCTACCACGGCCACCACGACGCGGTGATGATCTCGATCGGCGTCGAGTACGACCGAATCGGCGACCGCGACAACCTTGCCTCGCTGCCCTACGGCGCCGGAATCCCGGAGGCGGTCGTCGGCCTCACGGCGGCCGTGCCGTTCAACGACGCCAACGCGCTCGAGCGCCGGATCGAGCGGCTCGCCGGGCAGGACCGCCTCCCGGCGTGCCTGATCATGGAGGCGGTGATGATGAACCTCGGGGTTGTGCTTCCGGAGCCCGGCTACCTCGAGGCTGTCCGCGCGATCACCCAGCGTCACGGCATCGTGCTGATCTTCGACGAGGTGAAGACGGGGCTCACGGTCGCCGCGGGTGGCGCGGTCGAGCATTTCGGCGTCGTCCCCGACATGGTCGCGCTCGCGAAGACGCTCGGCGCCGGGCTCCCCTCGGGTGCGATCGGCGGGTCAGAGGAGGTGATGGCCTGCGTCGAGGACGGCCGGGTCAACCAGGTGGGAACGTTCAACGGCAATCCGCTGACCATGGCAGCGGCCCGGGCGAGCCTCGTCGAGGTGCTCACCCCGGAGGGTTACGCGCACCTGCATCACCTGAACGAACGGCTGCTCGAGGGCTGCGGCGCCGTTGTCGAGCGGCACCGGCTGCCCGGCTACGCCGTCGGCATCGGCGCGAAGGGCTGCGTCACCTTCTCACCGGTCAGAGTCGTCGACTACGAGACGTTCAAGGAGCACCAGGACGTGGAGCTGACCGAGCTGGGGTGGCTCTGGAACATGAACCGCGGCATCTTCGCGACTCCCGGCCGCGAGGAGGAGTGGACGATCTCCGTGCAGCACACGGACGAGGCGGTCGACCGCTACGTGGGCGTGTTCGAGGAGCTGGCCCGCGAGCTGACGGCCTAGGCCGCAGCGTCCAGCGACTCGCCGAGGACACGGCCGAGAGTGGCGAGCTCGTCCTCGGTGATCACGAAGGGTGGCGAGATCTGCAGCGCGACGCCGCGGATCGCCCGGACGAGCACGCCCCGGGCCCGCGCGGCGTCGATCACCGGCAGGAGATTCGACGGATCGGTGAGCTCGACGGCGCCGAGCAGGCCGACGCCCGTTCGCACCTCGGCGACGAGCTCGTGCGCCTCGAGCGCGCGCAGCGTCTCCGCGAGCTTCGGCTCGAGGTTGCGGACGCGCTGGACGAGGCCCTCGCGCTCGATCACGTCCAGGTTCGCGAGCGCGACCGCGCACGCCGTCGAGTGGCCGGAGTACGTGTACCCGTGCCGGAAGACGTGCTCGGTACCCGGCGCCCAGAACGGCTCGGCGACCCGCGGCGAGGCGATCACGGCGCCGAGCGGCAGGTAGCCCGACGTGATCCCCTTCGCGCAGACGATCAGATCCGGCGAGAGCGAGAAGCGGATCGTTGCGAACCACTCGCCGAGCCGGCCGAAGCCGCTGATCACCTCGTCGAGCACGAGCAGCACGTCACGCTCCCGGCAGATCTCCTGCACGCGGTCGAGGTAGCCCTCCGGCGGGATGAGGACGCCGCCCGCACCGATGATCGGCTCTGCGAAGAACGCCGCCACGTGTTCCGCGCCGACCCGGTCGATGGTCTCGGCCAGCGCCTCGGCGTCGTTCCACGGCACCTGCTCGACCTCGGGCACGAGCCGGCCATAGGTCTCGACGAGCGCCGCCATACCGCCGAGGGCGGTGCCGTACGCGTTCGACCCGTGGTAGGCGAACTGGCGTGAGACGATCACGTGCTTGTCCGGCCTGCCGACGGCCGTCCAGTAGGCGCGGGACAGCTTGGCGGCGGTGTCGATCGCGTCGCCGCCGCCGGAGGTGAAGTAGACCTTCGCACCGTCCATCGGCACGAGCCCGGCCACCCGGGTGGCGAGCTCCTCGGCCGGCGGCGAAGTAAATCGCTCGTAGGTCTGGAAGGTGGCGAGCTTGCGAATCTGTGCCGCGGCGGCGTCGGCCAGCTCCTGCCGGCCGTAGCCGATGTTGCAGAACCAGAGCGCGCCCGACGCGTCGAGCAGGGCGTTGTCCTCGTCGTCCCAGACCGTTGAGCCCTCTCCGCGGACGATCGTGATCGCGCGCTCGCGGATCGCGCCCATGTTCGCCATCGGGTTCCAGAACGCGCGCTCGGCCATGTGGGCGATGCTATCGCGGTGCCGGGCCCGATGCCGTGGTGGCTGGAAGAGGCGCCTCCTGACCCGGAGGCGGAATCCCTCGCGGGCGACCTGGACGCGGACGTCGCGGTCGTAGGCGGCGGGTACACGGGTCTCTGGACCGCGCTGACCCTGAGGCGCCGTGAGCCGTCGCTGCGTGTCGTCGTGCTCGAGGCCGAGCACGTCGGCCACGGGCCGAGCGGCCGCAACGGCGGCTTCTGTCATGGGCTCTGGGCGTCGCTGCGGTGGCTGAGGGACGCGGTCGGCCCGGAGGGCGCCCTGGCGGTCGCGCGGGCCTCGTCGGGCGTCTACGAGGCCGTCCACGGCCTCGGCGAGGACGTCTGGGCCCGTGAGGGCGGGATGCTGAAGGTGGCGACCACGGAGGCCCAGGAGGCCTTTATCGACCGTGCGGTGCGGACGGCCGCCGAGCTCGGCGTCCCCGACCAGGCGGTCGCGCTCTCGCGAGAGGAAACAGCGGCGCGCTGCCGTTCGCCGGTCTTCCGGCGGGCGGTCTGGTTCCCGGACGGGATTACCGTCCAGCCCGCGCGGCTCGTCCGGGCCTTGCGCCGGGCGGCGCTCGCCGCAGGGGTCGAGCTGCACGAGCGGACACGCGTCACCTCGGTCCGGCCGGGCTCGGTCGAGACTTCAGCCGGCCGTGTGCGCGCGCCCGAGATCGTCGTCGCCACGAACGCCTGGATGACGGGGTGGCGGCCGGTTCGCGGCCGGCTGACGAACTTCGGCAGTTACGTCGTGCTCACCGAGCCCGTCCCCGAGCTGCTCGCGGAGATCGGCTGGACCGGCGGTGAGGCGATCACCGACGGCCGCATGTTCATCCACTACTTCCGCACGACGAACGACGGACGCGTGATGATGGGCTCCGCCTCCGGCCCGATCGGCCCCGGCGGGGCGGTTGGCCGCCGCTTCTTCGAGGACCGGGCGACGATCGCGCGGGCGGAGCTCGGGCTGCGGCGGCTGCTGCCCGGGCTGGCCGCGGCGCGGGTCGAGCGGGCGTGGGGCGGCCCGATCGACGTCTCCAGCGACCACCTGCCGTTCTTCGGCACCGTTCCGGGCGCGCGGATCCACTACGGGGCGGGGTACTCGGGGAACGGCGTTGGCCCGAGCTGGCTCGGCGGCCAGATCCTCGCCTCGCTCGTCCTCGGTGCAGACGACGAGTGGTCGCGACTCCCGCTCGCCGGCCGGAAGCCGCCGCGGCTCCCGCCCGAGCCGGTGCGCTACCTCGGCGGCGCGGCCGTCAGGCACGCGATCCTCGCCGCCGAGGAGGCTGACGAGGACGGCCGCCGCGCATCGGGCCTCACCCGCGCGGTCGCCGCCCTCCCTCGCGTCCTCGGCATGCGTATCGGGACGCGGTAGAGGTGCCACTCGACGCGCTCGGCCTGGCGCTCGCGGCTGCCGTCGTCCACGCCGTCTGGAACCTGCTGCTCGCCCGTGCACCGCACCCGGATGCAGCCCTCGCGATCGGTCTCGTCTCCGCAGTCGTGCTCTTCGCCCCGGCTGCCGCGGCCACCTGGCACGTGGACGCGGCCGCCTGGCCGTACATCGCCGGCAGCGCCGCCTTCGAGCTGGCCTACTTCGCGCTTCTGGCCGGCGCCTACCGGCGCTCGGAGCTCTCGCTCGTCTATCCCCTCGCCCGCGGGGTGGCCCCGGTGCTCGTCCTCGCGGTGGCCGCGCTGGCGCTCGGCGCGGCGACGTCGTGGCAGCAGGGTGCAGGCGTGTGCGTCGTGGGCGTGGGCGTCGTGCTCGTCCGCGGCCTGCGTGGAGAAGCGGACGCGCGCGGTGTCACCATGGCGCTCGCGATCGCAGGCTGCATCGCGGGGTACACGCTCGTCGACAACACGGGAATCACCCATGCCGGCGAGATCTCCTACCTCGAGGCGGTGCTGGCGCCGATCACGCTCGTTTACGTCGTAGGCGTGGGAATCGGACGCGGGCGGGTGGCGCTCCGGCGCGAGCTGCGTCCAATCACCATTCTCGGCGGGGCGGCCGTCTTCGGCGGATACCTCCTCGTTCTGGCGGCCCTCCGGCTCGCGCCGGCCGCACCCGTGGCGGCGGTCCGGGAGACGAGCGTCCTGATCGTCACGGGACTGGCCGCCGCAGTGCTCAAGGAGCGCGTCGGGCTCGCGCGGGCGTTCGGCGCCGCCCTGGTCGTCGCCGGCATCGTGCTCCTCGGCGTCTAGACAACCTAGACAGTGTCTAGTACAGTAGACGCGATGATGACGCTCGATGAGAAAGTCCTCGACCAGGCACGCGAGGCCAGACAGCGGCTCGTCGACCTGGAGAGCCAGACCGCCCACGCCCGGGTCGACTACCACCACGCGATCAAGAAGCTGCACGCGGCCGGCGGGTCGCTGCGCGAGATCGCCGAGGCGCTCGAGCTGTCGCATCAGCGCGTACATCAGATCGTCGAAGGCGTGCCGCCGGCCGCAGGCGTTCAATGGGTGGGCCGTGGGCGGCACCGCCGTCGCGGCAAGCTCCATCGGGGCGCGTTTCTCGTCCGGTTCGACGCGGCCGCGCGGCAAGTGATGGTCGAGGCGCAGGCCGAGGCCGACTCCCTGCGGCACAACTACGTCGGCACCGAGCACATCATGCTCGCGCTCCTGCGCCGCGACGTCGGCGGGCTCGGTGTCGAGGCGGACGCCGCCAAACGAGAAATCGTCGAGCGGATCGGCGTGGGCGATGAGTCGGTCGCGCTGAAGATGCCGCGGCCGTTCACCCCGCGCGCAAAGCGCGCGCTCGAGCAGGCGCTCGTCCAGGCCACGAGTGCCGAACACGAGCGGATCACGCCGTACGACCTGTTGCTGGCGATCGTCTCCGACACCAGGGGCACCGGCGGCGAGATCCTTCAGGCGCTCGGCGTCACACCCGAGCGGCTGCAGCCGCAGCCCGAGTCGTAGCCTCCTGGGCGGCCTCGCCGCCGCCGTTCACTCGCACGAGGTAGCCGGCGGCACGCGCGGCGGTTTCGGCCAGCATCGTGCCGACTGCTGCGTCCCCACCGACCGCGCCCTGCGCGTGCTCGTAGGCCTCGGCGGCCAGCTCCGCCACGTCTGCCGCCAGCGCCGCCATGCGCAGCGGCAGCTCGATCGTCTCCGCGCGGGCTTCCTCCGACTTCGTCCGCAGGAACTCGTGGTAGGCGG
>DATCPA010000095.1:0-5606 GCA_036564335.1 Gaiellaceae bacterium
AGCTTCTCGCGCACGCGGGCGGCGAACTCCTCGTGGGTGTTGAGGCCGGTGCCGGTCGCGGTACCGCCGAGCGGCACCTTGCCGAGCCGAGGCAACGCGTCGCGGACGCGCGCGGCGAACTCGGGATGCGTGTTGAGCCCCGTGCCGACCGCCGTGCCGCCGAGCGGGATCTGGCCGACATGCTCCAGCGTCGACTCGACCCTGGCGATGCCCTGGCGCACCTGCGCGGCGTAGCCCCCGAACTCCTGCCCGAGCGTGATCGGGACGGCGTCCATCCAGTGCGTCCGGCCCGACTTGACGACGTCGTCGAATTCGCGCGCCTTTGCCGATAGCGACTCGGCGAGCCGGGCGAGCGCAGGCAGGAGGTCGTTCGTCAGCTCGTCCAGCGCGGCGAGGTGCACGGCAGAGGGGAAGACGTCATTCGACGACTGGCCCATGTTCACGTCGTCGTTGGGGTGAACGCCCTCGCCGGCGAGGCTCGCGATCACCTCGTTCGCGTTCATGTTCGAGGACGTGCCCGAGCCGGTCTGGAAGACGTCGATCGGGAACTGGTCGTCGAGGTCGCCGGCTGCGATCCGCTCCCCGGCCGCCGCGATCCGCTCGGCCTTCTCGGCGTCGAGCAGGCCGAGCTCGGCGTTTACCTGCGCGGCGGCCGCCTTGATCCGGCCGAGCCAGCGCGCAACGGGCGCGGGGATCGGCTCGCCGGAGACGGGGAAGTTGGCTACTGCCTTCGTAGTCTCGCCGCCCCAGAGCTCCCCGCGTTCGGTCGTCGCCACCACCGCAGGTTACCCCGCGATGCGCAACCCGAGCTCGGTGAGAGCAGCGGCGACCACGGCCAGGAGGAAGCACGCGTAGCTCCAGCGGATGTACTTGTACTTCGTGTGCAGGAGATAGCGGCTCTGGCTGTGGAGGTCCCCCATCAGAGTCCGGTAGACCTCGGCGTCGGTCTCGAGCACCCGGCCGAGCCGGCGGATGTATTCCTCGCGCTCGAGCTTTGCGATGTCGACGAAGAAGAGCAGGTCCGGCTCGGCCGAGTGGCGTGGTTGCCGGCGGCGGTGGATCGGCAGGCTGGGGAGCGCCACCAGAATGGCGCAGACCAGGGCGGCGAAGATCCCCACCTCGAGGATGATCAGGCTCGGGCGGGTGTCACTGCTGTGGCCGCGCGAAAACGCGAAGCTGAGCGCGACCGCCGAGGTCGTCAGCATGATGCTCGCCTTCAGGTCTGCCTGGGCGCTCAGCTGGACGAGCTGCTGATGCGCGTTACGGAGGAGGTAATCGATAGACCTCCTGCCGACGATGCGATCCAGCGGCGTCGGCGTTTCCGCAGCCGCCTCCAGGTTGCGCTCCAGCTCGGGTTGCGCCATCCCCCGAGCCTAAATCCAGGGAGGGTGAAAATGTGGTTAAGGCGCGGGGTCGCTACTGAATCGCGTGCAGGCGGCGCCGAGTGACCGGACGCTCGCGCAGGAGGCGGCGCGTCCGTTCGGAAAGCTCGGCGCTCGAGGCCCAGCCGACGTAGCGGCACCTGGGGCATTCGTCGAGGGCAGAGCGGCGCTGGTCGTCACGCATCGCACGACGGTAACCGCAGCCCAGGCACTCCACCGGCCGGAGACGAACCTCCATTACGGAGGGAATCGGCGTCCGGGACCCCCCGGCTGAACCTCGAAAGGGGGATGCCCTTACCGGCGGGCGGCGGCTTGCAGGTCCGCCCAGGTACTGAACTTGATGCGAGGGCGGCCCTGCGGCTCTCCACGAGCCTGCTCCGCCGCGTCGATCGCCTCCCAGCCCGCGTAGCTGACGTGCTCGACGCCGCGTGAGGCGAGCAGCTCCTCGACGCTCTCGGCGGTCGCAGAAGCGTCTCCACGGGCGAGCAGCCCGGCCCGGGCGTCCTCGAGCAGGAGCTCGATCGTCTCGCTCGCATCCTTCTTGTTCGTCCCGATCACGCCGCTCGGGCCGCGCTTGATCCAGCCTGCGGCGTACAGGCCGGTCACGTGCTTGCCCTCCGGGTCGAGAATCCGCCCGTCACGATGCGGGATCGTCGCCCGTCTCTCGTCGAACGGCACGCCGGGCAGTGCGACTCCCAGGTAGCCGACGCTGCGGAAGACGATTCCGCACGGGATCGTCTCGCGCTCCTCCGTCGCGACGGCGCGGACGGCGCCCGCGTCGTCTGCGACCAGCTCGTTGCGGACGATCTCGACGCCTTCGACGCGCTCCTCGCCCAGGATCGCCACCGGCGAGACGGCGAACCGCAGCCGGATCGTGCGCTTCTTCCCGGCGGGCTCGCGGGCCGCGTACTCGCGCAGCACCTCGACGTTGCGACGCGCATTCGTGTCGTGCTCGAGCGCGGCTTCGCTGACCGGGTCGAGCTCGAGCTCCGCCGGGTCGACGATGACGTCGGCGTCGGCGAGCTCCCCGAGCTCCTTCAGCTCCGGGGTCGTGAACGCCGCCTGAGCCGGGCCGCGCCTGGCGAGCAGGACGATCTCCTTCAGCCCGGAGCCGAGGATCGCCTCGATCGCCGCGTCGGTCGTGTCGGTCGGCCGGATCTCCTCCGGCGACAGCGCCAGCATGCGGACGACGTCGACGGCGACGTTCCCGGCCCCGACCACGACCACGCGCTCCCCCGACAGGTCGAACTCGAGCTCCTGATAGTCCGGGTGACCGTTGTACCAGGCGACGAACTCGGTCGCGGCCCACGAGCCGGACAGGTCCTCCCCCGGGATCCCCATGCGGCGGTCGGTCTGGGCGCCGACGGCGTACACGACGGCGTCGTACAGCCGGGCCAGATCCTCGTGCGTGAGGTCACGGCCGACCGTGACGTTGCCGAGGAAACGGAACCCCGGCTGGGCGGCGATCCGCTCGAAAGCGCGCGAGACCGCCTTGATCTTTGGATGATCGGGCGCGACGCCGAGGCGCACGAGCCCCCAGGGAGTCGGCAGCCGCTCGATCATGTCGACCTCCACCGCCAGGTCGGAGTCGAGCAGGTGGCCGGCGGCGTAGAAGCCGGCCGGGCCTGCGCCGATCACGGCCACGCGGAGCGGCGTATCGCTCATGCGACGTTGATCCTAGGGACGGAGGGGATCAGCCGATCGCCCGTACCTTGCGCCAAGCGGCGAAGGCGAGCGAGCCGACGAATCCGAGGATGAGGAAGGCGTTGATCGGGTGCAGGATGCCGACGACCGGGTGATCCTCACCGGCCCAGGCCAGCACGATCTGGACCGCGACCAGGATGGGCACGCCGAGGACCCGGAGAACATGCTGCTTCCCGAGCCGCCCGCCGAGCGCCAGCAGAAAGAGGATCACGGCCCCCAGGAAGATGATGTACCCGAAGCCGTTGTGAAAGTCGAAGCCGTCGTCAAATACCTTGTCCGTCAGCGGACCTGGATCGACCTTGTCCGAGGCATTGAACGCCCCG
This sequence comes from Gaiellaceae bacterium, assembly GCA_036564335.1. Classification (GTDB taxonomy): domain Bacteria; phylum Actinomycetota; class Thermoleophilia; order Gaiellales; family Gaiellaceae; genus DATBLE01. The sequence goes on from DATCPA010000095.1 coordinate 3,410, forward strand.
TAGCCGGCCGCGCCGATCTGAACGACGACTGCGGCGAAAAGAAGCGCCACCCACCAGCGGTAGATCGTCCGCAGCGCCTGCACGGCGCGACTCTACGATCTGGATCGGACGAAAGCTAGTGCGAACAACCGGAGCCGCAGCCGCCGACGTTCTCGGCCGGCTCGCTGCCCTCTTCGACCTGGAACGAGTGGCCGCAGCCACAGGCCGAGGAGACGTTCGGGTTCTCGATCTTGAACCCGGACTCCTGGAGGCCGTCGAGGAAGTCGATCTGGGCGCCCTGGAGATACGGCGCGCTGAAGGGATCGACGACGACCTTGACGCCGTACGCCTCGAGCTCGAGGTCGCCCTCTTGGACGCCGCGGTCGAAGCCGAGCGCATACTCGAACCCCGAGCACCCACCGCCCTGGACTGCGACCCGCAGGAACGAGGCGTCGCCGTCGGGCTCCTCGGCCTGCAGCTCCCTGATCTTGGCCGCTGCGCGCTCGGTCAGACCGACGACAGTGGTGGGCTCTTCGATGGTCGCCATTGCGCTCATCGTAGCACCCGGTCCTACCTGCGCCGAAACCCCCGCCAGGGTGGACTTTGTAACACGCGCTGCAGGCATCGTTGAGCGGTTTGGCGCTTGCTTCGTGCGTCGAGTCGCCAGTTGCTAATGTCCGCCCGCGGAGGGCGATGGAGGAGGAAGCTCGGGCGTGCTCGACAGCTGGCTGCCGTTCCTGATCTACGGGCTGTTCGCGTTCGCCATACCGACCTCGATGATCGTCTTTTCCTTCGTCTTCTCGACGAAGCCGACCCGGCGCACGCGCACCCGCCTGATCCCGTTCGAGTCGGGTGTCTCGACCGGCCCGCCGCCTCATCAGCGCTTCACCGTCAGCTTCTACCTGACGGCGATGCTCTTCATCGTCTTCGACATCGAGATCGTCTTTCTCTATCCGCTCGCTGTGACCCTGAACGCGCTGGGCTGGTTCGCCTTCTTCGAGCTGCTCTTCTTCGTCGCCATCCTGGCGCTCGCATACGTCTACATCTGGCGTAAGGGGGCCCTGGAGTGGCGGTGAAGCGGCTGCGCGACTACGGCCTGAAGTCGGAGCGCCTGCTCTGGCCGACGAAGGGGCCAAGCGTCTTCGAGCAGGAGCTCGGCGTCGACGAGCTCGAGCAGAAGTTGGGGCTGACAACGCTCGAGCGCGCCGTGCTGTGGGCGCAGACGAAGTCGATGTGGCCCGACCAGTTCGGTTTGTCCTGCTGCGCGATGGAGATGATCGCCATCGTCGGCTCGCGGTACGACATCGCCCGCTTCGGAATGGAGGCGTTCCGCGCCTCGCCGCGCCAGGCCGATCTGCTGATCGTCTCCGGCCGCGTCGCCCACAAGATGGCGACTCCGCTGCGCCAGATCTACGACCAGATGCTGGAGCCGAAGTGGGTGATCGCGATGGGCGCCTGCGCGAGCTCCGGCGGCATGTTCAACAACTACGCAGTCCTCCAGGGAGTCGACAAGATCGTCGCCGTCGACATCCACGTGCCGGGTTGCCCGCCGCGGCCGGAGGCACTCATGGAGGGCATCATCCGGCTGCACGAGAAGGTGCAGGCCGGCGTACCGCCGGCCTACGAGATCCGCGGGGTCGCCGAGTGAGGACAGCTCAGTGACGTTCGACGGCGTGCCCGGCGTGATCGAGACGAAGAAGGCGTTCGGCGAGACGACGCTCGTCGTCGACCCGGCGCGTCTCGTCGAGGCCTCCCTCTACCTGCGCGACAAGGTCGGCTTCAACTTCCTCGCCGACATCACGCCGACCGACTATCTCGGCTGGGGTAAGGGCCCTGCGGCCGGCTACTACGGCACTGCCGCCGGGCGTGACCTCAACACGCCGGGCTCGCAGGCGCTGGCCCGCGTGCCGGCTCCGAAGCCGAAGCGCTTCGCGATGAACTACCACCTGCTCTCCGTCGTCTCGGGCGCGAAGGGGCGCGCAGACCGAGTTCGGGTGCAGGTCTGGCTCGACGACGGCGAGGAGGTCCCGAGCGTGATCCACGTCTGGCCCACAGCCGACTGGCACGAGCGCGAGGCCTGGGACATGATGGGCATCCCCGTCTCCGGCCACCCGAACCTCGCCCGGATCCTGATGGAGGACGACTGGGAGGGGCACCCACTCCGCAAGGATTATCCGATCGGCGGCGAGCCCGTGCGCTTTTCGGGCGAGGAATAACC
>DATCPA010000118.1:0-38113 GCA_036564335.1 Gaiellaceae bacterium
GGCGAGCCGCTCGATCCGTTCGGCGGCCGCGCCGATCTGGAACGCCGCATCCTGCGTCCGGTCTCGGGACGCGTCTTCGACGACGATCCTCTACGGCTCTTCCGCGCCGTGCGGCTCGAGGACGAGCTCGGCTTCCGGCTCGACACGGCCGCCGAGGAGCTCGTGCGGGCCAAGGCAGGGCTCGCCGACCGCCCCGCGGGTGAGCGCGTCCTGGACGAGCTTGCCCGGCTGTCAGCCGCCGGCTTCGAACGCCTCGCCGAGCTCGGCCTGCTCGAGCCGCTCGGCGGCCGGGTCGATCCTCGACTGCGCGCGTTCGACTCTCCGTGGTTCAGGCTGGCGCTCACGTTCGACGAGAGCCTGAAGCGGCTCCCGATCTCCAATGACCTGCGCCGCTTCGTGAACACCATGCTGCGCGCCGAGACCCCCGTCGACGATTCCCCGCGCTCGATCTACCGGTTTCGGCGGGCGACAGAGCCGTGGGCGCTCGAGGCGCTCGCGTACGTCGGCGCGTCGAAGCTCGCCGATGTCGTCGAGCAGGCGCGGAACGAAGACCCGGCCGAGCCGCTCCTGCGCGGCGACGAGCTCGGCATCCCGCCCGGCCCGGAGGTCGGGCGGCTGCTCGAGCTGATCGCCGAGGAGCGCGCGGCCGGCACGATCTCGACCCGGGCCGAGGCGGAGGACCTTGTCAGGCGATCGCTGGAGTAGGACGGCCGCGCAGATCGCCGAGCTCGAGGAGAGCCGGCGCGCCGACCTGACCGAGCACGTCCGCCGTTTCGTCCACCCGGTGGGGGACGAGCGTGCTCTCGACGCGGGTACGGGAACCGGTGCGCTCGCCTTCGCGCTCTCGCCGCACGTCCGCGAGGTCGTGGCAGTCGACCGCGAGCCGGAGCTGCTGGCCCAGGCGCGTGCCCGTGCGGGCCCTTTCCCGAATGTCACCTTCGTCGAGGGCGATGCGACCAGGCTCGAGCTCGAGAGCGCATCCTTCGACCTCGCCGGCTGCGCCCGCACGCTGCACCATGTTCACCGGCCGGAGCTCGTGGTCGCTGAGCTCGCACGGCTCACCCGGCTCGGCGGCCAGGTGCTCGTGATCGACCAGATCGCTCCGGCCGATCCGCTCGTCTCTCTCGACCTCGACCGGTTCGAGCGCGCCCGCGACTCCTCGCACGAGCGTCTGCTTGCCGACGTGGACGTCCGGCTGCTGCTGGAAGCGAACGACCTGGTCGTCACGCGAACCGAGTTCGGTGAAGAACGGCGCGACCTCGACCGCTACCTCGACCTCGCAGGCTGCGCCGGGGAGGCGAGGGCACGGGCGGCCGCGCTCGCGCCGCGGGATTACACCGCGCTGGTCGGGTGGTATCTGGCGGTCAGGACGCAGCCGCGCGCGTAAGCTCAACTCGTGGACCGCGCACACCTCCTCGAGCGCCTAGCCGACCTCGCGGTCGGCCTGGGGGCGAATGTCCAACCCGGGCAGATCGTCACCGTTGGGGCCGATCACGGCCAGTACGAGCTGGCCCGCGCGATTGCCGAGAGCGCCTACAAGCACGGCGCCTCGTTCGTGGACGTCTCGTACTTCGACCCCTACGTCAAGCGCGCCCGGATCGCGTTTGCGGAGGAGGAGAGCCTCACGTTCGTCCCCTCCTGGTACGGCCAGCGGCTGCTCACGCTGGGTGAGGAGCGCGCGGCAAGGATCTCGCTCGCGGGGCCGACCACGACCGGTCTGCTCGACGACCTCGACCCCGATCGAGCCGGCCGGGACCAGCTGCCGTTCGTCAAGGAGATCCTGCAGCTGATCGCCGACCGCACGACCAACTGGACCGTGGTGCCGTGCCCGACCGAGCCGTGGGCGCGGCTCGTCCATCCCGATCTCCCGCCGGACGAGGCCCTCGACCGTCTCTGGGAGGAGGTCGCCCACGTGTGCCGGCTCGACGAGGCCGATCCGGTCGCGGCCTGGGCAGAGCGCGCCGACACCTTGTCCGCCGCAGCCGGTCGTCTCAACGAGCGCCGCTTCGACGCGCTCCATTACGAGGGCCCCGGGACGGATTTGACGATCGGGCTGCTGCCGACCTCGACCTTCCAGGCCGCCCGCGACGAGACGGTGGGCGGGATCGTTCACCTGGCTAACCTGCCGACCGAGGAGGTCTACGCGACGCCGGATCCGCAGCGAGCCGACGGCCGGGTCCGGTCGACGAAACCCCTCGTGCTGGCCGACGGGACGATCATCCGCGGGCTGGAGGTCAGGTTCGAGGGCGGGCGCGCCGTCGAGTTCAACGCCGAGCAGGGGGCGGGCGTCATGCGCGGCCGGGCTGCCTTCGATGACGGAGCCGCCCGTCTCGGCGAGGTCGCGCTCGTCGACCGGGAGGGCCGCATCGGCCGGCTGGGGACCGTCTTCTACGACACCCTGCTCGACGAGAACGCCGCCAGCCACATCGCGCTCGGCGACGGCTTCGACGAGGGCCTGTCGGACGAGGACCAGCAGCGCCGGAACCGCAGCTCGATCCACATCGACTTCATGATCGGCGGCGACGAGGTCGCGGTCACCGGAATCACCCGGGACGGCGAGTGCGTCCCGGTGCTCCGCGACGGCTCCTGGCAGATCTAGGCCGCGCCGGGGCCGCCGTACTTGCCCCGCGCGAGGATGCGGGCCATCAGCGAGGGCGTCACGGCCTGGAGTACGGCGACTGGCCGGTACCACCAGGGTACGAAGCTCTCACGGCGGTCGCGCCGCACGGCGGCGAGGATCGAGCGGGCGATCCGATCGGGCTCGATGATCGTCCACTGGAACGCCTTCGGTAGCACGGTGCGCTGAGGGAAGCCGGCGGTCTCGGCAAAGCCGGGCAGCACGGTGTGGACCCGGATCCGGCGCCCGCGCAGCTGGGCCGCGGTGGAGCGCGAGAACGCGAGCTGGGCGTGCTTGGAGGCTGCGTACGGACCGGACGGGGGGATAGCGACCGTCCCGGCGACGGAGACGACGTTGACGACGTCCGCAGGTGCGGCCGCCTCGAGCGCCGGCAGGAAGGCGCGCAGGCACCATACGCCGCCCAGGTAGTTGACGCGGATGACCTCCTCGATCCGGGCAGGGTCGCCCGCGATGAAGTCGGCCCGGGCGGGGATGCCCGCGTTGTTGACCAGCAGCTTGATCTTCGGGTGCCGGGCGGCGACACGCTCCGCCAGCGCCTCGACGGCCGCACGGTCGCCGACGTCACAGACCTCCGGCTCCGCTCCGAGCTCTTCCGCCATCTCCCGGAGCCGCTCCTCTCCGCGCGCGACGAGCACGCATCGCCAGCCGTCGGCGACCAGCAGCCTCGCAAGGTCGGCGCCGATCCCGCTGGAGCCGCCGGTGATCACGGCCACGCGCTCGTCCATGACAGGCGAGGCTACTTCTTCTTGGAGCAGACCTTGACGCCGACGTCCGCCGTGCGGGTCGCACCACCGGCGTCCTGGACGACTGCCTGGAGCCCGTGCTTGCCCCGCTTCAGGCCCTTCGGCGCCCAGGTTGTCCCGTAGAGCCCGGCGGACCCACGTCTGATCGTGGCGATCGGCTTGCCGTCGACGAAGAACCGCACCTGCCGGATCTTCTTCGTCGCGCTCGCGGCCACGAGCAGGCGCGTCCTGGTCGCCGTGCACTCGCCGGGGCTCGGCGCGAGCCAGGCCACCGTCGGGTGGTTCACCACGTTCAGCTTCACGGGCACGAAGGCCGTGTTCGGCAGGATCGAGGTGATCTCGCCGGCCTGGTCGACGTTCTTGTCTTCCTGGAAATCGCCGGCGACGAAGGTCAACGGTGTCCTGCCCGGCTTCAGCGCCGCCGCGGCCGGCGGCAGCGGGAAGATCGCGAGCCCGGAGGCCGGGTCGTAGGCGGCGGCACCGACCAGCACCCGGCCGTAGGAGATCACGAGCGAGAGCGGGTCCACGCCCGACTGGAGATCGAGCGTGCGCGCGACGATCGTCGGCCGGCCGGCGGCGACCGTGGTCGTGATCATCGCTGCGAGCGGGGGGCTGACGTCGTTCAGCCAGGAGTGGAGGACGTAACGGCCCGCGAGCGGCGCCCCGGTGAAGTCGTTGTGGCCGGAGTCGACGGCGACGTAGTACTGCCCCTGCAGTGGGTACTGGATGCCGGCGGCCTGCACGTCCGCCCGGTAGCTGGAGAGGTAGCCGTTGACGTTGACGGGCGTGCCGGTGTAGCCCGTGACATCGTTTTCGTCGCGCGAGGCGAGGAAGAAGGGGTCGATCAGCGAGTTGCCGGTCTGGGCGACGACGGCGACGCCCATGTTCACCGCCGGCTGCGCGAGGTCCGTCACGAAGAGCTGTTCGGCTCCGTCCTCGTCCGTCGGCGGCCCGACGTAGCTCGGGGGTGGGCCGAAGGGGGCGGCCGGCCAGCGGTACGCGTTGACCTTGCTCGGCCCCGACCGCGTGTCGCCGGTCTGGAAGGCCTGGAGCTTCACGGCGGGCACCGACTCGAGACCCGGGCGCTCGACGGTGAAGGCGTACGGGATGCGCCGCGTCACATCGCCCTTGCGGAGCACGATGAAGCCGTAGTCGTCGCCGGCAGGTGCGGAGGCGGAGGCGCGCGCGACGGCGGTGAGCAACGCGTCGCCGCCGGGCAAGACCGTGATCGAGGCCGGCAGGTCGATCATCGTTCCGGCGGTCGCCGACTGTGGCCTCAGCTCGACCTGCCAGGTCCCGGCGCCGCCGCCGGCGTCGACGATCGTCGACAGCAGCGGGCGCGAGCTCGAGCCGCGGTTGACGTTCAGATCATGGAACGACAGCGACGACGGGTCGGTGAAGACCATCGGATTGTCGGCCCGGCCGACGTTGATGAGGCCCGCGCCCTCGATCAAGACCGAGGCTTCGGTGGTGCGGCTCGTATCTCCCCAGGCGGGCCCCGCCGTGGACATCAGTGCCGATTTCACCTGCGGCGCGCTCCAGGCAGGGTGCCGCTGGAGGAGCAGGGCCGCAGCGCCGGCAACGTGCGGTGCGGCCATGCTCGTTCCGTCGAAGACCGCGAACGGCTCGCCGATCGTCTCGCGGAGCGTCGAGGAGAGGATCGAGCCGCCGGGCGCCGAGAGGTCCGGCTTGAGGTCGTGGGTGAACGGTGTCAGGCCGGCGGAGGAGAAGCTCATCGGAGTACCGCCTCGGCCGGTCTCGAACTCCAGCGGGTCGCGGCCGACGCGCACTGTCGCGACGCCGCCTGTCGCCGTCATCGCCGCGCGCAGGCGCGCGCCGTCGGCGTCGGCGATCATCCCGGCCGGAATCGGCGGCGCAATCGGCACGCCGGTCGCCTCGCCCGGCCGGTTGTCGACGTACACGATGCCCTCGGCCCCCGCGGCCTTCGCCCGCAGCGACTTCGAGATGAAGGTGCAGTAGCCGCGCGAGACGAGCGCGATCGACCCGCTCAGCGAGCCGGAAGGGAGCGTGCTCGCAGGCGCCTCGAGGTTGTCTGCCGGCCCGCAGAGCAAGCGGTCGACGGGCTTGCCGTCCGTCCCGATGATCGACCCGACGTCGACGAGCTTCTCGTCGACCGCGCCCCAGGCCACCGGCGTCTGGCTGGCCCCGCGGTTGAACGGGATCGGCGCCACTCCTGCCGGCGCGGACACTGTCACGGCGGGGGCGAAGACATGCGTGTTCGAGACGGCGGCGACGCTGATCGCGTCCGGGGCGGTGCCGGGGGCTCCGACGCTGCCGAGGCCGAAGTCGTCACGGTCGTTGCCCGCCGAGATCACGGGGACGACGCCCGCCTCGGAGACGTTTTGGACGGCCTCGACGAGCGCGTCGTTGGCGGGATCGTTCATCGGCCCGCCGCCGGAGAAGTTGATCACGTCCATCCCGTCGGTGACCGCGTCCTCGAACGCGGCGACGATCTGCGGCGTGAACGCGCTGTTACCGACCGGCGTCGGGGCGTTGAACACCCGGTAGCTGCCGAGCCAGGCACGCGGGGCGACGCCCGAGAGCCCGTGCACCTCAGGGTGGTCGGGTCCGGCCGGTGCAGTCGTGCCGGCGTCCCCGGCGGCAATCCCGGCGACGTGGGTGCCGTGGAACGAGGCCTTCCGGTCGAGAGGAAGGCGGCCCGCCTTGCCCGATCCCGGGCCTGGATACGAGCGCGCCACGATCACCTTCGGCGTCGTGTAGGAGAGCTGGCCGCGCGGGAAGCCGTCCGGGAACGTGTATCCGGCGGGATCCAGGAACGTGCTCGTCTGGTCGATCCCGTCGTCGACGACTGCGATCTTGACGCCCTGGCCTGTATCGTCGGTCGAGCTCGAGAACGCGGTGGCGCCGATCAGCGCCGGGCTGTTGTCCAGGTTGAGCGTGAACCGCGCGCTCGGATAGACCTTGTTCACGAAGCCCAGCCGGTAGAGCCGCGGCAGCTGTTTGACCGGGAGCTCGACCGTCAGCGCGTCCAGGATCACCCTCAGCCGCCGCGAGACCGTCGCCCGGGGGATCGCCCGGCGGAGTTGCACGACGGCGCGGGCCTGCAGCCGGGCGATCCTGGCGAGGTACGCGCGCGACGCAGCGGAGCGGACGTCCAGTCGGCGCGCGCCCGTGGCGGCCGCGAGCGTCCGGCCGAAGTAGGCCGCGAGCGGCGGCTGGTCGAGCGTGACGATCATCGTCACCCGGCCCCGCGCATGACGCGGCGGAATCGCGACGGTCCCCGCCCGCACGCGCGGAATCTGCAGCTCGCCGAAGTTTCGACGGACCGGCTGGAGCGCCGCCGAAGCCGTCGCCGAGATGACGAGCGCCGCTGCAAACGCAAAGAGGACGACGGGGCGACGCAAGGCGGCCAGCGTAGCGGAACGGGGTTAGACTCGCTTCCCGGTGACGACCGCCTCGTTCTCAGGCAAGCGTGCCCTGGTGCTCGGCGTCGCGAACAAGCGCTCGATTGCGTGGGCGATCGCGCGGCGGCTGGCCGAAGGCGGTGCGCAGCTTGCCTTCACCTATCAGGGCGAGCGAATCGAGGCGGGCGTTCGCGAGCTGGCGGGGACGGTGGCCAGCCCACTGGTGACCGCGTGTGACGTGTGCTCGGACGAGGACGTCGCGCGTGTGTTCTCGGAAGTCTCGGATGCTTTCGGGGGCAGCCTCGACCTGCTCGTCCACTCGGTCGCCTTCGCTGCCGCAGAGGACCTCGAGGGTCGGTTCACCGACACGCCGCGCGACCGCTTCTGGATGGCGCTGGACGTCAGCGCCTACTCGCTCGTGGCGTGCGCCCGTGCGGCCGAGCCGTTGATGGAGGCCGCCGGGGGCGGGTCGATCCTGACGATGACCTACCTCGGCGGGGAGCGCGCGGTCCCGCACTACAACGTGATGGGCGTGGCCAAGGCGACACTCGACGCATCCGTCCGCTACCTGGCCTGGGATCTCGGTCCGAAGAACATCCGCGTGAACGCGATCTCCGCCGGCCCGGTGCGCACGCTGGCCGCTCGCTCGATCGCGGGCTTTCCGACAATGGAGGCGCTGGTCGAGGAGCGGGCGCCTCTCCATCGTCACATCGACGCGGACGACGTCGGCGCGGCCGCGGCGTACCTGCTCTCGGACGAAGCCGACAACGTCACGGCGACGACGCTGTACGTCGACTCCGGCTACCACGCGATGGGGATGTAACCGAGCAAAGGAGGATGCCGATGGCCCCGCTCAACGCTTCGATCGAGATCGCCCGCTCACCCGAGGACGTCTTCGCCTACATCGACGACCTCTCGCGTCACGGCGAATGGCAGTCGCAGATCCGGGAGGTCGAGGTCGAGACCGACGGGCCCACCCGTGTCGGCAGCCGCGCGCGCGAGAAGCGGCAGGTTCCCGGCGGCGTGCGGGAGATGACGTACGAGATCACCGAGCACGATCCGCCGCGCCGGGCCAGCTTTCGTGGCATCGACGGGCCTGTGCGCGTCGTCGGGACCGTCACGGTCTCACCGGTGGACGGAGGTAGGTCGCGCGTCAGCCTCGAGATCGATCTCGTCGGGCACGGGTTCGGAAAGCTGTTCGCCCCGATGGCGCGGAGCCAGCTTCGGAAACAGGTCCCGCTCGACCAGCTGAGACTGAAGGAGCGGCTCGAGGCCCGGTAAGCGTCGGCCCGCCGACGTTCAACTCTGAGGCAACGCATACGCGACGATGCGCGCGCCACGCGGCTTGCCACGGATCTCGGGCAGGCGGTCGGCATCGAGTGAGACGAGGTGCCAGCGCTCGCTGGGGAGGCCGACCCGTACCTCTTCCAGGCGGTGCACCGTCAACCTCGAGTCCATCCGTCCGTCCAGTGAGATGCGGAGAGGTAGCGGCTCGGGGGAGGCGAGAAAGAGCCGGACGATTCCCTTGCCGTAGACCCACAGCGCCGCGTGCCCAAAGCTCATCTGGCGCCCCGATGCGTCGGGCGGGAACCAGCCCTGGCAGAAGAGCGCGTCGCCTCGCGACGGCTTGCGGAACGGTGGCGCCGCAGTCGAGTGGCCGCGGACGAATGCGGTTACGGCCCCGTCTGTGACTACCGGACGCCACCCGTGCGCGACGAGCTCCTGCCACGCGAGCCAGGCGGAATCGGCCAGGATCGGGTTGTCGACGTAGAGCCCACGATGAAGCGTGATCGTCGAGACGCGGAGGACGGACAACCGCGCCTGCACGCCGGTCGTCCAGTCTCCACAGCCCAGCGGCTGGAGCTCGCGTGCGACGACGTCGGCGCTCCGTGGCGCGGTCGTCGAGTAACCGAGAGGACGCTGCCGGCGCACGCGCTGCTCGTAGTACAGGTAGACGCTTCCGTAGTGGATGTCGGGAGTGAAGACGGGTAGCTCGAGCAGCCGCCCCTCCGGGGCGGCTCGGACGGCCGCGTAGGCGCTGTTCTCCCGGTCGGCCGCTGAGGCGCCGAAGGCGCGGACGTGGAGGTCGGCCAGGAGGAGCACGGCGACTGCGACGGCCAGCGCGATGCGCGGGACATGCCTCGCCTCGCGACGGAGTAGCGCCGCATCGATCGCGAAGGCGACGAGCGCGGCGAGCGCGAGGCAGGCGATCGGCATCAGGCGTTCGGGGACGCGGGGGTACCGCAGCGGGGGTAGCGCATGCCAAAGCAGGGCGTAGAGGGGGAAATGCGTGCCGAGCGCGAGCAGCACCGGCACGACGGCCCCGACCCCGAGCGCGGCGGCGAGCCCGCGCTCCCTGCGCCGGGCCAGGAGGACGAGCCCGGCGATCGCCAGCAGCGGCGTCAGCCACCCGAGGAAGACGAACGCCTCCGCACCGTGACGGACGTGGCGCGAGAGCAGGTCGACCCCATCCGCCGAGTAGACCTTGACCTCCTTCAGCGACCGGCCGCCGTCGTCGATCGAGCCAGCGATTACGGTCACCCGGATCAGCACGCCGGCGAGGATTGCCGCGACGGCGCCGGTCGCGGTCTCGATCCAGACGCGCCGGTCGCGCGAGCGGCAGGCCGCGTAGAGGACGTAGAACGGGATCGCCCCGAGGGCGAGGTGCACCTGGCCCGAGAGCGGGATCGAGACGAGCGCTACACGTGACAGCCACCACCAACGCTGCTCGCCTCTCTTGCGAGCGCGCTCGAAGGCCCACAACGCGAGCGGCAGCAGCAGCGAGATCGGCCCGAGCAGGTGCCCGCGGCTCTGCATCACACGGTAGGGCGCGATCTCGAAGGCGAGCCCGCCGGCGGCGGCCGCGAATCGCGACAGCCCGAGCTCGCGCAGCCAGAGCAGCGCGAGCGCGCCACCGCCGAAGAGGCACAGCAGCGTGAACACGTTCCACGCGAGCACCGGCCCAAGGGCTCGGACGAGCGGCCAGTACGGCAGTCCGAACGGCCACCAGGCGGGGTTCGCCTGCGCCTCGGCCTCGGGGCGAAAGGTGTACGGGTCGACCCACGGCGGCCGCGCGTGCTCGAGCTGGTGGCCCGCCAGCCACAGCCGGTACCCGGCCTGGAGGTGGTCGCCCGGCGCTGCTTCCCCGTGGCCGGGCGCTCCCCCGGCCATGAAGCTCGACCAGCCGTGGACGACGGCCGGCTCCGTGGCGACGACCGCCGCGGCGAGGTAGAGAGCGCAGGCGAGAGCTACAAAGCCCGGGCGGCGTCCAGCAGCTCGTCGAAGTCCGGTACGAGCTCGTTCCCGTAACTCCACGCCCCTCGTACCCTCCCTTCCCGGTCGATCAGGAATGCGGCCCGCTGCGGCACGTCCTCCATGCCGCGCCAGGCCTGCGTGACGTCGAACCCCCGGACCGCCTCGGCGTTCCAGTCGGAGAGGAGACCGAAGTTGAGGTCGAGCGCCTGCATCCAGGCGATGTGCGTCCACGGCGAATCGCGCGAGATTCCGAGCGGGCGGACGCCGGCGGCTTCGAACTCGGCGCTCCTGTCACGCAGGAGTTCCATCTCGTTCGTTCACGTCGACGACCAGTCGAAGAGATAGAAGAAAAGCAGGACCGGGCCGTCCGCGACGATCTCCTCCATGGTGTGCTGCTCGCGCGGGCCGACCCAGACGGTGGCCTCCGGGATACGCTCGCCGATGGCCAGCATCAGTGCTCCACGACGCGGATGGTGAGCCGATGGTCGTAGGTATCGACGGTGAGCGTGCTGCCGTGGCGCACGATCCGCTCGGGCCCGGTCGGCAGTAGGACGCGCCCGACGACGCGCCCGGTGGCGCGGTCGATCGCGTAGAGGTAATCCGGTTCGGCCGTGAACCCGTACCCCGAGACGATCACGTCGTTGAGAAGAACGAAGTTGTCGGCATTGGCAACAAGAGCCGGGCTGCGCCAGCGTAGCTTCTTCGTCGTCAGGTCGACGGCATTCAGGTACGCGTTGAGGCCGTACGACGATTTCGCGTAGGTCGAGTGCGCGGTCTCGACGTAGAGGATCCCGGTGTCCGCCTCCTTCGCCCAGAGAACCTGCTCGTAGACGAATTCGCGGTCGCCGGGCACGGCCCGCGGCGGCCGGGCGTAGTTGCGGAAGTCGAAGGCGTAGCGGCCGGGGGCGCGAACGATGTGCGCGGTCGAGCCGTCCGGTCCTTCGATGAGCAGGCCGTGCGGCTTCGGCGACGGCGTCAGGCGGCCGGGGTCGAGCGAGCTGGAGGAGAGGATCTGGAAGCTCACGCGCCCGGGCGCCGGCTCGCGTGCGGGCGCGTTGAACCGCGGCTTCGGCAGGACGGTGGCGGGGTCACCGGTGGCAGAGACTGTGCCGGCGAAAACGAGTGCGACGAGAACGACGAGCACGTGGCGCACGCCCGCAGCCTACGCGGCCGCGGGGACGACCTCGGTGGCGTCCGCGATCTCGCGGACGACCTCGACGATGTCGCGGTTCGCGTTGTAGATCCGCAGCTGCCGGTCGGCGCCGTTGCCCCGGTCCAGGATCGCGCGGATCCCCTCGAGCTCGCGGTCGGAGCCGAGCTCGCGCGCGTGCGGCTCGAGGTCGCGCAGTGTCCGACGGATCAGCTGCGCCACCGGAACACGGTTGCGGCGGCCCGTTGCGAGGTCCATCACCGGGGCTTCGAGCCCGTAGCGGGCGGCCAGCCACTTGTTCTCCGCGGTGAGGATGCGGTGGTACGAGGCGATCTCCTCGCCCCGGTCGAACTGCTCTGCGTACAGCTTCACGAGCGCCTGACAGAAGGCCGCCACGGCGACCGCCTCCTCGATGCGGGTGACGGCGTCGCAGATCCGCACCTCGACCGTGCCCAGCCGTGGGTGGAGCCGGATGTCCCACCAGATGTGCGTGTAGTCGGCGATGCAGCCCGTCCGCTCGAGCTGGCCGACGACCTCGGCGTAGTCGTTGTAGTCGCGAAAGCGTGGCGGCAGGCCCGAGCGGGGGAACGCCGCGAAGACCATCTGCCGGCTCGAGGAGAGACCCGTGGCCTCGCCCCGCCAGAACGGCGAGCTCGCAGTCAGGGCGAGCAGCTGGGACAGGTGGCCCAGCAGGCCGTTCACGACCTGGATCGCCTTCTCCGCCCCGTCCACGGCGACATGGACGTGCATGCCGAAGATCAGCTCGCGGCGCGCGACGTACTGGAGCTGGTCGACGAGATTCCGGTAGCGGTCGTTCGCGGTGATCCGCTGGCGCTCGAACAGGCTGAAGGGGTGCGTGCCGGCCGATCCGACGCGGAGCCCCTTCGTCGCCGCGACCGACGTCACGTACGAGCGGAGCGCGGTCAGCTCCCGCTGGACGTCGGCGGGGCTCCGGCACACGGGCGTCGTGATCTCGATCACCGACTGCATCAGCTCGGCGTTGATCCGCTCCTCGAGCTCGTGCCCTGCGATCGCAGCGAGCACCGTGTCGATGTGCTGGACGAGGTCGAACGTCTCCGAGTCGAGGAGCATGTACTCCTCCTCGACCCCGAGCGTGTACGGGTCGCCCGTGCCGAAGCGGTGCTCGAGCACGCTGCCGCCCTGCGAAAACGCCGCTCCCTTGCCGGTGATACTGGGAGGCGTGACCTGCTTCACTCGACGAGCGCCTCCGCCTCGATCTCGACCCGCCAACGCGGGTCGATCAGCTGCGTGATCACGTACGTGCAGGCCGGCTTGACTTCGCCGAAGACGGCGCCGTGGGCGCGGGCGACCTCCTCGAAGTCCTCGGCGTGGGTGGCGAAGATCCGTGTTCGGACGACGTGCTCCGGGCCGGCGCCTGCCTCGCGGAGGGCGGCGACGATGATCTCGAGGCAGCGCTTCGTCTGGCTGTACGCGTCGGGCGGCAGCTCCTCGCCCTTGGGCATGACCGGCGCGGTCCCGGCGACGAAGACGTGGGGCCCGACGCGCACGGCACGGGAGAAGCCCATGATCGGCTCGTAGGGCGAGCCGGAGCTGATGAGCCGGCGCTCCATCGGCCTAGTATGGAGCGAAGTGGACGCCTTGCGAGCCGTCGAAGGCTGGCCGGCCGAGCACGTGTCCGTGGGCGTCGTCTCGGCGGGCGGCCCGATTGCGACGCTCGGCGACACCGGGCTCGAGTACCGCTGGGCCTCGGTGTCGAAGCCGGTCACGGCGCTCGCCTGCCTCGTGGCCGCGGAGGAGGGGACGCTCGACCTCGACGAGCCCTCCGGGCCGCCGGGCTCGACTGTCCGGCACCTGCTCGCCCATGCCTCTGGCTTGCCGCCCGAGGGGTTGAGCCCGATCGCGAGGCCCGGCGAGCGGCGCATCTACTCCGACTCCGGCTACGACGTGCTCGGCGCGACGCTCGCGGACCGCGCGGAGATGGACTTCGGCGAGTACCTGCGTGCGGCCGTGCTCTCTCCGCTCGGCCTCGGCGCCCGCTACGAGGGCCGTCCGGGGTCGGGACTGCACGGCTCGCTCGACGACCTGATGGCCGTCGGGCGCGAGGCGCTCGCACCGAGGCTCGTCGCGGCCGAGACGTTTGCGGAGGCGACCACCGTCGCGTTCCCGGGGCTCGTGGGCGTTCTGCCCGGCTTCGGCCGCCAGGAGCCGAACGACTGGGGGCTCGGTTTCGAGCTCCGCGACCGGAAGTCCCCGCACTGGAGCGGCGCCCGCAACTCGGAGCGAACGTTCGGCCACTTCGGCCGCAGCGGCACGTTCCTGTGGGTCGACCCCGAGCCGGGCGTCGCCCTCGCCTGCCTGACCGACCTGACGTTCGGCGAGTGGGCCGCGGAGGCGTGGCCCGCCCTATCCGACGCGGTCCTGGCGGAACTGGCGGGGTGATCCAAGTAACAGACTGTTACAAGCACCCGGCGAACCCTGTATCCAAGCCGTGGCTACGACGTCCTCGACTTCGTAACAGTCTGTTACTTGGACTCGGGCTGGCGCTCGCATTCGCGGCTACCGGCTGCGGGTCCGCGCAACCGCCCGTCGTTCACGGCGGCGCGCAGCTGCTGCGCGACGGCGATCTGCCCGGGTGGAAGGCCGTCCGGGCCGAGCCGGGGCTCGGCGAGCTTGCGCCCGAGCTTTCCGGCCTCGAGGTGATGGACCGTGTGGAAGCGCCCGCGCTCGTTCGCGCGGGCGATGCGGTGCGTGCGACTGCGCTCGTCTTCGCCACTCCTGCCGATGCGGCCAGAGCCCTCGGCCGCGGGAGGGAGCCGGGCTACCGGCCGTTCGTCGAGCTCGAGTTCGGGGGCGCAGTGGTCGGCCAGGGGCCAGGCACGGGCTATCGCTTGCGCGTCACGCGGTCGGCTGAGCCGGGGAGCGACACGGTCGAGCTGTACCTCGTGCGCGGCGGCCGGGCCCTGGCGCTCGTCGAGCTGCTCTCCGCCGACGGCTTCGACAAGGCCGACCGCGGCCGCGTGCTCGACCTGGTCCGGTCCAGGCTCGGTTTGAGCACCTACCGAAAGAAGCACGGGCCGCCGGGTCATTCCGTTAGGCGCTCTCAGTCGCTGAAGAGGGGCCGGACGAACTCGTCGAAGGTCTGGCGGTCGCAGCTCGCGACCACCGACGGCGTCAAGGCCCTCACGGAAGCGGTCCGTGGCACCTCCATCGCCAGCGCGACCTCGCCGAAGTAATCCCCCGGCTTCAGCACCCGCCGGGGCCCCATCGCCTCCTGGCTGACGCTGAGCATCCCGGAGAGAACGACGTAGAAGCGCTCGCCCTCGTCGCCTTCCTGGACGACCGCCGCGCCGGCGGTAACCTGCTCGCGCCGCATCCGGTCGGAGAGCTTGCGCAGCCGCTCGCCGGGCAGCTCGGCGAGGAGTCCGATGCGGCTGAACTCATGCTCGCGGATCGGGCTCATTCCCGCTCCGGCACCGGCAAAGCCGGCACCTCCGCTCTCTTTCCGCTCCGGCGCCGGCGAAGCCGACGCCTGCGCTCATGGCCGGCTCCGTCGAGCCTACGCCGGTGTTCGCCTCCGTCAAGCCTACGGCTCATGACAGCAGTGTGCCTGCTTGACTTGGGCAGGAGCCGTGTCAGAGTCGGCGCATGCGGTTACGCGCGGCGTTCCTGGTCGCCCTCGTCTTCTCGGTGCCGGCTGCCGGCGCCTCGATCTTCGTCGGCAACGACGTCGCCGCGCCGCGGCTGGCGGTCGACGCGAAGGGCACGGCCCAGATCACCTGGACGCAGGCCGGCTCGAAGCAGTCGGTGATCGTGCCCATGAAGGGCCAGCTCTTCCACGGTGGGAGCCTGTCGGGCGGGGACGTCTCCAGGCCGGTGCCCGGCGTCCGTCTCCCGCTGGCCGCGGTCGTCCGGCGCGGCCCGGGCGGGATGCTGTACGCGCTCCAGCGCTGGCAGGTCCGGCCGGGTGGGCCGGTCGAGCTGCATCTCGCCCGTTGGCAGGGCGCGCCGCCCGTGCTCACCCTCGCCTCCGACGGGCAGAGGCTGACCGGTTCCGCCACCTTTCAGGGCAAGCCTGTAACCGGGTACACGTTCACGCTCGAGGGGAAGCGCCTCCGGATCTACGTGTACCTCGACTGCCGCGGCTGCCCCGGCAAGACCGGTTGGAGCCGCCTGATCGGCGTCGCGCCGAAGGCGGACGGGACGTTCCGTGTATTCCTCAAGCCGTCCTGGCTCGGCCGCCGCTACCGAGCCACGGTCGCCGGCCCGAACATCGGGACGACGTTTGCGCCTGACGCGCAGGCCGAGATCGCTGCGCCGTAGTGGGACTGCTCGACGAATGGCGCTTCTGCCCGCGCTGCGGGGCGGAAATCGAGTCGGCTGACGGCCGTGCCGAGTGTGGCGCCTGCGGGTACATCGTTTATGCGAACCCGGCGCCCGCCGTCTGCGCCCTCTGCACCGACGACAGCGGGCGCATCATGCTCACTCGGCGCCGGTGGGAGCCCTACGCCGGGATGTGGGACCTTCCCGGCGGGTTCCTCCACGAGGACGAGCATCCGCTGGACGGGCTTCGCCGCGAGTTGGCCGAGGAGACCGGGCTCGACGTCGAGCCGGTGGAGTGGTTCGGCGCCTTCATGAAGCCGTACGGCGACGGGCCGGGCGCACGCTGGGTGCTCAACCTCGTCTGGCGTACCCGGGTCGTCGGCGGCGAGGAGCGCCGCGGACGACGTTTCCGAGATCCGCTGGTTCAGCGGAGAAGAGCTTCCTCCGCTCGACGAGATCGCGCTGGCCGAGCCCTTACGGCTTTGGCTGGAGCAGCCGGAGGGCTAGCGGTTCGATTCGGACATCGATCGGTGGCTCGAGCTCCGCAGGCTCGCCGTCGATTGCCACCGAGACCTTGGCGTAGACGGCGTCGAGGTCGAAGCGGGGACCCGCACGCTCCTCCCACCGCCACGGAATCAGTCGCTCGGTGAAGTAGAGGTGCAGGGCGCCTTCGTCCAGGCGCTTTCGCTCTCCGAGCGAAACGAACTCGAGCGAGTAGGCGTTGTTCGAGATCAGTAACACGGCGACCTCGTGGCGCTCGCCTGCGAAGGCGAGCTCGAGCGCCGGCGGTCGCCGCAGAGCGATGCCCAGTGCACTCAGCCGCGCGAGCGCCTCGCTTCTGCGGCGCGCTCGCTCCCGTCGACGGACGAGGTGCGCGTATGCGCCGAGCGAGACGTTGTTCAGGAACAGGCGGTCGCCGATCCGGCCGGCGTCGATCCGCCGCTCCCTCCCTCCGTACGCATCGAGCGCCGCGATCGGGTCGTCGGGGTCGAGCCCGGCGTCCCGGGCGAAGTGGTTGCGCGTCCCGAAGGGGATGCAGACGAAGGGGAGGTGGCGGTCGAGTGCAACGCCGGCAACCGCGCCCAGCGAACCGTCGCCCCCCGCGATACCCAGGGCGGTTGCATCCACCGTCGAGGCGAGCGCGGCGACGTCGTCGCCGCGCTCGAGCACGTGCACGCCGACCCCGCGTGCTCGCGCCGCATCGACCAGCTCGTCGACCGTCGGCCTGCCGTCACCCGAGCGCGGGTTGACGAAGAGGAAGCTCAGGCCGCGTCGGCCTCTAGGCCGAGGCCTTTCTCGATCGCACCCTTCGGCTGTGCGCCGATCACGGCTGCGGCCGGGGCGCCGTCCTTGAAGAGCAGGATCGTCGGGATCGACTGGACCCCGTACCGGATCATCAGCTCCTGCTCCTCGTCGACGTTGATCTTGACGAGCTTCAGCTCGTCACCGCGCTCCTCGGCGATACGGTCGAGCACGGGCGCGACCGCGTGACACGGCCCGCACCACTCGGCCCAGAAGTCGACGATCACGGGCTTGTCGCTCTTGAGGACCTCCTGCTCGAAGGTCTCCGTGGTCACTGCGGTTGACATTCGGTTCCTTTCGTAATTCTCGGGGCACTACTCGTAACGCGCCGGGCGGCTGGACTCTTCCCGACCCTCTCTAGAATCGAACCATGCCACGCATGTTTGCGCCGCTTCCGGCTGTCCCGGATCATCCGGCCCTCGAGCGCGTCGTGCTTGCGCGTTGGGATGAGGAGCGAACGTTCGAGCGGCTGCGGGAGCTGAACGAGGGCGGCCCGCGCTTCAGCTTCGTCGACGGGCCGATCACGGCCAACAACGCCATGGGGGTCCATCACGCGTGGGGACGGACGCTGAAGGACGTCTTCCAGCGCTACCAGGCGCTGCGGGGCCACGAGCTCCGCTACCAGAACGGCTTCGACTGCCAGGGGCTCTGGGTCGAGGTGGAGGTCGAGAAGTCGCTCGGGCTGAACTCGAAGCACGAGATCGAGGAGTACGGCCTGGCGGAGTTCGCCGCCCGCTGCCGCGAGCGCGTGGCCAAGTACGCCGAGGTGATCACCGATCAGTCGCGCCGGCTGGGGATGTGGATGGACTGGGACAACGACTACTACACCTTCTCGGACACCAACATCGAGTACATCTGGCGCTTCCTGAAGGAGGTGCACCGGCGTGGCTGGCTGTTCATCGGCCATCGCTCCACGCAGTGGTGCCCGCGCTGCGGGACGTCGCTCTCTCAGCACGAGCAGGCCGGCGAAGGGAACTACGAGGAGCTGGAGCATCCGTCGCTCTTCGTGCGCTTCCCGCTCAAGGAGCGCGAGGGCGAGGCCCTGATCGTCTGGACGACGACACCGTGGACGCTGCCTGCGAACGTCGCCGCTGCGGTCAAGCCCGACGCCGAGTACGGCCTCTCGAACGGGGGCTGGCGCCTGGCCGAGAGCGGGGGCGAGTACGAGCGGATCGCGCGCGGCGACGACCTGGTCGGCCTCGAGTACGAAGGGCCGTTCGACGAGCTGAAGCCCCAGCAGGGGATCGTCCACCGCGTGATCCCCTGGGACGACGTCGCGCTCGACGAGGGCACGGGCATCGTGCACATCGCGCCGGGGGCAGGCACCGACGACTTCGAGCTGTCGCGCGTCCACGACCTGCCGGTGCTGGTTCCGATTGACGAGAGCGGCCGCCTCTACCCCGAGTACGGGCCGTTCGCCGGCTTGACGACCGACGAGGTCGAGGAGCCGATCATCGCCGCGCTGCGCGCGCGGGGCCTGCTCCTGGAGGTGGGGCGCATCACCCACCGCTACCCGATCTGCTGGCGCTGCCGGACGCCGCTCGTCTTTCGCGTCGTGGACGACTGGTTCATCGGCGTCGACGAGATCCGGGACGCGCTGCTGGACGAGAACGCCCGGGTCGAGTGGACGCCGCCGCAGTACCGCAAGCGCATGGACGACTGGCTCCGCAACATGGGCGACTGGAACATCTCGCGGAAGCGCTACTTCGGGCTCCCGCTGCCGTTCTACCCGTGCGCCTGCGGGAACCTCAATGTGATCGGCTCCCGGGCCGAGCTCGAGCAACGAGCCGTGCGGGGCCTCGAGCAGCTCCAGGAGCTGCACCGGCCCTGGATCGACGAGGTGCCGATCAGCTGCGAGTCGTGCGGCGTCGAGGTGCAGCGGATCCCTGAGGTCGGCGACGCCTGGCTCGACGCGGGCATCGTGCCGCTCTCGACCCTCGGCTGGGAGAACCCCACCTGGGTCGAGCGCGGCTACGCGACCGGCGCGGCAGCGGGGCTGACAGGCGCCGACCTTCCCGATCACACGTACTGGGAGCAGTGGTTCCCGGCCGACTGGATCTCCGAGATGCGGGAGCAGATCCGCCTCTGGTTCTACTCGCAGTTCTTCATGTCGATGACGCTGGTCGGCCGCTCGCCCTACCGGCGCGTGCTCACGTACGAGAAGCTGCTCGACGAGACCGGCCGCGAGATGCACCGCTCGTGGGGGAACTCGATCGACGCCGACGAGGCGTTCGAGCGGATGGGGGCAGACGTGATGCGGTGGCTGTTCTGCGACGTGCCGCCCGCACAGAACCTCAAGTTCGGCTACGGGCCGGCGCGCGAGGTCCAGCGCCGGCTGCTCACCTTCTGGAACTCCGTCTCGTTCCTCGTCACGTACGCGAACATCGAGGACTTCCGGCCCGTCTACGCCGACCTCAGCTCCGGGCCGCCCGAGGGGCAACCGCTGGACGCCTGGCTCGTCTCGCGGACGCATCAACTGGTTGCCGACACGACCGCGGCCTACGAACGCTACTGGACGCCGGCGGTGACGGCCGCCTTCGACGCGTTCGTCGAAGACCTGTCGAACTGGTACATCCGGAGGTCGCGGCGCCGCTTCTACGGCGACGACGAGGTCGCGTTCCGGACGCTCTGGTACGCGCTCGTCCAGGCCCTGCGGGTGGTTGCGCCGCTGATGCCGTTCCTCGCCGACGAGCTCTGGCGGAACCTCGTCGCAGGTGCGTGCGAGGGTGCGCCCGACTCGGTGCACCTCGCCGGGTGGCCGGAGGTGGCGGAGCCGGACGAGCAGTTGCTGGCGGAAGTCGACGAGGTGCGCCGCATCGTTCGCCTCGCCCGGCAGGCGCGCGATCACGCCGGAATCAAGCACAGGCAGCCGCTTCGGCGGGCCGTCGTCTACGGGGCGGCGAACGCGGCCGGTGGCCACATCGACGAGATGCTCGACGAGCTGAGGGTCAAGGAGCTGGCACTCACCGGCGCGAGCGGCAAGCGGGTGCGATTGAAGCCGAACCTGCCGGTCCTCGGCCCCAGACTGGGGCCAAGGCTGCCCGCGATCCGTAAGGCACTCGAGGAAGAGCGCTGGGAGTGGGAGGGAGAAAACGTGCGGGTCGACGGCGAGCTGCTCGAAGAGGGCGAAGTTCTGACGGAGCGTGAGGCCGAGAACGAAGGCTTTGCCTTCGCTTCGGACGGCGACATCAGTGTCGAGATCGACCCCGAGCTCGATGACGAGCTTCGCCTCGAAGGTCGCGTCCTCGATCTCACCCACGCGGTCAATGTCATGCGAAAAGACCAGGGCCTGGAGATCACAGACCGGATCGTCCTGACCCTGCCGGAGTCCGACCGCGACCTCCTCCGATTCGAGGATCAGATCAAGGCCGAAACGCTGGCGACGCAGGTTCGCGTCGGCGACTCGCTCGAGATCAACAAGGCCTAGTCCGCGACGGCCACCGTCCCGTCATCGCGGAAAGGTCAGGCGGCCGGAAGTGCGCGGCGGATCTCGACGGGGAGCCGGAAGAAGACGTCCTCGACCACCGCTCCGGCCGAGATGATCTCCTCGACCCCGCGGGCCCGGAACCAGTCGCACACGCGCCCGACGAGGTGCTCCGGGGCCGAGGCACCCGACGTGAGGCCGACGGTCTCCGCACCCTCGAGCCAGCGCTCGTCGATCGCCTCCTCGTCCTCGATCAGGTGGGCCTCGACCCCCGCAGCACGGCCGGTCTCGACCAGCCGCTTCGAGTTCGAGCTGTTCTGGGAGCCGATCACGAGCAGCAGGTCGATCTCGGAGACCAACTCCTTCACCGCGCGCTGGCGATTCGTCGTCGCGTAGCAGATGTCGCCCGCCTGCGGACCTTCGATCTCGGGGAACCGCCGTCGCAGCGTGGCGACGATCTCGGCGGTCTCGTCGACCGAAAGGGTTGTCTGCGTGACGTAGGCGACCCGGGCCGGATCCGACACCCGGACCCGCTCTGCGTCTTCCGCCGTCTGGACGAGGACGGTCGCCTCGGGGGCCTCCCCGAGCGTCCCCTCGACCTCCTCGTGCCCCTCGTGGCCGACCAGGAGGATCGTGTAGCCCTCGGCCGCATACCGCCGGGCCTCGGCGTGGACCTTGGATACGAGCGGGCAGGTCGCGTCCACGGTCCGCAGGTGCCTGCGTGCCGCCCCCTCGTGCACCGCCGGCGCCACTCCGTGCGCGGAGAGCACGAGTACGGCCCCCTCGGGGGCGTCCTCCTCGCTCTCGACGAAGACCGCTCCCCGACGCTCGAGGTCGCGGACGACGTGCGCGTTGTGCACGATCTGCTTCCGGACGTAGACGGGCGAGCCCTGGAGCTCGAGCGCCCGCTCCACGGTTTCCACGGCCCGCTCGACGCCCGCGCAATACCCGCGGGGGGAAGCAAGAAGCAGCCGCCGGACCACGGAAACTGATGCTAGCTCGGTACTCGGGACACCCGGTGACCCACCGAACGAGTCGAGACCGGAAAACGAGTCGAGAACAGAAAAGGCCCGCCGCTCGGGGGGTCGGCGCGACGGGCCCTTCCTTGATTGCTCACCGCGGTTATCGCAGGCCAATGGCCGCCGCGGTTCGCATCGCCCAGTGACCCCACGCTAGCTCTGGCCCGTCTTTCCGCCAATAGGCCATACGGCCCATCTTTACAACTCGGGAAACGCACTCGCGCCCGGGGTCCGCGGTACCTATCATCCATGGGCCCAGTGAGGAAAGAACGCAAGTTCATCCCCTCGTTCTGGCGCCGCAGTGCGGGTAGACGAGCGGCCGAGGAGCGGGCGTCCCTCCGCGAGCGCGAGCTGCGGTCGATCGAGGCGATCTCCGCCGCGCTCTCCCACGCGGACGACGCCGAGTCGATCGCCCGGGTTCTCCTCGACGAGATCGCTGCCCTGCTGTCAGTCGAGTTCGCCGGGCTGGCGCTCGTCGACGAGGAGCGGAACGAGGCGAACGGGCTGCTCGCCCGGCTCGACGGCAAGGACTTCACGTTCTGGCGGGGCCTTCGCTTCGACCTCCGCCGCGAGCCGTCGGGCATCGCGAGCGCCGTCTTCGACGTCGCGCCGGTGACGGTCTTCGACACGGACACATCGCCGGTGATCAACCGGGCCGTTGCCGGGTCGATCGGGGCCAAGAGCGCTGCGTTCGTTCCGCTCGTCTCCGGGGAGCGAGTCATCGCCGTGCTCGCGATCGCGACCACTCACGAGCGACGGTCCTTCTCC
Source organism: Gaiellaceae bacterium (assembly GCA_036564335.1). Lineage (GTDB taxonomy): Bacteria > Actinomycetota > Thermoleophilia > Gaiellales > Gaiellaceae > DATBLE01. The sequence goes on from DATCPA010000118.1 coordinate 21,988, forward strand.
ACGGAGGAGCTCGGCCCGCTGCGGACGCTGGCGGCCGAGGCGGCCCTGGCGCTCGAGCGGGCCCGCTCGGCGGCCGCGCTCGAGGAGGCGCTCGACCGCCAGCGCGCCCTCCTGAGCGCAGCCCAGGTCGTGACCGGGGAGCTTCAGGTCGAGCCGGTGCTTCAGGTGCTCGTGGATCAGGTCGCCCAGCTGCTCGAGGCCGACGCAGCCGACTGCTATCTGTTCACGCCCGACCGTGGCTCGCTCCGCTGCGCTGCCGTGCGCGGGCTCGATCCAACCGTCGTCGGCTTCGAGTTTCCGGTCGGCTACGGGCTCGCCGGCCGTGCGATTGCCGAGGGCGCGCCGGTCCGCGACACCGACTACCAGCACATCGAAGAGCCCATTCCACACCCTGCGTACGGCGGGTTTGCAGGCGCGATTGTCGCCCCGATGACCTGGTCGGGACAGACGCGCGGCGTGCTCGGGGTCGGCAGTCTCGACCCGACGCGGGTGTTTTCTGACGCCGATGTCGATGCGCTCGCCACGTTTGCCACGCTTGCCTCGCTCGCGCTGCGCAACGCCGAGAGCTTCGAGGAGAGCGAGCGCCTCGCACGCGTGGAGAGCGGCTTCTCGCGGATCGCGAGCCTCCTCGGTGAGCCCGTCTCGGTGGCGGCGACGCTCGATGCGGTCGCCCAGGCGGCGGCGGAGGCGTTCGGCGGCGATGTCGCGGCCGTGCTGACGTCAGGCGCCGATGGTTACAGGCTGGCGGGTGCGCACGACGTGCCCGACGATCTGCGGGCCGCGTTTGCAGAAGGCCTCCCGCCCGGGGCCGAGGTGCTCGACGTCGCTGCGCAGGAAGCGAGGACGATCGCCTCCGCCACGCTCGACGACGATGAGCGCTTCGGCGACGGCTTCCGGGCAACCGCCGAGGCTGCATCGCTGCTCGCGATCCCGATCCCTGCCCCTCGCAGCGACCGGCACGCCGTTGCCCTCGTTCTCTTCCGCGAGCCGCATGTCTTCACCGATGAGGATCTCGATCTGGCCGGCCAGCTGGCCACCCGCGCGAAGGCCGCGCTCGAGCGCAGCGAGCTGTTCGACGTCGAACGGCGGTCGCGGCTGCTCGCCCAGCAGCTCGCCCAGACCGGTGGTCTCTTCTCCGGCGAGCTGGAGCCTGCGGCAGTGCTGGACGAAGTGGTCGAGCAGGCGCCGGTGCTGCTGCGCGCGGATGCGTCGTCGATCCGGTTGCTCGAGGGCGACGAGCTCGTCACCGCCGCCGCCGTCGGGCCGGGCACACAGCAGACACAGGGCTCGCGCGTTCCGGCCGACGCGCGGCCGGGCGGTGCGGTCGTCCACTCGGGTGCCCCCGTCGCGATCGAGGACGTGGCGGGCGAGCAGGCGCTGCTCGAAGGCGAGCCGATGCTCGGCGACCGGTACGTCTCGTATCTCGCCGTGCCGCTGTTCGGTGCCGACGAGAACCTGCAGGGCGTGCTCGCCGTGTACGCGCGCCGGCCGCGAGTCTGGCAGGAGGAGGAGATCGAGGCGCTGGGAGCGCTCGCTGCGAGCGCGTCGGTCGCGTTCTCGAAGGCGGAGCTGTACCAGCAGGTCGAGCTGGAGCGCGAACGCAGCGTCGCGATCCTGGGGAACGTCGCCGACGGCATCGTCGCGGTCGAGCGCGACGAGCGCATCGTGCTCTGGAACGCCGCGGCAGAGCGAATTACCGGCGTCCCGTCCGAGGAGGCGCTCGGGCGCACCGTCCCCGAGGTGCTCCAGCGCGAGCTGCGCTCGGAAACCGGCGCCGCCGCCGGCGATCGGCTCGTGCCGATTCGCCGCGGCGATCAGGAGGTGTGGTTGTCGCTGACCGAGGCCGTGATGCGCGACCCGCTGGGGGAGACGGCCGGCAGGATCTTCGCGTTCAGGGACATCTCGGCCGAGCGGGTCGTCGAGCAGATGCGCTCCGACTTCGTCTCGACCGTCTCGCACGAGTTGCGCGCCCCGCTGACGTCGATCTACGGCTTCGCCGCGACGTTGTTGCGCGAGGACGTGAAGTTCGAGGAGGACGAGCGGCGCACGTTCCTGACCTACATCGAGTCCGAGGCCGAGCGCCTGACGACGATCGTGGACAAGCTGCTGAGCGTCGCGAGGCTCGATGCCGGCGACCTCCAGCTGGAGATCGCACCGGTTGACGTGCGCGCGCTCGTCTCGGAGGTCGTCGAGAGCGCGCGTGAGGAGGCCTTCAACGGGCACGAGATCATCGTCGAGCTGCCGGAGTCCCCGCTGGCCGCGCGAACTGACCGGGACAAGCTTCGCCAGGTGCTGGCCAGCCTCGTCGAGAACGCGGTGCGGTTCTCGCCCGGCGGCGGACAGGTGACGGTCGGCGCCGCGAGACGGGGGGAGACGATCGTGGTCAGCGTCGTCGATCAGGGGATCGGGATTGCCGACACCGAGCAGGATCGGATCTTCTCGAAGTTTTACCGCGTGGGTGACGCCCAGACCGGAGGCACCGGGGTCGGGCTCTTCATCGCGCAGGGTCTCGTCAGCGCCCTCGGCGGCCGGATCACGGTGCGATCGGCCGAGGGCCGCGGATCGAGCTTTGTCGTCGAGCTGCCGGCGCGTGACGCCGACGGGCACAATCGATAGGAGGGGAGGGGACGTGGACGAGGCTCCGCGCGTGTTGGTCGTCGACGACGAGGCTCCTATCCGGCTGCTCTGCCGGGTCAACCTCGAGGCGGAAGAGATGACCGTGCTCGAGGCGGCGGACGGGATCTCAGGGCTCGAGGCGGCACGCACCGAGCGGCCCGACGTGATCCTGCTCGATGTGATGATGCCCGGGCTCGACGGCTGGCGGGTCGCCGAGCAGCTCCTCGACGACCCGGACACGCGCGGGATCCCGATCGTGTTCCTGACCGCGCGGGCGGAGCTACGTGACCGCGCCAGGGGGCTCGACCTCGGGGGTCTCGACTACGTCACGAAGCCCTTCAACCCCGTCGAGCTCGCGGCGCTCATCCGCGACGTCATCGCCCGCGTCGAGGGCGGCGAGCGGGAAGAACTTCGCCGCGCGAAGCTCGCCGAGCTGCGCACACTGATCGAAGAGCGCTAGGCCCTCCTGCCTCCGGCTCAGCGGGCGGACTGCGCCAGCAGGATCCCGGCGAGCACGATCGCACCGCCGACGAGCTGCGTCGCGCCGAACGTCTCGTCCAGCCAGCCGTAGGCGACCAGGCTGGCCACAACCGGCTCGACCATCGCCAGGATGCCCGCGCGCGTCGCCGTGATGTGCCGCATCGAGCCGACGATGAGGAAGAAGGGCACGATCGTGCCGGGGACGATCATCCACGCCATCAGCACCCAGATCGGTAGGTGCAGGTCCGAGAGGTTGCCGAGCAGCGAGACGGTCGTGCCAGGGACATCGAACGGGAAGCTCCACCACGGCTGGGCGATCGCCCAGAAGACCGATGCGAAGAAGAAGCCCCAGCAGAGGAGCGAGATCGGATCTCTCTTCCCCACGGCCCGCTCCGCCAGGAGCATGTAGCCGGCGAAGGTGACCGCCGAGCAGAGGGAGAAGATCACACCCAGGCCGTCCAGCGACACTCCGTGCCAGAGGTCGACGACGAGCGTCAGGCCGCTGAGGGCCAGCGCGAGCGCGACCCAGAGCCGGCGCCGGACCTGCTCCTTCATGACGAAATGGGCGAAGAGCGCGACGAACAGCGGGCCGAGATACTGGATCAGCAGCGAGACTCCGATCTCGAGCCGGTGGATGGCGAGGAAGTAGAAGAGCTGGACGAGGGCGACGCCGAACACGCCGAACGCAGCGAGGTAGAGGAGCTCGCGCCGGTTCGTCCTCAGGCTCTCCGGCCGCGTCACGAGCAGGATCACCGCGAGGCCGACCAGGGCGCCGGTGCAGCGCACCTCGGTCAGGCGCAACGACGACAGCCCCGATTTGAGGATCACCTTCGAGACCGTCCCGTTCAGCGCGAAGAGCGTGCCGGCACTGAGCGCCATCGCGTAACCGATCGCGGGGCGACGCTCGATCGTCACGCTCTCGGCAGGGATGTAGGCGACGTCGCTCACGAGGTCGGCACGTTATCCGCCTACACTGATGCGAAGCGGGGCGTAGCTCAGCCTGGTCAGAGTGCTGCCTTTGGGAGGCAGAAGTCGCGAGTTCGAATCTCGCCGCCCCGACTGTGGGTCTCGCAGTCCTCGCCGTGGCCGCGGCGCTCGTGCCCGGCTTCCACGCCAAGATCCAGCCGATTCCGCCGGCGACGCGCGCCCGAATGACAGGCGTGTCCTGGCATCCCGGCTGTCCGGTGCCGCTCTCCGACCTGCGTCTGATCGCGCTTACCTATCGCGGCTTCGACGGCCGCGCGCACACCGGGTTGCTCATCGCCAACCGCGACGCCGCCTCGACCCTCGTCGGCGTCTTCCGGAGGCTCTACGCGGCGCGGTTTCCGATCCGCCGGATGCAGCTGGTCGACACCTATGGCGGCGACGACTACCGCTCGATCGAGGCGGACAACACCTCGGCGTTCAACTGCCGCGTGGCCACCGGCTCGACGCACTGGTCGCAGCACGCCTACGGCCGCGCGATCGACGTCAACCCGATCGAGAACCCGTACGTCAACGGCGGGACGACCTCGCACCCGGCCAGCACGCCGTATCTCGACCGCTCGCGCCGTCGGCCCGGCATGGCGTTCGAGGGCGGCGTGCTGGTCGAGGCCTTCCGCACCGCCGGCTGGGGCTGGGGTGGGAGCTGGAACGGCATCAAGGACTACCAGCACTTCTCCGCCACCGGCGGATAGGCTCGACGGGTGCTGCGCGGAGCTCTCGCCGCTTCGGTCACCCCGCTTCGCGAGGGCGGCAACGCCCTCGACGAGGACGCCTTCGGGCCGGTCGTCGATTTCCTCGCCGCCGCGGGGCTCGATGGGCTGCTGGCGATGGGCACCAACGGCGAGGGGATCCTGCTCTCGACCGACGAGCGGCGCACCGCCGCCGAGCGCTTCGTCGAGGCGTCAGCGGGTCGCCTCCAGGTTGCGGTCCACTGCGGCGCCCAGACGACCGCCGACACGGTCGCGCTGGCCGCCCACGCTGCCGAGCAGGGCGCCGATGCGGTCGCCGTGATCCCGCCGCCCTATTTCCGGCTCGATGACGTGGCGCTGCTCGCGCACTTCACAGCGGCTGCGTCCGCCTGCGCTCCGTTGCCCTTCTACGTCTACGAGTTCGCGCGCACGAGCGGCTACCCCGTGCCGCACGTCGTGATCGATCGCCTGCGCGAAGCTGCTCCCAACCTGGCCGGCCTGAAGGTCTCCGACCACCCGTGGGACAAGTTCGAGCCCTATCTGATCGAAGGGCTCGACGTCTTCGTCGGGCCCGAGTCGCTGATCGCCCAGGGTCTGGCGGCGGGAGCCGCGGGAGCCGTCTCGGCGCTCGCGTCGGCCTTCCCCGACCTGGTCGTCGCGGCGGTGCGCGGCGAGGCCGTCGACGTGGGCGGCCTGCGCGGGCTGATCGAGCGGTTCCCGCGCCACGCGGCGCTCAAGCACGTGCTCGTCCGCCGGGGCGTGCCGATCAACGAGGACGTGCGTCGGCCGCTGCGGGCGCTCACCGACGGCGAGCGGAACGGGCTCGACGCCGAGCTGAGTGCCTGGCTCCCAGCGACGTGAGCGTCCTGCGCGGCGCGATCCTGGCCGCTGCGGACAGCCCGCGGATCCAGCAGTTCGTCGGCCGGTACGGGATGCGGCTTGGTGCCGCTCGCTTCGTCGCCGGCGAGACGTTGGACGAGGTAGTCGTCACGCTCCGCCGCCTGAACGAGCAAGGCCTGCGCACGAACACGACCCTGCTCGGCGAGGCAGTGGAGAACAGGGAAGCGACCGGCCGCGTGGTCGAGGCCTACGAGGAAGTACTGCGCCGGATCGCAGTCGAGAAGCTCCAGACGAACGTCGCGCTCAAGCTCACGCACCTCGGCGTGCTGATCGACGAGGAGCTCGCGTACGGGAATCTCGAACGTCTCGTCGCCGAGGCCGCGCGTCTCGGCAACTTCATTCGGATCGACATGGAGGACTCGCCCCTCGTGGACGTCACCCTCCGGATCTACCGCCGCCTTCGCGAGGCAGGTCACGACAACGTCGGCACCGTGCTCCAGGCCTACCTCTACCGCAGCGAGGACGATCTCGACTCGCTGCTCCCTCTGAAACCGAACTTGCGCATCGTCAAAGGCGCCTACCGGGAGGCACCAGAGGTCGCCTACCCGCGCAAGGAGAACGTGGACGCTGCATACGCGCGCCTCGTCGAGCGCTCGATCGCCGAGGGGGCATTCACGGCCGTGGCCACTCACGACGAGCGGCTGATCGAGCACGCGATCGGGCTCGGCGCCGGCGCCGACCGCTTCGAGCTCCAGATGCTCTACGGCGTCCGGCCGCAGCTGCAGCTCGACCTGGTGCGCTGCAGCCACCGGGTGCTGGTCGCGACCCCGTACGGCCCCGACTGGTACCCGTACCTGATGCGGCGGCTCGCCGAGCGGCCCGCGAACCTGACGTTCTTTCTCCGGAGCGCGATCAGGGGTTGATCGGACCCGTGTCGGACCAGAGATTCGCCGAGCCGGGTTTCGCTTTCGTCCACCGTTCCGGCCAACCATCCGCTTGCGCGTACCTGCTGCCCGGCTCGGCTTCGACCTACTCGCGCCCCGTGCTCGGCGCAAGCAGGACTCTATGACCACCCGGTCGCGTCCCGCAAGGGGGCGAAACGAGGAAGTTGTCGCAAATTGGGTACGACTGAAACGGAGGGCGCACCGAGCCGCGTGCGAGAATCGCCGCGTGCGTGGATTCCCCCCTGGCCTCGTCGCGGTCCTCGTGGGCACCGTCCTGCTGGCCGCGGGCTGCGGCGGCACGACGACGTACTCGGAGGCCGCGACGCGCGCATGCCTCAAGCAGGCCGGGGTCAAGGTAGTGCCGGTCCCGAACGACGACTTTGTTGCGTCGGCAGCCGAGGGCGGTGGCTTCACCGCCCGCTTCAAGGACGACAAGGTCACCGTCTCGTTCGGACTCGACCGGAAGGGTGCGGAGCGCATCGTTCGGGGCTACCAGCGCTTTCGCGGGAAGAACATAGGGCTTGAAGATGTGCTCAAGCCCAAGCAGAACGCCGTCATGCTCTGGGCTCTGCACCCGCCGGAGGCTTACGTTCAGACGATTGAGGCTTGCCTGAAGTAGGAAAGACCGGATCATGGAACCGTCACCTGACGAGTTTCGTGAGGCCGCCGCGCTGAGAGGCGCGTTGCGCAAGTTCCTTCGCCAGAGCGAGCGGATCGCCCGCGAGGAGGGTCTGACTCCGAGCCGCTACCTGCTGCTGCTGATGATCAAGGCCTCCAAAGGCGGACGCTCGACGGTGACCCAGCTGGCCGAGCGGATGCAGCTGACGCAGAGCACGGTTACCGAGCTCGTGACGAGGGCCGAGGCGGCGGGGCTTGTCGAGCGCGAGCAGTCGCCGGACGACGCGCGGGTCTTCTGGCTGCGGCTGAGCCCTGACGGGGAGGAGCGGCTCGCGCGTGCCGTTGCCCGCAACGGGCGCGAGCGTCACCGACTGATCCGGATGATCAGCGGCGTCGCTGCGTAGTCAGCTTCTCGGCACGGTGGGGGCGCGGAACGCGTCCGCGCGCTGCTCGTCTGCGAAGAACCGGCGCAGGTAGACCGCGAAGACGGCGAAGAAGACGATTGCCTGCTCGGACGCCATGGTCACCCCGGCGATCTGCTGGTCCGAGAGCGGCGACAGGCCCCACAGCCGTGGCACCTGTTCGTAGAAGTCGTAGACCGCGTTCGGCAGGAGCGCGAGCAGCAGTCCGAGCGGGCTGGCGAGCACGAACGCGCCGAAGAGGTAGAGCGCCTTCGTCCCGTTGCCGAACCGGCCGTGCACGACCGGCCACCAGACGAGGACGCCCGCCGTGAAGTAGCAGGCGTGCTCGGCGTGCAGGATCGTCCACTGGTGGCGGAGGGCGGCGTCGTACGCCCAGGGCAGGTGCCAGGCGTAGTAGGTGATGAGCCAGACCGGGAGCGCGACGAGCGGGTGCGTGACGGTGCGGGCGCCCGGGATCCGCTCGAGCGCGGCGGCCATCGCCGGGGTCAGCCCCAGCACGCAGAGCAGGGGTCCCCATTCGGCGATGACGACGTTCTGGAGCAGGTGCATCGAGAGCAGGTAGTGGAGCGCGAGCGTGTCGAGCGGGCCGATCTGGACGGCCAGCAGCAGGACGCAGCCGGCGAGGAAGCTGGCCACGCGCCAACGCGGGGCCGGGAAGCGCGTGCGGGCGATCAGGTAGGCGGCGGCGAGGCCCGGGACGATGACCAGGGCGTCCGCATCCCAGGAGAAGCGATACGGATCCACGAGGCGCTACGCTAGTTGGGCTTCGTCGTGCGGGCGTAGCTCAGTTGGTAGAGCACCTGCCTTCCAAGCAGGATGTCGCCGGTTCAAGCCCGGTCGCCCGCTTCCGTCCGGCGTGCTCGCTATGCTGTTTTCAGAAATGAAAACGGCCGAACGGGACATGGCCAGAAAGCTCAGGCGCGAAGGGCTCTCGATGCGGCAGATCGAACGTCGCCTCGGAGTCGCTCGTTCGACGGTCAGCCTTTGGGTCCGCGAGATCGAGCTGACGGATCATCAACGCGAGGAGCTGCAGGCGCGTGGGGCATCAGCACGCACATGCGCTCGCCGTATCTACTACCGCGCTCGTCGCCGCATGTTCCAGGACGAAGGCCGCGTGCGCGCGCGGCAAGGCGAGCCACTCCATGCCGCCGGTTGCATGCTCTTCTGGGCCGAGGGGTCGCGGCGCCGCAACAGTCTCCAGTTCACAAATTCCGATCCAGCGATGATGGCCTTCTTCATTTGCTTCCTGCGCCATTACTTCGCCCTTCCGAACGACGCGGTCCGCGTCGCGTGCAACCTCTTTGCCGATCACGAAGAAGGGCAACGGGAGATCGAGGACTTTTGGCTCGCCACAGTTGATCTGCCGCGGTCGTGCCTGACGAAGACGATGGTGAACAAGTACTCGCGCTACAGCAAGCGCACACGGATGAACAGACTCCCCCACGGCACCTGCCGCTTGACAGTGCATCGCACGCAGGTCGTGCAGCACATCTACGGCGCGATCCAGGAGTACGGAGGCTTCGACCGGCCCGAGTGGCTCGACTAGCGTAGTCCTCGGTGCACGCTCCCCCTCGCGTCCGGGGCGGCCTCCGAACGCGACTCGTCGTGCTCGTGGCCGGCCTGTTCATCTTCGCCTTCGCGATCGTGCTGCAGCTCGAATCGCGGCTCGGGCTGTCGCCCTGGGACACGCTTCACCAGGGGCTCTCGCGGCACACGCCGCTCTCTTTCGGCATGGCGAGCGTCTGCGTCAGCATCGTCGTCCTCCTGCTCGCCTGGCGTCTCGGCGCACGGATCGGGATCGGCACGGTCGCGAACGCCGTGCTCGTCGGCTCCGTCATCCAGGGACTGACTGCGATCGGGCCGGTAGACCGGCTTTCCGAGTCATCGCTCGGTGTCCGCATCGGGCTGCTCGTCGTCGCGATGGTTCTGATCGGGATCGGCTCGGCGCTCTACCTCGGCGCCTGGCTGGGCGCAGGCCCTCGCGACTCGCTGATGGTGGTCGGCGGCGAGCGGACGGGGCTCAGGCTCGGCATCGTCCGCGCTGCGCTCGAGCTCCTCGCCCTTGCGGCCGGCTTTGCGCTCGGCGGGACGATCGGCGTCGGCACCCTCGTCTTTGCGCTCGGCGTCGGGCCGGCGCTCGAGGGGGGCTTCTGGGTGCTCCAGCGCTCGGGGCTCGCGGTGCCGGTTGCCGGGACGGCTAGTCCGTTGCCAGCTCCACCCGTTCTATAGTCACCGGCTCTTTCGGCCGATCGGAGGCGTCGCGGTCGACCGCCGAGATCGCGTCCACCACGTCCATCCCGGAGAGGACCCGCCCGAAGACGGTGTGCTTGCCGTTCAGCCACGAGCAATCGTCCGCGGTGACGATGAAGAACTGGCTCCCGTTCGTGTTCGGGCCGGCGTTCGCCATCGCCAGGGCTCCGCGGACGACGCCGTGCTGGTTCGGTTCGTCCTCGAACTGATAGCCGGGGCCGCCGCTGCCGGTGCCGGTCGGGTCGCCGCCCTGGATCATGAAGTCGGGGATCACCCGGTGGAAGATGACGCCGTCGTAGAACCCCTTGCCGGCGAGCGTCTCGAAGTTCGCGACTGTCTTGGGCGCGTCGGCGGGGAACAGCTCGAGCTCGATCGCGCCGTGGTTGGTGTGAAGCGTTGCGTTGGCCATGCCCGGAGACTACGCACAAGGAGGGCTCGGCCGTCCGACCGGGCGGCGATTCTTCGCCCGTGACCCCGGAGCGTGTGGTCCGTTTCAGCCTGCGCACGGTACTGGCCGTGATCGGGCTCGTGATCGCCGCCTGGGCCCTGCTCTCGATCATCGCGGTCACCCGCCAGGTGATCACGTGGATCCTCGTCGCGATCTTCCTCGCAATGGCGCTGAACCCCGCCGTCGACTGGTTCATGCGTCACGGCGTCAAGAAACGCGGATACGCCGCGGGTCTCACCTTCGTCATCGCGCTGGCTGCGATCGCCGGCATCGGCTACGCGTTCATCCCCACGCTCGTCAGCCAGGTGAATGACCTCGTGCAGGCCGTGCCCGGCTACGTGGACGACCTCACCAAGGGCCGGGGCCGGCTCGGCTTCCTCGAGACGAAGTACCACATCGTCGAAAAGATCAGAGAGGCGTTGAGCAGCGGAGGCACCTCGAAGGTGCTCGGCCTGACCGGGGCGGCGATCTCGATCACGAAGAGTGTCGTCGCGCTCGTGCTCGCGATCATCACGATCACCTTCCTGACCTTCTTCATGCTGCTCGAGGGCCCGGCGTGGATGAACCGCTTCTACGGGCTGCTGCCCGAGCGGCTTCAGCCTCGGTGGCGGAAGATCGGCTACGACGTGTACCGCACGGTCGGCGGCTACGTGACTGGGAACCTCTTGATCAGCCTGATCGCCGGCACGCTGACCACGATCGTGCTGCTCGCCCTCGGCGTCCCGTATGCGGTTGCGCTCGGCGTGATCGTGGCGATCCTCGACCTGATCCCGCTGGCGGGCGCGACGATCGCAGCGATCATCATCGGGACGGTCGCGTTCCTGCACACGATCACGGCGGGGATCGTGGTCATCATCTTCTTCCTGATCTACCAGCAGGTCGAGAACCACTTCCTGCAGCCGGTGATCTACGGCCGGACGGTGCAGCTGTCGCCGCTCGCCGTGCTCATCTCCGTGCTGATCGGGGCGAAGCTCGCCGGGATCCTCGGTGCGCTCGGCGCGATCCCGGTCGCCGGCGCGATCCAGGTGATCCTGATCGACTGGCAGCGACACCGGCGCGATCGGCTCGTGGAGACACCTCCGGACTCCCAGCCGGACGCGGTACCTCCCTAAGAATCCTTACGTTACCTCTCTAAAGATCCCTGATTCGAGGGGGTAGTGGGGAGGCGAATCGCCCGACAAGTCAGTAAGTGACTCGTTTCGTGCTGGCTGTCGTCCTGGTTGCCGCGGCCCTGGCTGCGGGTGCAGCCGACGCCGGCGTCCGTTCCGGCCACGATGGGACTCCCGCCACCGCTTCGGCGCAGCAGATCAGCGAGGTGCAGGATCTCCAGGCGCAGGTGCTGGTCGCGATCAACGAGCTCAGGCGAGAGCATGGTCTGCGCGAGCTGCAGCTGAACGGCGCGCTCTCGCGGGCCGCGCTCGGCCACTCCTTCTCGATGGCCAAGCACGGCTTCTTCAGCCACTCCGGTTGGAACGGGTCGCCCTTCTGGCAGCGCATCAAGCCCAATTACCGGCCGCACCCGACTTCCTACTGGAGCGTCGGCGAGAACATGCTCTGGGCCTCGGGTGACATGAGCGCGGACCAGGCGATCGAGATGTGGCTGGCGAGCCCGGAGCACCGCAAGAACCTGCTCACCCCCGCCTGGCGGGAGGTGGGCCTCGGCGCCGTCCGCGCGCTCTCTGCTCCCGGCGTGTACGAGGGCCTCGACGTCACGATCATCACCGCCGACTTCGGCGTCAGATAGGAACATGGGGGAACCCCTGGTTCCCCCGTGGGCCCCTCCTTGCGGGCGGCTCCATGGCTCGAATGTTGGCGGAGCCGCCGCAGCTTGGCGTGAGGTCCGGCGGGTCTCCGAGAGCCGCAGTGGGCCGCGCCCGCCATGTCGGTCGCGGCGGTGGGGGGAAAGCTGCCTGGCTGGAAGCGCTTGTACCCTGTGTTGTGAGCGCCTGTAGCTCAGTGGAAGAGCGGCGGCCTTCTAAGCCGCGGGTCGGGGGTTCGAATCCCTCCAGGCGCATCCGTCTGCAACTCAGGAGACGAGGCATCATTGTGCGATGACCAGGCGCCTGGTCACCGCGCTCCTTCTGCTTGTCGGACTCATCGCCGGTGGTTGTGGTTCCAGCCTGACGCGCGAGAGCGCCGGTCGCGCCGAGTTCGAGCATATGCCGCCGCCTGCGTCGACGGCGCCGGGCATCGGACCGGTGAACATCGTCGCGCTCGACGGCCGCCGTCTCGCCCTCGCGACCACGGGTGGCGCCGGTTACCTGAGGAAGACCGGATATCTGGCGCCTTCGGAGCCCGGCCGGATCGAACTGAGTGACGACGAGGGGGCGTCTTGGCATACGGTCTGGGAAGGCAAGAACGTCGTCTTTCGCTCGCTCGCGTTCCGCGGCTCACTCGGTATTGCCCAAGGCAGCTTGCTCGACCTCGAGGCCTGGAAGCGACGCGGGTTCGGCGGTTCTCCACCCGGTCGGACCCTGGCGCTGGTGTCGAGAGACGCTGGTGTGCATTGGAATCGGCTAGCCGCTCCGGCTCCGGTACTCGCCTCGAGAATCGAGCTCGTCGCCGCGGCCGTTTGGATCGCGACTGCGAACCCGCTTCGCCGCTCCGACGACGGCGGCCGGAGCTGGCGGACGCTGCGGCTCCCGCCGGCGGCAGGTCTCGTCCGTTTCGCGACGCCCGACCTTGGATTCGCCGCCGCCCACGATTGCCTTTGGCGCACGCTCGACGGAGGCGCGTCGTGGAGTCGCCTCTCCGCGACGTGCGATCGGCCCTTCACCGACATCGAAATTGCCAGCGACGGCTCCGTCTTCACCGCACAAGCAGAGAGCTGGCCGGCGGCCGCGGACCGACCCGGGAGCATTGTTCGTCGCAGCCTCGACGGCGGTCGTACCTGGGAAGAGCTCTTCTCCGGGCGAAGGTGGCCAGCCGTCTCGAGGCTTGTCTTCCAGGACGCTGAACGAGGCTGGGTGGTCTCGGACGAAGACAACCAAGGCTTCGTCCGGCAAGCCGTGCACACGACCGTCGACGGCGGACGGACCTGGAGCTTGCGGCCGTTTCCGATGCTCCCGGTCGCCTTCGCCGGTTCGCGCGCCTGGGCTGCGAATCCGCTGTCGGCGGGCCTGTGGCGGACGTCTGACTGGGGTCGCAGCTGGCAGGTCTCGGCTCGCCCCGAGCAGCTCCAGGCGCGGAAGCTCGTAGCGGCGACACGGACTGAGCTCGTCGTGGAGACTCTTGCCGGGACTCTCGTCAGCCGTGATCGCGGCGCAACATGGAAGACCTCGCCGCGCCTTACACCGCTCGCTGTCGCCCGACTGGAGCACCTGCCCGCCTATCTTCGGCCCAGCCGCCCCGACGACGCGCCTTTCGTGCGTGCAACCGCTTATCTCTCACCGAACGGCGGCCGGAGCTGGCGGCCGCTCGCTCCAAAACCGGACTGGTACGAGACCGGGGACGTTGCCTTCCTGGACTCTCGCCACGGCCTGCTCGCGTCCGGGCAAGCAGGCGAAGCGCGCGTACCCGTCTATGCCACCGAGGACGGTGGCCGCACCTGGCGCTCGATCCCCCTGCCACGAGGCGTCGAGGACGCGGACGAAGCCAGGCTGGGAGCTGGCGTGGTCGTCATTCCAAAGCCGCCCGTCTTGTACCTGTCCGCCGACAACGGTGGCCGCTGGCTGCAGGTGCGCGTGCGGGGGGACTTCTGGGACTGCGGCGCCTCTCGCGTCGATCGGCAGATTTGGCTCCTCTGTTCGAACGAAGTCCAACCGGCGCCTTCCCTGCTGCTCCGAAGCGACAACGGTGGCTCGAGCTGGCGTCGTTTCAGACTCTCGGTAAAACTCGAACCACGGCTCGTTGCCGTCGGACACGACGAGGCCTGGGCGATCATCGACGACTTCGCAGCCGGTTTCGCGCGTCTCCGCAGGGACGGCGCCCTCTGGCATACGACTGACGGGGGCCGCAAGTGGCAGCAGGTCTGGCTCCGGTTGCAGGCCGACCCGCTCGTTCGAGCTGCTGCCGGGCGTGGGGTGATGAGAGGGAACGACGGGTTCTTCTTCCCGGCATTGCCGCTGCCGTCAGCTTCGGCCGAATCCGGGCGGGCGGATGCGTGGTGCGGGCTAGACTGTCAACCGCGCGGTGGTCGTAGCTCAATCGGTAGAGCCCCGGGTTGTGGTCCCGGTGGTTGCGGGTTCGAGTCCCGTCGACCACCCCTCGTCTCCCCGCCGCTGATCTCGCCCGCCACGAGGCGGGTTAGGCTGCGCGAGCCGTGAATCTGACCCTGCAGATTCTGCTCTCCGGCCTTGCGGCCGGGAGCGTCTACGGGTTGCTCGCGGTCGGGCACACGCTCGTCTACCGGCTGACCGGAATCGTTCACTTCGCGCTCGGCGACCTGGTCGGGCTCGGCGTCTTCATCGCGCTCTTCGTCACCTCGGGGCGCGGGCCGGTGACGGCGGCATCGGCCTCGAGCTGGAGGTTCGCGGCCGGCCTGGTCATCGCGCTGGTGGCCACGGCCGCCCTCGGCAGCGGCAGCTACTTCGCCGTTATCCACCAGTACGTGACGCGGGGCTCGACCCTTGGCTGGGTCGCGTCGACGGTGGCGATCGCCTTTGCGATCGAGAACACGCTCGCCGTGGTCTTCCAGCGGCCGGCCTACGTCTTCCCGGATCCCTTGCCGTTCCGCAAGGCCGGTAACGACGGCATCGTCTCGCTCGGCGGCGCCACCTTCCAGCTCCGCTCGCTGTTCGTGATCGCGCTGGGGATCGTGCTCGCGGCGGCCGTGACGCACGTGATCAGGCGGACGTCCTTCGGGCGCGGCCTGCAGGCGATCGCGGCCGACGTCGACGGAGCCCGTATCGTCGGCGTTCCGCTCGACCGGTACGTGGGCCTCGCCTTCGGGCTCGTCGGCGCGCTGGCGGTCGTGATCGCGGTCGCCGCCGCGCCGAGTGGGCCGTTCTCGGTCACGACCGGGACGGTGCTGGGCCTGAAGGGCCTGGTCGCCGCGCTCGTTGTCGGCTTCGGCTCGCCTGAGCGTGCGTTCGCCGCCGGCCTGGGCCTCGGTGTCGTGGAGGCGGCGATCGCGAGCGGGGAGGTCTTCGGCCACGGCCTCGGCCCCTCGTACCGCGAGGTGCTGCCGCTGGCCTTCGCGCTGCTCTTCCTGGCCGCCCGCAGCCGGACGAGAGCGCCGGAGCCCGAATGAACGCGATTGCCGGCGAATACCGCGCCGCCGCGCGCGACGCGAGGGCGGCCTGGGGAGGAAACCAGATGGCAGGCGTCCTGCTCGTTGCGTTCGGCTGCGCCGTTCCCTGGATCGCGCCTGGCTGGGTGCACGTCGACGTGCTCGCGGCCTGGCTCTACCTCGCGCTGGCGGCCACCGGTCTGGTCCTGACGGTCGGCATCGCCGGGCTGCCGTCCCTCGGGCAGGGCGCCTTCATGAGCATCGGCGCGTTCACGACCGCACTGCTCGCCGCCTCCGCCGGCTGGCCGGCGGAGGCGGCGGTCCCGGTCGCCGTCGGAGCGTCACTACTCGCAGGCCTACTCGCAGGTCTCGTGGTCGTCCGGCAGCCGCCGCTGTTCCTGGCCGTCAGCACGTGGATCCTCTCCTGGCTCGTCCTCCTGATCGCGATCGAGTTTCCGAAGGTCGCGGGGGGCTCCCAGGGGTACGTCGTCACCTCGAGCCTCAGCGCATCCGGACACTACGAGCTCGCGCTTCTGCTGACGGCCGCCGGCGTTGCCGGACTGTCCGCGCTGCGCCGCAGCAACGTCGGCATTCGCCTGCGCGCGCATCGCGACCATCCGGCCGCCGCCGCCGGCCTCGGCGTGCCGACCCGCCGGCTTCTGCTC
>DATCPA010000144.1:0-30085 GCA_036564335.1 Gaiellaceae bacterium
GACGGATCCTGTAGCCCTCGGCGGTGGGATCCTGGCCCTCGCTATCGGGGCAGCGCTGATCGTGGGAGGCCGTCCGCGGATAGACCGCTAGGGCGCGACCAAATTGAGCGAATCAGGCCCCTTCGGGGGCCTTTTTCGTTCTCCTGGTGTGGTCTCGGTGTGGTCTCGACGGCTGCACCTGGGCCGCAAACCCGCTCCCTGTCTCAACGCGCCCTTTTCCGCCCAAAAACGCGCTTGGACGCGGTGCGCAGGACGAGGCTCGCTCCCGCCGCGCCCACGGCGAGGAGCGGTAGCCTGCGCCGAACCGCCTGCGCCTTCTTGCGCAGTGTCGAGACGGCGTCGCCGAGGCGTTCGCGCTCGGACTCGAGGTCGCGCCTGATGTCCTGAGTCGACCTATCGGCCATCGTGTCTGAGTGCGTCGGTCGTGCGGCGAGCCTCTTCGATCGCCTCATCCGGAAAGGGAGGCGTCCCGGCTCGGAGTGAGCGCAGAGCCAACCCGGCCAGCAGCGCGGTCGTGGCCAGCAAGACGCCGCCGACGATCAGCAGGGCGGCCCAGACCGGAACGGCCAGCGCGAGCGCCGCGGCCGCGCCGGCGGCGAGGAAGCCGAGGGCGAAGACGGCGACGACGGCCGCTCCCGCACCGAGGCCTGTCCCGACCGCGATCCGGACCAGCTTCCGCTTGACCTCGATCAGCGCGAGCTCGATCTCGAGCTGCGCAATCGACCGCGCGCGGTCGACGATCTCCTTCGCTGCCCAACCCATGCCGTTTCTCCTCACCTCGGGCACGCGCGTCACCTTACCTCGCAACCAAACACGACAGGGCCCCCGGCGCAGCCGGAGGCCCTGTCTGAGTGGTCGTCCCCTTACGCGTTGACGCGCTGGGCCGTAACCCGGCGTAGCGCGGTTCCCGCCGCGAGGAGGCCCGCCGCCACGAGCATGGCCAGCCACAGCGAGATCCCCGTGAACGGGAGCTTCGTGCTCAGCACAGGCACGCCTTCACCCGATGCCTTCGGCTTGGGCGTGTAGACCACGATGCCTGTCTTCGCCGCAGCCACACCATGGCGGGGCGCCGCCGTCTTCGCGGGCCGTGCGCCGGGCTTGGCCGGAGCCTTGCCGGTTGCGGCGACCTGAGCCGAGCCCATTGCTGCGACCGGTGCGGTCGTCGCTCCGTTCACCAGCGTTCCGGCAGACGACAGGACTGCGCCGGGCAGGCCGACGCCTCCGCCGGTGCCGCCGCCGCCACCGCCGGTACCGCCACCGCCACCACCGCCGCCGGTGCCACCACCACCGCCGCCGGTTCCGCCGCCGCCGCCACCGCCGGTGCCGCCGCCGCCGGGCGTCTGCCCGACCGTCGTCGGTCCGACCTGGACGGTTCCGATCGACTGGTCGGCGCTGTTGGCGACGCCGACCTGGACGGTTCCGATCGAGTCCGTGGCGCTGTTCCCCGGGCCGTTGCCCGAGCCGCCGATGTTCAGTACGGGTGCGACCGTGCTGTCGCCGGCCGACACCGTCGGCTGCGTATCGAGCGACCGCGACTGCAGAGTGCCGATCGAGTCGCTGGAGGAATTTCCGCCGCCGATCTGCCCGACACCGATCGAGTCGGTCGCGGAATTTCCGCCGCCCCCGATCGTCGTCGTGCCGCCGATCCCGGCGGAGGTGTCGAGCGGCGTGACCGAGGCATTCGTCGTCGGGCCGGCCGTCACCGAGCCGACCTGAATGACGCCGATCGAGCCGTCGGACGAGTTACCGCCGCCGACCTGAACGACCCCGATCGAGCCGTCGGACGAGTTGGTACTGCCGGCGATCCCGCTCGAACCGCCGACCGAGGCGGAGCCAAGCCCCTCAGAGCTGAGGGCCAGCGTCGGCGAGAGGAACAAGCCGTCGAGCTGGACGGTGCCGATCGAGCTCTGCGAGGAGTTGTTGCCGCCCGCGATGCCGGCGCCTCCGCCGAGGGCCGCAGACGTCCCGAGCTCGTCGCTCGTCAGAGTGAGCTCCGGCGAAACGACCAGCGAGCTGATCTGCGCGGTGCCGATCGAGCTGTCGGTGGTGTTTCCCCCACCCGCCTGGACGGTGGCCAGCGAATCCGTCGCGCTGCTCAGGCCGTTCGGCGGCACGCCGGCAAGCGCGCCCAGGTGGAGCTCGGTGCCGAGGATCTCCAGCACCAGCTGCGGGTGCCGGTGGAGGGAGACGATCTGAACCGTGACCGTGCCGAGGTCGACCCGGATGTCGTCGCCGTCTCCGCCGAGCTGGAGCGTGCCCAGGCTCGCGAGCTCTGCCAACCCCGTGCCTGTGTCTGTGCCGGGCAGGAGCGCGTGGACGAGTTGGAGGGCGAGCAACGTCGTCGGGCCCGGCAGTCCTCCGAGCGAGGACAGGTCGACGCCGAGCGTGTCACCGAGCACCTGCTCGCCCCTGATCGAAACCTGCGCCTTTGCACCCGGAGCGATCCCGCGGGTGTCTACGCCGGCCTCGACGCCGGCCGTCGTCGGTTGCACCTGAATTGAGCCAGTCGATCCGTTAGCGGTATTACCGCTGCCCACCTGGGCGGCGACGACCGAATTGTTGGATGTGTTGGTGCCGCTGCCGCCGGTGGAGGCAGGCGCCGTTACCGACGCTGTCCCACCGGCCGCCGTGACCTGTGCGGACGAGCTCGTCTTGGTGGTGCTGACCTGGGCCGTTCCCACCGACCCGGTCGCGGTGTTGTCACCGCCCACCTGAACCGTCCCGCCCGAGCCTGAGGCGATGTTGCCGCCCGTGTCGCCGACGGTGGTCGAGGTCGTGCCGACTGCGCCGGCCACGGGCGTGTCCGCAACGGCGGACGTGGGCTCGACGGTGACCGGGCCGGCCTGAACGGTGCCGACCGACTGGTCCGCTGAATTCCCGTCAGTCGACGACGGTGCGGACGTATCGGTCGTCGTCGCAGTCACCGTGTCCGTCGTCGACGAAGTCGTCGGAGTCACCGTGTCCGTCGTCGACGAAATCGTCGTACTCAGATCCGGCGGTGTCGGCAGCGGGCCCTGCGCCTGGGCCGCTGCTGCGGCGAGGGCAAAGGTCGCTGCGCTGATGGCCAGGATCCGAAATCTTCGTGAGGCGAGTTTCTGCTTCATCTGTCACCCCTCCTGCGGTACCTCGCTGTGCCGTCCCCGGCATTTCCGACGGCACTGAGGCAACGCTCCGGGGGTGGCGGCCGATGTCCCCCCTTCGAGGGATTCTTCGTGCCCCTTTCGAGGGATTTATCGTTAAGAAGGTGTAAGGGATTCAGGCGCGCGGCGGCTCGTACGGCTCGAGCCGCTTGACCGCCTCGGCGTCGAGGGAGAGCGTCACCGCCCCTTCGACGATCTCGCCGACCTGCTCGCTGGGGACGTACACGGGCTTCGAGAGCAGGCCCGTCGAGATGGCCAGGCCGTCGAAGATGTCGCGATTCTCGTCTCCGAGCGTCTCCGCGACGGTGCCGACCTCGCTCCCGTCTGCTGCGTGCACTTTCCAGCCCTTCTCGATCACGAGCCAGGAGGCAGGGTCCGCCACGTCAGACCACCTTGCCGCCGACGTACCAGACGGGGCCCTGGGTGCTCACGGGCTTCGAATCGGAGAGCACCCGCAGGATGCGCAACTCGCCCGGGATCCCACGCTCGTCCAGGCGCTGGAGGCAGCGGCGCACCATCCCCGGCGACGCGCCGTAACCGAACTCGCGCGCGCAGCGGAAGCGGAAGCCCGGCGTCTCGCCGTAGCGGGACGGGTTGACCGGCGCGAGCGCGAGCGCAGCCGGGTCGAGATGGTCGCTCGAGGTCAGCTCGACCTCGACGTAGAGGTCGCTCCAGTCGGGCGGAAGCGTCGCGAGCAGCGCGTCCCAGGTCTCCGCGAGCGACTGGTGCCGTGCGGCTTCCGGTGGGGCAGCGACCGCGTCGGTTGCGAGCAGCTCGAGCGTCCCCCGGATCTCTTCGTCGTCGAGCCTGCCCAGCGCGCGGGCGAGCGCTCCGGCGGAGGGACCGGGCTGGTGACGGACGACGTAGAGGCGGAACTCGCGTCCGACCCGTCCGGGCATCAGCGGGCCCAGGAGCTCCGCGGCGCGCGTCGCGTCCGCGTCTCCGGAGAGCCGGAGCGCGAGCCTGGCCTCGGACCAGTCGGCGGGCAGGCCGGCCTGGATGCGCTCCCACTGTCCTACGAGCCTCACGCGGGGCAGCATAAACTCAGGCCCGTGGCGAAGGTGGAAGGCAAGCGGGGATCGCTCTCGCAGGAGCGGCTGCTCGTGTTCATGCGCGAGATGCTCCTGATCAGGCACTTCGAAGAGAAGGTCGAGGAGCGCTTCCGCGCCGGCGAGCTGCCGGGCTTCCTGCACGTCGCAATCGGTCAGGAGGGAGTCGCGGTCGGCGTCTGCCAGGCGATGGAGGACAGCGACGTCTTCGCCTCGACGCACCGGGCCCACGGCCATACGCTCGCGCGCGGAACGCATCCGAACGAGGTGATGGCGGAGCTGTACGGGAAGCTCGAGGGCTGCTCGCACGGCTACGGCGGCTCGATGCACCTCTACGACATCGAGCGCGGGAACCTCGGCGCGAACGCAGTGGTCGGGGGCGGACTGCCGGGGATCGTCGGCGCCGCACTCTCGTTCAAGCTGCGCCACGAGCCGCGGGTGGCGGTCGCCTTCTTCGGGGACGGCGCAACCAACATCGGCACCTTCCACGAGGCGCTGAACCTCGCCCAGCTCTGGAAGGTCCCGGCCGTATTCGTGCTCGAGAACAACCACTGGGCCGAGTCGACGCCGGCGTCCCAGCAGCTCCCGATCGACGATCTGGAGAAGCGCGCGGTCGCCTACGGAATGCACTCGGCGAAGGTGGACGGGCAGGACGTCGAGGCGGTCCACCGCGCCGCGCGCCGGGCGCTCGAGTACGCACGCAGCGGCAAGGGGCCGGTCTTCCTCGACTGCGAGACCTACCGCCTCGTCGGCCATTTCGTCGGGGACGCGCAGGTGTACCGCCCCAAGGGCGAGCTGAAGGAGCTGCGGGAGACGCAGGACCCGATCGTGAAGCTGCGCGAGAAGCTCGAGCTGCCGGATGAGGAGTTCGAGGCGCTCGACCAGGAGGCGCGCGAGATCGCGGAAGCCTCGGTCGAGTTCGCGAAGGCGGGTACCGACCCGAAGCCCGAGGACGCCCTCAAAAACGTGTACGCCTGATGGCCGAGATGAGCTACAGGGAGGCCGTGCGCGACGCGATGTCCGAGGCGATGCGGCGCGACGACGACGTCTTCATCATGGGCGAGGACATCGCCGAGATGGGCGGCTCGATGGGCGTCACGCAGGGGATGCTCGCCGAATTCGGGCCCGAGCGCGTGCGCAACACGCCGATCTCGGAAATGGCGCTCGTCGGCGCCGGAATCGGCGCGGCAATGCAGGGGATGCGACCGATTGTCGAGATCATGTACGAGGACTTCACAACGCTGGCGATGGAGCAGATCGTCAACCAGGCCGCCAAGCACCGCTACATGTCGGGCGGCCAGGTGACCGTACCGCTGACGGTACGCACGCAGGGCGGCGCGGGCTGGTCGCCCGGGGCCCAGCACGCGCAACAGGTCGAGGCGTGGTTCGTCCACGTACCGGGCCTGAAGGTCGTCTTCCCCTCGACGCCGACCGACGTTCGCGGCCTGCTCTGGTCGTCGATCTACGACGACAACACCGTTCTCTTCTTCGAGCACCGGACGCTGTATGCGCTCAAGGAGGAGGTCCCGGACCAGCTCGAGCCGATCCCGCTCGGGCAGGCGCGCGTCCACCGCGAGGGCGAGGACGTGACCGTGATCGCGACCGGCCGGCTCGTGCACGAGGCGCTCGGGGCGGCGCTCGAGGCGGAGAAGGAAGGAGTCTCGGTCGAGGTCGTCGACCCGCGGACGCTGCAGCCGCTCGACGAGCAGGCCCTTGTCGACTCGGTCAAGAAGACGAACCGCTGCGTGGTCGCCCACGAGGCCGTCGTGCGCGGTGGCTTCGGCGCGGAGGTTGCGGCCGTGATCCAACACCAGGCTTTCGACTGGCTCGACGCGCCGATCGAGCGCGTCGGAGCGAAGTTCGCGCCGGTGCCGTTCGCCCCGGTGATGGAGAACTACGTCATCCCGCACGGGAGCGACGTGCTCGACGCGATCCGCAGGACGGTCGGCCGTGGCTAGCCAGGTGACGCTGCCGCGGCTCGGCCAGGGGATGGAGTCCGGCACGATCCTCCGCTGGCTGAAGTCGGAGGGTGATCCGGTCGAGAAGGGTGAGCCGCTCTACGAGCTCGACACCGAGAAGGTGACGCAGGAGGTCGAGGCCGAGGCGTCGGGGACCCTGCTCAAGATCCTCGTGCCGGAAGGCGAGGTCGCAGTCGGCAAGACGGTCGCGATCATCGGCGAACAGGGCGAAGACGTGCCGGAGGTCGACGTAGAGGGGCCGGCAGCCCCCGCAGCAGAGGCGCCCGAGCCCGAGCCCGAGCCCGAGCCGAAAGAGCCGCAGCCGCAGGATGAGGCCCCACCCGCGCAGGCGCCCGAACCGGCACCGCCGGCGGCTGCCACCAACGGAGGCCGTGTGAAGGCGTCGCCGCTGGCACGCCGCATCGCGCGCGAGCGCGGGATCGACCTCGCTGCGCTCTCCGGCACAGGGCCGGAGGGGCGCATCGTCGCCGAGGACGTCGAGCGGGCGGCGGTCTCCCCGCCGAAGGCTGCGGCGGCGGCGGCAGCACCGGCGCCTAGCGGGGAGGTCGAGCGTGTCGAGCTGACCTCGATCCGCAGGACCGTCGCCCGGCGGATGACCGAGGCCTGGGCCGCGCCCGCCTTCCAGATCACGATGTCGGCGGAGATGACCCGCGCGCAGGAGTTGCGCGCCCGGCTCGTCGAGCGCCACCCGGACGAGCGGCCCACCGTCACCGACATCCTGACCAAGGTCTGTGCGCTCGCGCTGATGCGCCACCGCGAGGTGAACGCCCTCTTCGTCGGCGACGCTGTCGAGCTGTACCCGTCGGCCAACATCGGAATCGCGGTCGCAACCGAGCGCGGGCTGGTGGTGCCGGTGATCCCGGGCTGCGAGGCACGCACGGTTGCGGAGATCGCCGCTGCCCGCGCAGACGTGGTCACGCGTGCGCGGGAGGGGAAGCTCCAGGCCGCCGATCTCGCGGGCGGCACGTTCACGATCTCGAACCTCGGCATGTACGGGGTCGAGCAGTTCATCGCCGTGCTCAATCCACCGCAGGCCGCGATCCTGGCGGTGGGTGCGATCGAGGACCGGGTCGTCGCCAGGGACGGTGAGGTGGTCGTGCGGCCGATGCTGACGATGACCCTGACCTGCGACCATCGCACGATCGACGGTGCGAAGGCGGCCGAGTTCCTCCGGACGGTGAAGGAGTTCCTGGAGGAGCCCGGCCTTACGCTGTGAGCGTCTGGTATCGCGTCCGGGATCTCGACGCGGCACGCGCCTTTTACATTGGCGTGCTCGGCTTCGAGCAGACCTTCGCCGACGAGGAGGGCCGCTGGGCGAAGCTGCGCCGCGACGACATGGAGATCGCGCTCTGGGAGGCGCAGGGCGACGAGGGCGGAGTGGCCTCGGTGACCGTGCAGGATCTGCGCGCGGAGGTTGAGCGGCTGCGGGCGGCGGGCGCGGAGGTGGGTGTGATCGTCGAGCTCCACGGGCAAGTCCGGATCGTCGACGTGTTCGACCCGGACGGCAATCGCATCCAGCTGACCGAGGAAATCGGGTGATCCGACACGCGGGCGCGCAGGATCTCCCCTTTCTCCGCGACATGTTGCGACACGCGTACTACGCCCGTTGGGGCGACGAGGCGGACGTCCCGCTCGAGCGCTACGTCGCCGGCTGGGGCCGCCCCGGAGACAGCGCTCTCGTCGCCATCGACGAGTTCCAGCCGGTCGGCGCCGCGTGGTACCGGCTGTTCGAAGAGGACGAGCCGGGCTACGGATTCGTGGACGACAGCACGCCCGAGCTGACGATCGCGATCGTGCCGAGCCGGCGGGGACGCGGCCTCGGCGAGGAGCTGCTGACCGCCCTGCTCGAGCAGGCGCGGAGCGAGGGCTACGGCCGGATCAGCCTCAGCGTCGAGCCCGACAACCCCGCGCTGCACCTGTACGAGCAGCACGGCTTCGCCAGGGTCGGCGAGCGCGGCGGCGCACTGGTGATGCAGGCAGAGCTCTGACCTTCCGGAGTCCGGTATCTCGATCTCCGGGGGTACGCTTAGGCTCCCGAGAGAGAGGGTCGATAGAGGGTTCGATTATGCAATGCGCCGCATGCGGAAGCGAAAACGAGGCCGGTCGGAAGTTCTGCGGGGAGTGCGGTAACGCGCTTTCGCTGCCCTGCCCGGCCTGCGGCGGTTCGAACACACCGGGAGTGAAGTTCTGTGGTGAATGCGGAGCGCGACTCGAGAGCCTGCCCGCGAGGGCTCCGGCCGAGCGCGAAGCGCCCGCCTCCGAGCGCCGGCTCGTCTCAGTGCTCTTCGCCGACCTCGTCGGCTTCACCGCGCTCTCCGAAAGCCGCGATGCCGAGGAGACGCGTGAGCTCCTCTCGCGCTACTTCGACACGTGCCGCCGGCTGATCGAGCTCTACGGCGGGACGGTCGAGAAGTTCATCGGCGACGCGGTGATGGCGGTCTGGGGCACGCCGATCGCCACCGAGGACGACGCCGAGCGTGCTGTCCGCGCAGCGCTCGACCTGGTTGCCGCCGTCACCGCTCTCGGAGACGAGATCGGCGCGCCCGATCTTCGTGCGCGGGCCGGCGTTCTCACCGGCGAGGCCGCGGTGACGGTCGGCGCCGAGGGCGAGGGCATGGTCGCCGGCGACCTCGTCAACACCGCGTCGCGCATCCAGTCGATCGCCGACCCGGGCTGCGTGCTCGTCGGCGAGGCGACGCGACGCACGACCGATCAGACGATCGTCTACGCCGACGCGGGCTCGCACGAGCTGAAAGGAAAGGACGGCCTCGTACCGCTTTGGCAGGCGCTCCGCGTCATAGCGGGGGCCCGCGGCTCGCTCAAGTCGACCGGGCTCGAGGCGCCGTTCGTCGGCCGGGACGGCGAGTTGCGCCGCATCAAGGATCTCTTCCACACCTGCGCGGACGATCGCAAGCCGCAGCTCATCTCGATCACCGGAATCGCGGGCATCGGCAAGTCGAGACTCGCCTGGGAGTTCTACAAGTACTTCGACGGGCTTCCCCAGATCACGTACTGGCATCGGGGCCGCTGCCTCTCCTACGGGGAGGGCGTCACGTACTGGGCGCTCGCCGACATGGTTCGCATGCGGGCACGGATCGCCGAGGACGAGGAGCCCGCCTCGGCGCTGGCAAAGCTCGCCCAGGTCGTCGAAGAGCACCTGCCCGACACCGACGAGCGACGCTTTGTCGAGCCGCGCCTCCGGCACCTGCTCGGCCTCGAAGACAGTACGCGCTTCGAGCGTGAGGACCTGTTCGCGGCGTGGCGGCTCTTCGTCGAGCGGCTCGCGGACGTCTACCCGACGGTCATGGTCTTCGAGGACATGCAGTGGGCGGACGCCTCGCTGCTCGATTTCATCGAGTACCTGCTGGAGTGGTCACGAAGCTCACCGCTGTTCGTCGTCACGCTGGCGCGGCCCGAGCTCCAGGACCGCCGGCCGACCTGGGGCGCCGCGAGCCGGAACTTCACGTCCATCTACCTGGAGCCGCTGCCCGAGCCGGCGATGGAGGAGCTCCTTGCGGGTCTCGTCCCCGGGCTCCCGGAGGCGCTCCGCCACCAGATTCTCGAGCGCGCCGAAGGCATTCCGCTCTACGCGGTCGAGACGGTCCGCATGCTGCTCGACCGCGGTGCGCTCGTGCAGGAGGGATCCGTCTACCGCCTGACGGGCACGGTCGAGGCGCTCGAGGTCCCCGAGACGCTGCACGCGCTGATCGCCGCCCGGCTCGACGGATTGACGGCGGAGGAGCGGCGCGTGATGCAGGACGGTGCCGTCCTCGGCAAGACGTTCACGAAACAGGCGCTTGCGGCCGTCTCCGGCTTCGCCGAGCAAGAGCTCGATCCGCTCCTGGCCTCGTTGACGCGCAAGGAGCTGCTCGGCGTTCAGGCCGACCCGCGCACCCCCGAGCACGGGCAGTACGGCTTCCTGCAGGACCTCCTGCGCCGCGTCGCCTACGAGACTCTGGCCAAGAGCGACCGCAAGTCACGGCACCTGGCGGCGGCCGGCTACCTCGAGGAAGCCTGGGGCGACCACGAGGTCGTCGAGGTCGTCGCATCCCACTACCTCAATGCCTATGAGGCCGCTCCCGCCACCTCGGACGCGGCGGAGATCAGGGACAAGGCGCGAGCCGCCCTGACGAGAGCCGGTGAGCGCGCAGCTTCGCTGGGCGCCTCGGAGGAGGCGCAGCGCTACTTCGAGCAGAGCTCGGGCCTGACGGACGAGCCCCTCGTGCAGGCGGCGCTGCTCGACCGGGCGGGCCAGATGGCCAACAACGCCGGTGCGAACGAGGCAGCCGCCCGACTGTTCGAGACCTCGATCGGCTTGTACGAGGCGCAGGGCGAGACACACGCGATGGCCCGCGCGTCGGCGCGGCTCGGCGAGGTCGAATCTCGCTACGGGCAGCTCGAAAAGGCGATCGAGCGTATGGAACGAGCCTACGCCGTGATCTCGACGGACGAGCCCGACGAAGACCTCGGGTTGCTCGCCGCGCGCCTGGCGCTTTCGTACTGGTTCGCCGGCAACACCAAGCGGGCCGCGGAGCACGTGGAGCTTGCGCTCGAGATCGGCGAGTCGCTCTCGCTGCCGGAGGTGCTCGAGCGCGCCTGGACAACGAAGGCGATGCTCACCACCGCGCAGGGACGTCCAGAAGAGGCACGGGGGCTGTTCAAGCTCGCGCTCGAGCATTCCCTCGAGCACGGGCTCACCCAGCGGGCGGCCAACGCCTGCGGGAACCTCTCGGACATCTCGTTTCAACGTGATCGCTACGAGGAGGCGTTGGGCTACCTGCACCAGGCGCTCGCGATCGCCCGAAAGGACGGGGACCGGCCGAACGAGTGGTTCTCCATCAGCGAGACGACCTACGCGCTGTACATGACGGGCCACTGGGACGAGGCGATTGCCGCGCTCGCCGAGATCCCGGAGGAGAGGCTTCCGACCGGCGGCACCCTGATCAGCCCACTGACGTCCGTGCTCGAAATCCACCTCCACCGCGGGAACCTCGACGAGGCGCGACGGATCTTTTCCATCTACGCGCGCCTCGCGGAGTCAGGCGACGTCCAGGATCAGTCGTGCTACGCGTGCGCCGAGGCGGCGTTGGGGCGGGCCGAAGGGCGTTTCCCCGAGGCGCTCGTGGCGGCAGAGCGCGCTCTGTCTCACTCTGCGACCGTCGGCGTCGCCAACCAGGGGGTCAAGCAGGCTCTTGCCCACGGGATCGAGGCCGCACTCGCGATCGGGGATCGCGAGAAGGCCGAGGGCTTCCTCGCCACGATCGAAAGCCTGCCGCCCGGGCGTCGCCCGCCGTTCCTCGACGGGCAGGCACATCGATTCCGGGCGAGGCTCGCGCCGACAGAGAGCGCTGCCGACAGCGACTACGCGGCGGCGGCCACCCGTTTCCGCGAGCTCGAGCTGCCCTTCTGGCTGGCGGTGACGCTGCTCGAGCACGGCGAGTGGCTCGGCGAGCAGGGCCGCTCCAACGAAGCGGAGCCGCTGCTCGCCGAGGCCCGCGGGATCTTCGAACAGCTCGGCGCCACACCCTGGCTCGAGCGGGCCGGAGCCCCTGTCGCAGTCGAGGTCGGCGTGTGACCTGTCCCAGCTGCGGCACCGAGAACCGGTCGGAGGCGAGGTTCTGCCTGGGCTGCGGCGCGGGTCTTGCTCTGGTCTGCCCGAACGGCCATCCCGTGCCCGTCGGAGCGAGCTTCTGCGACGAGTGCGGGGCCCCGCTCGGGGCCGGGCCGGCGCAGGCGAGGCCTGCCGCTGCCATTGCGTCCGGTCCTGCGGCTCCGTCAGCCGAGCGGAGGCTCGTCTCCGTATTGTTCGCGGACCTGGTCGGCTTCACGAGCGCCTCGGAAGACTGCGACGCGGAGGACACGCGTGAGCTCCTCTCCCGCTACTTCGAGACCTGCCAGCGGCTGATCTCGCTCTACGGCGGCACGGTGGAGAAGTTCATCGGCGACGCGGTGATGGCGGTGTGGGGCACGCCGGTCGCGAACGAGGACGATGCCGAGCGGGCGGTTCGGGCGGCACTGGACCTGGTCGCCGCCGTCCCCGAGCTCGATCCGCAGCTGCGCGCCCGCGCCGGCGTCCTGACCGGGGAGGCGGCCGTCACGCTCGGTGCGACCGGCCAGGGCATGGTCGCCGGCGACCTCGTCAACACCGCCTCGCGCATCCAGTCCGCGGCCGATCCGGGCGCCGTGCTCGTCGGCGAGGTGACGAGGCGCGCCACGGAGGCTGCAATTGCCTACGAGCCCGCGGGCGAGCACGAGCTGAAAGGAAAGGTCGAGGCCGTCCCGCTCTACCGGGCGCTCCGCGTGACAGCCGCCCGCGGCGGCGCGCAGAAGTCGGCCGGTCTCGAGCCGCCGTTCGTCGGCCGTCAGCGGGAGCTGCGTCTGGTCAAGGAGCTCTTCCACGGCTGCGGGGAGGAGGGCAAGGCGCACCTGGTCTCGGTCTCCGGGATCGCAGGAATCGGCAAGTCGCGGCTCGCCTGGGAGTTCGAGAAGTACGTGGACGGTCTCGCGGAGTCCTTCTGGTGGCACCGGGGGCGGTGTCTCGCCTACGGGGACGGCGTCGCCTACTGGGCGCTCGCCGAGATGGTGCGGATGCGGGCCGGGATCCTCGAGGAGGAGGCGCCCGAGCCGGCGCTCGCCAAGCTGCGGAAGAACATCGAGGAGCACGTCGCCGATACCGAGGAACGGAGCTGGCTCGAACCGAGGCTCGCGCATCTACTCGGGCTCGCCGAGCGGACCGCTCCCGACCGCGAGGACCTCTTCTCGGCCTGGCGGCTCTTCTTCGAGCGCCTCGCCGAGCAGGGCACGGTCGTGCTCGTCTTCGAGGACCTGCAGTGGGCCGACAACGGGCTCCTCGACTTCGTCGAGTACCTGCTCGAGTGGTCGCGCAGCCACCCGCTCTTCGTACTCGCGCTTGCCCGGCCGGAGCTGGCCGAGCGCCGGCCCGCTTTCGGGGCGGGCGGTCGCAACGGAACGACGCTTTCGCTCGAGCCGCTCTCGGAGCTGGCGATGGAGCAATTGCTCGACGGGTTCGTACCCGGCCTGCCCGAGGAGCTGCGCGCACAGATCCTCGCCCGCGCGGAGGGCGTACCCCTGTACGCGGTCGAGACCGTGCGGATGCTGCTCGACCGGGGCCTGCTCACGCGCGAGGGCGACGTCTACCGGCCGACCGGGCCGATCGAAGCGCTCGACGTGCCCGAGACGTTGCAGGCGCTCGTCGCCGCCCGTCTCGACGGCCTCGCCCCCGAGGAGCGGCGGCTGCTCCAGGACGCCTCCGTGCTCGGCAAGTCGTTCACGAAGACGGGGCTGGCGGCGCTCTCGGGCCTTGCCGAGCCGGAGCTGGACCCCCTGCTCACCTCGCTCGTCCGCAAGGAGGTGTTCTCGGTCCAGGCCGATCCACGCTCTCCCGAGCGTGGGCAGTACAGCTTCCTTCAGGACCTGCTCAAGCGCGTCGCCTACGACACGCTGGCCAAGGCCGAGCGCAAGGCGCGCCATCTCGCCGCCGCCGCCCATCTCGTGCAGGCTTTCGGGGCGGGCGAGCAGGAGATCGTCGAGGTGATCGCGGCGCACTACCTCGAGGCCTATCGTGCGTCGCCGGACGCCGACGACGCGCCTGAGATCAAAGCCAAGGCGCAGGAGATGCTCACCCGGGCCGGTGAGCGCGCAGCCTCGTTGGCGGCGAACGAGGAGGCCGAGCACTACTTCGAGCGGGCGGCCGAGCTCACCGACGAGCCGCTCACCGAGGCGGCGCTGCGTGAGCGGGCCGGCGCGGCCGCCTGGGTGGCGGGGCGGATCGACCAGGCTGGAAGTCATTTCGGGCGGGCCCTCGAGCTCTACGAAGGGCAGGGGATGACCCACCCGGCCGCCCGGGTCTCGTCGCGGCTCGGCGAGGTCGAATGGCGGTCCGGCCACCTCGACCAGGCGCTCGAACGGATGGAGCGGGCCATTGCCGTCCTCGCCGGCGACGAGCCGGACAGCGATCTCGCGACGCTCGCCGCCCAGCTCGGCCGGCTCCACTTCTTCAAGGGCGAGGTGGGTCTCGCGACCGAGCGGATCGACACCGCGATCGAGATCGCTGAGTCGCTCTGGCTGCCCGAGGTGCTGTCGCAGGCCCTCAACACGCAGGGGATGATCGCGAGCTTCAACGGGCGCTCCGAGCAGTCCGTGGCGCTGCTCAAGCATGCGCTCGAGCTCGCGCTGGAGCATGACCTGACCCGGGCGGCGTTGCGTGCCTACAACAATCTCGGCGATCAGTTCGATCGGCGCGACCGCTACGAGGAGGCGATCGAGCTGCATCGGCGTGGGCTCGCTCTCGCCCGCAAGGCCGGAGACCGAATCATGGAGTGGCGCCTGCTCGGCGAGCTCGCCTACTGCCTCTCGCGCGCGGGGGAATGGTCCGAGTCGGTCGCCCTGGCGGCGGAGGTTCCCGATGACCAGCTCAAGTACGCGCTGTCCACGGCCGGCACGCGGATCGAGATCGCAGCTTCGCGTGGCGAGCCGGAGGAAGCGAGACGCGTGCTCTCGCTGGTGTCCGACCTGAAGGATTCGGCGGACGTCCAGGACCGGTCCACCTACGCAGCCTTGTCCTCCATCGCGCTCCGCGCGGAGGGGCGTTATGAAGAAGCGTTGGCGTCGAGCGGGGAAGCACTCGCGGCACTCGAGGTGTTCGGGGGCGGGGTCTCCGCCGACACGAAGATCGCGATTTGCGAAGGGCTCGAGTCGGCCCTCGTGCTCGGACGGCTCGAAACGGCTGAGGAGCTGCTCGTCCGTATCGATGCGATCCCGCCCGGCAAGCGGCCCCCCTCCATGCGGGGGCACGCCGCGCGGTTCCGAGCGCGGCTGCTGGCGGAACGGGGTGAGAACGACGGAGTCGAGCAGGGGTTCAAGACCGCCGGCGCCGTGTTCCGTGAGCATGGTTTGACGTTCCCGCTCGCGGTCACCGAGCTCGAGCACGGTGAGTGGCTCACTGCGCAGGGCCGGACCGACGAAGCCGAGTCATTGCTCGCGGAGGCGCGCGAGATCTTCGAACGGCTCGAGGCACCTCCCTGGCTCGAACGCGCCGACGCGGCCCGCTCGGGCCTCGCTAGGATCGGCGCGGAAGCCAACTAGGAGAGAGATGGATTGTGACGTCGTCGTCCTCGGGGGCGGCCCCGGGGGGTATACCGCCGCGATTCGCGCTGCGCAGCTCGGCGCGCGGACCGTCTGCATCGAACTCGAGCCCGAGCTCGGCGGCACATGCCTGCGCA
The DNA here is from genome assembly GCA_036564335.1 of Gaiellaceae bacterium. Taxonomy (GTDB): domain Bacteria; phylum Actinomycetota; class Thermoleophilia; order Gaiellales; family Gaiellaceae; genus DATBLE01. The sequence goes on from DATCPA010000144.1 coordinate 15,411, forward strand.
TCGGGTGCATCCCGACCAAGGCGTGGGTGCAGACCGCGTTTGCGCTCAAGGAGGCGGAGGAGAGCTTTCCCAAGTTCGGGGTCGAGGTGGGCCCGCCGAAACTCGACCTCGGGACCGCGAACGTCTGGAAGGCGCAGGTCGTCAAGCAGATGACCCAGGGTGTCGCCACTCTCTTCAAGGCGAACGGCGTCGAGTGGGTGCGGGGACGTGGGTTCTTCACGGACGCGAACACGATCGCGGTCGAGGGCGGGGAGGACGTCGTCTTCAAGAGCGCGGTCGTCGCCACCGGCTAGTTCCCGATCCGGCCGCCGATCGAGGGGCTCGACTCGACGCTGTGCGTGGACTCCACCGGCCTGCTCGCCCAGGAGGCGGTGCCGAAGCGGCTCGTCGTGCTCGGCGGTGGAATCATCGGCTGCGAGTTCGCCTCGATCCTCCAGAGGTTCGGCTCCGAGGTGACGATCATCGAGATGCTTCCCCGGCTGATCCCGATGGAGGACGAGGACGCCTCGAAGGAGCTGGCGAAGCAGTTCGAGAAGCGTGGGATCGCGCTCCAGCTCGAGAAGCAGTGCTCGAAGGTCGAGGAGGCCGGTGGTGGGCTGACGGTTCATTTCGGGCAGGGGGAGACGGTCGAGTGCGACCTGATGCTCGTCGCCGTCGGTCGCGCGCCGCTCGTCGAAGGCCTCGGGCTGGAGGAGATCGGGGTCGAGCTCGACCGCCGCAAGGGGATCGCCGCGGACGAGCACCGGCGGACCACGGTGCCGCACATTTACGCCGTCGGCGACTGCGCCGGCTACTGGCAGCTCGCGCACACCGCGTTCCGCGAGGGCGAGGTCGCCGCCGAGAACGCGACCGGGCACGAGGCGGTGGTCGACGCGCGCGGCGTCCCGCGTCCGATCTACACCGACCCGGAAATCGCCTCGGTCGGGCTGACCGAGGCCGAGGCGCGCGAGCAGTACGGCGAGGACGTGGCCGTCGGCGTCTTCCCGTGGGTGGCGAACGCGCGCGCGGTGATGCAGGACTCGACCGTCGGCTGGGTCAAGTCGATCCACGAGACGCGGTACGGCGAGCTGCTCGGCCTGGTCATGGTCGGCCCGCACGTGACCGACCTGATCGAGGCGGGCGTGGTCGCACTCGACTCGGAGGCAACGGTCGAGACCGTCGCCGACGGTATGACGGCGCATCCGACCCTGTCGGAGGCGATCAAGGAAGCGGGGCTGATGGCGCTCGGGCGGCCGATTCACATGCCGCCGAAGCGGAAAGCTCCCGCCAAGGCCTGAAGCGGAAGGAGCGAGAGATGGGAATCGTCAACAAGAGGAATGCCGTCCTCGGCTGGCTGACCTGGAACGTCGGCAAGCGGGTGGCGAGGAAAAAGGCGAAGGCGGCCGTGCCGGCCCTCTCGGGTGGGAAACCGAACAGGCCCGCCGTCCGTCTCGCAGCGGGGCTGGCGACGCTCGGCGGCCTGCTCTTCTTCTGGCGCAGGAAGAAAAGCGGGGGCGGCGAGAGCGGCGGAGGCGGCGGCGCGGCCGCATAGCCGCGTGGCGGAAGTCACACTTCCGCCACGAACGAGTCGCCCACGCGTCACGGTTTCCTTGGTGCAATTCCAGGGTGGAGACCGAGCGGGCACCGATCACGATCCGTCAGCCTGAGGCGAAGCCCACCGGGAAGCAGGTGTACGCGCTGGCGCACGAGCTCTGCGCACGCGCGGGCGTGGAGTTCCCGGTCACGCGCGGAGCGGCCTCCGCACTGATCCAGCGGCTCCGGGACGAGCGGGCGGCAGGGGCGGAGATGTAGCCCCCTGCTACAACCATGCACGTGGAGCTGACCAGCGCCGCCTTCGGTGACGAGGAGCAGATCGCGGTACGCCACACGTGCGACGGCGACGACGTCTCGCCGCCGCTGGCCTGGACGGCCCCGCCTGACGGGACGGTGAGCCTGGCCCTGTCCGTCGACGACCCGGATGCAGGCCGCTACCCGTTCACGCACTGGCTGGCATGGGGTCTACCGGCATCGGGTCTGCCGGCCGCAGCCGGCAGTCTTGGCGAGGGCGAGCAGGCGCCGGCGGAGGGCCGAAACGACTTCGGAGCGCCGGGGTACCGCGGGCCGTGTCCGCCGCCGGGGAAGCCGCACCGCTACGTCTTCCGGCTCTATGCGCTGGACGCCGAGCTCGAGCTCGGGCCTGCCGATCGCCGGCTCAGCTTCGATGCCGCGCTCGAGGGCCATGTGCTCGAGACGGCCGAGCTCACGGGGACATACGGGCGGTGAGGATCCGGCACGGCGAACCGGAAGAACATGCACGCATGTGCTCGTCCAGCGGCTCTGTGCGCGCTCGAGTTGCGCGCCGACGCTGCTAGTAGCATGGCCCTCCGGTGTCCGAGGCGGCCTTCGTCCATCTTCACGTCCACTCGGAGTACTCGATCCTGGACGGGGCGTGCCGCATCCCGGCCCTCGCTGCCCGGGCTGCCGAGCTCGAGATGCCCGCCGTCTCGCTCACCGATCACGGCTCGCTGGCCGGCGCCGTCGAGCTCCACCGCGAGGCCAAGAAGCACGGAATCAAGCCGATCGTGGGCTGCGAGGTCTACGTCGCCGACGACCGCCGCCGCCAGGAGAAGGGCTATGCGCACCTGACCCTGCTGGCCGAGTCGAACGAGGGCTACGCGAACCTGATCAAGCTCTCCTCGCTCGGCTACCTCGAGGGTTACTACTACAAGCCGCGGGTCGACTGGGAGCTGCTCGAGCGCTACTCGACGGGGATCGTCGCCCTGTCCGGCTGCCTCTCCGGACGCGTGTCCAAGGCGCTGGAGGAGAGCCGCCCGCAGGACGCAGCCGCCGATCTCGACCGCCTCGTCCAGATCTTCGGCCGCGACTCCACCTACGTGGAGATCCAGAACGCCGGTCTCGAGCCCCAGGCGCGGATCAACCCGCAGCTCGCGAAGCTCGCGGAGGCGACCGGGCTCCCACTGGTCGCGACGGGCGACGTGCACTACCTCCTACACGACGACGCGCGCGCGCACGAGGCGCTGCTCTGCATCCAGTCCGGTGACTCGCTGAAGAACCCGAACCACTGGCGCTTCGACACGGATCAGTTCTTCTTCAAGACGCCCGCCGAGATGGCCGCCGACTTCGCCGCCTACCCGGAGGCCCTGCGCCGCACGCTCGAGGTCGCCGAGCGGTGCGCGGTCACGATCGAGACCGATCGGCTGCTGCTCCCGTCGTTCCCCACGCCCGACGGCCGCGACGCCTTCGACTATCTCGTCGAGCTCTGCGAGGACGGCATCGCCCGGCGGTACGAGTCGGTCACGCCGGAGCTCCGCGAGCGGCTCCAGTACGAGCTGAAGACGATCCGGGAGATGGGCTTCGCCGACTACTTCCTGATCGTCTGGGACTTCGTCCACTTCGCGAAGACCCACGGGATCCAGGTTGGGCCTGGACGCGGCTCGGCCGCGGGATCGCTGGCCGCGTACTGCCTCGAGATCACCGACGTCGACCCGATCCGCTACGGCCTGCTCTTCGAGCGCTTCCTCAACCCGGGCCGCAAGTCGATGCCGGACATGGACATCGACTTCGCAGTCGCGGGCCGCGAGCGCGTGATCAACTACGTCGCCGAGAAGTACGGGCGCGACCGCGTCGCGCAGATCATCACCTTCTCGACGATGATGGCCCGCGCCGCCGTCCGCGACGCCGGCCGGGTGCTCGAGATCCCGTACGGCTCGGTCGACAAGGTCGCGAAGCTGATCCCCGAGGGCCCAAAGGTCTACCTCGAGGAGTGTCTGAAGCCGGGGCAGGAGCTGAAGCAGGCCTACGATGCGGACGCGCTCGTCCGGGAGATCGTCGACCTCGCGCGGCCGCTCGAGGGTCTCGTCCGCGCCGACTCGATCCACGCCGCCGGTGTCGTCATCTCCGACCGGCCGCTGATCGACATCGTCCCAGTCCAGCAAAAGGGCCCCGACCAGGAGGTCGTCACGCAGCTGCCGATGGGCGACGTCGAGGCACTGGGCCTGCTGAAGATCGACTTCCTCGGCCTGCGCAACCTCGACGTGATCGACAAGGCCGTCGAGCTCGTCGGCGACCTCGTGATCGAGTCGATCCCGCTCACCGATCCGCAGACGTACGAGATGCTGCAGCGCGGCGACGCGATCGGTGTCTTCCAGTTCGAGTCGTCCGGGATGCGCGAGGCACTGCGCCAGGTCAAGCCGACCGAGTTCGAGGACCTGATCGCGCTGGTCGCTCTCTACCGCCCCGGGCCGATGCAGTACATCCCGGTGTACGCGCGCCGCAAGCACGGCCTGGAGCAGGTCTCGTACCTGGACGAGCGCCTGCGGCCGATCACCGAGCTGACGCACGGGATTGCGATCTACCAGGAGCAGTCGATGGAGATCGCCAAGCAAATCGCCGGCTTCTCTCCCGCCGAGGCGGACGATCTCCGCAAGGCGATCGGGAAGAAGATCCACTCGCTGATGGCCTCGCTGAAGGAGAAGTTTATCGAGGGCTGCATCGCGAACGGCACCACGGCGCAGGTCGCCCGCCAGCTCTGGGACGACATGGAGAAGGCGCAGGACTACTCCTTCAACAAGTCACACGCCGCCGGCTACGCGCTGATCGCGTACCGCACCGCGTGGCTCCGCGCCCATCACCCGCGCGAGTACATGGCGGCGCTGATCTCCTCGGTGATGAACACCAAGGACCGCGTGCCGTTCTACGTCAACGCCTGCCACGAGCTCGGGATCGAGGTGCTGCCGCCGGACGTGAACGAGTCGCAGCTCGACTTCGCCGTCGTCGAGGGGAAGATCCGCTTCGGCCTCAATGCGGTCAAGAACGTCGGCGAGGCGGCCTGCCGCGCGATCATCGACGCGCGCGAGGCAGCGGGCCCGTTCAGCTCGATCTGGGACTTCACCGAGCGGGTTCACCCGCAGGACGCGAACAAGCGCGCGCTCGAGTCGCTCGTCAAGTCCGGCGCGCTCGACTCGACCGGCGCGTCACGCAAGGGGATGGTCGAGATGCTCGACCAGGCGCTCTCCTGGGGTGGCAGTGAGCACGACGCCCGCAACCAAGGTCAGGGCTCGATTTTCGACCTCGAGGAGGCGGGCACCGACCGGCCGGGGCACCACGCGCCGATTTCCTCCGATGAGTATGAGAAGAGCGAGCTGTTGCGCCTGGAGAAGGAGACGCTCGGCTTATGGGTCAGCGAGCATCCGCTCGCTAACCTGGGCGACCAGTTGCGCCGCAAGACCGACCGCCCGCTCGCCGAGCTCGAGCGCTGCCGCGACGGCGAGATCGTCGTCGTCGGCGGGATCGTCTCAGCGGTCAAGCAGCTGACGACGAAGAAGGGCGACCCGATGGTCTTCATCCGCCTCGACGACCTGACGGGTAGCACCGAGGCGGTCGTCTTCAACTCCGTCTACGCGGCATCCCGCGAGCTGTGCGAGCCCGACCGCGTGCTCGTGATGAAGGCGCGGGTCGACCACAAGGAAGGCGAGTCGAAGCTGATAGCGCTCGAGGTCACCGAGTTCGAGGCATTCGTCGCGCCGACCGAGGTGCGGCTGAAGGTGGACGCGCGCAAGGCGCCCGCCGGCACGCTGCGCGAGCTCGGTCACGTCGTCCGCGACTACCCGGGGGAGGCGAAGGTCGTGCTCGCGCTCGAGACCTCGGACGGGCCGAAAACGCTGGAGTTCGGGCCCGAGTACCGCGTCGCTCCCGTGCCGGACTTCTACGCCGAGGTGAAGGCGCTCCTCGGCGAAGCTGCGGTTCTGTAGCTACCCAAGGCCCTTCGCGCGCAGCTCGGCGAGGGCGCGCTCGGACTTCTCGAGCCCGTCGAGCCCCATTCCCTCGAGGATCCTCGGGGTCTTCGTGAACTGGACGTCGCGGTAGTCGACGACCTGGAAGTGGTTTCCCCACGGGTCGCGGAAGTCGTTGTCGCCGAGCAGCTCCGCGCCGGCCTCCCGCGCTGCGGCGAGGGCCGCCTCACGATCGTCCACGACGAGTCCGATATGGCGGGCCTGGTCGGGCGGTTGCGTGCGGCCTGTCGAGAGCGCCAGAAACTGATCGCCCATATCGATGAAGGCCATGCCGGCGGAGCGGCCGCGGAGCGTGAGCTCGAAGATCCGGCCGTAGAAGTCGAGGGCCTCGTCGAGGTCGCCCACCTCGATCGCCACGTGATTGGTTCCGACGAGACGCACCATTCGGAACCAGGCTAGCCACCGGGCTGTAGTACTCGCACGATGCTGACCGCCACGAGCCGGCGCTGAGGGAACCGCCCGGCGCCGCAGGGTGTAGAAGCAGCGGTGGTGGGCCGGCCACTCGACGATAGAGAACTCGTCGCCCGCGCGAGGCGGGGCGACGCCGACGCCTACGAGGAGCTCGTGCTCGCTTACCAGGGGATCGCGCTGCGCACCGCGTACCTCTTCTCCGGCAACGCCGCCGACGCCGAGGAGGCCGCTCAGGACGCCTTCGTCAAGGCCAACAGGGCGCTGTGGCGCTTCCGACCCGGATCCCCCTTCAAGCCGTGGCTGCTGCGAATCGTCGCCAACGAGGCGCGCAACCGCCGGCGCTCGGCAGGCCGCCGGGCGGCGTTGGCGCTGAGGGCGACACAGGAGCCTTCCGGGGAGGCGGCCCCCTTCCCGGAGGCGGTCCTGCTCGCGGGCGAGCGCCGTGAGCAGTTGACCGACGCGCTCAACCGTCTCCCCGACCACGATCGGGAGGCGCTCACCTGCCGCTATTTCCTCGATCTCTCCGAGGCCGAGACCGCGGCCGCGCTCGGCGTCCGGCCGGGCACCGTCAAGTCGCGGCTCTCGCGCGCCCTCGAGCGGCTACGGGCCGAGCTGGCAGAGGAGGGGCAGGCATGACCGAGCGCGAGCTCAGAGCCCTGGCGGCGTACGTCGACTTCCCGGCCGAGCGCGACCTGGCACCGGCTGTCCGGGCACGACTGGCAGCGCGTCGTCCGCGCAGGCGCGCGCTGGTGCTCGTCCTGGCCGCGCTCCTGGTCGCACTCGCCGTGGCCTTCTCCGTCCCACCCGCCCGCTCGGCGATCCTCCACTTCTTCCATCTGCGGGGCGCGAGCATCGAGCTCGTCGACCGGCTGCCCGAGATGCGGGGGACGGCCCCCCTCGACCTCGGCGCTCCGATCTCGCTCGGAGACGCTGCGCAGACGGCCGGCTTCGAGCCGCTCCGGTCGAGCCTTCTCGGCGATCCTGACGGCGTCACCTGGGACGGCGGCATGCTCTGGTTCCGGTATGGGGCCGTGCGGCTCCTGGTCTCGCAGTTCCAGGGCAGCGAGCGGATCGAGCTCGTCAAGAAGGTCGTCGAGCCGCGGACGATGATCACGCCGGTGACCGTGGGCGGGCAGCAGGGGTACTTCCTCTCCGGCGCCACTCACTTTCTCTACCTGGCGCCGACCGACCTGATCCAAGACGAGCGGGTCCGCCTCGCGCGGAACGTCCTGCTCTGGCAGCACGGCCGCCTGACGCTGCGGCTCGAGGGCGACCTGACGGTGCGGGAGGCGCTGTTGATCGCACGCTCTTTCCGGTGAGCGGGAACCGTGCCCGCCGCGGCGGTGTAGAGCTGCAAAAGGAGGCTCGATGACGAAACTGCTGACTGCCGCACTCGCCTGCGCCCTGTTGATCCCGGCGGCCGCGACCGCGAAGGATCCGATCAGCGACACGAGGGTCCTCTTCACGCCGGCGCCGAAGGGCCTGAAGGCCGGCCAGGCGTGGAAAGTCAGGTTCTGGTTCTACTTCAAGAACGGGGAGCCGTATCGCGTCAGTGGGGCCAGGCCCATCGTCACGGTCCGGAACGCCCTGACGGGGAAGACGCGCACCTTCCGCGTCGCCCAGGTCGGCTCGACCTATTACGCCACCCGGATCGTCTTCCCGAGCCGCGGCCGGTGGACGGTCGACTTCAGCTTCGGCCCGGAGCTCGGCGGCGGGAGCAGGCGCCTGACGATGTTGCGCATCCTTTAGGCCAGCCGCCGGAAAGCGTCGCGGGGAGGCACCGCAGGGAATCCCCCCGAAGGGGGACATCCGATTCGCCGTTTCCGTCGAACAGACGAGTACAAGCAACGATCGAAGGGATGATCAGAATGTCTGCGGCCGAGCTCGACGTCCATATCGAAACCGAGAGCGAGCGCATTCAGCGCTGGCGGGCCGAGGAGCTGGAGCGCGCGGGCTACGACGGGGCCGACGCGGTCGAGCTCGCAGCGCGGCCGGACGTCGATCTCCATTTCGCGATCGAGCTCCTCGAGCGTGGCTGCCCCGCGGACACCGCGCTGCGCATCCTCCTGTAGGCAGCACGCACCCGGCAGCACGGGCAGAATCGCTTCTGCCCATGCCGCTACTCGCCTCGATCCCGTCTCCGAGCTCCGGCGTCGTCGACGTCGGCCCGCTGCACATCCACCTGTACGGGCTGATGCTGCTGCTGGCGATCGCAGCCTGCATCGGGCTGACGGGGCTGCGCTGGGTGCGGCTCGGCGGCGACTGGGACCTGGTCATCCGCGTCGCAGTCTGGGGGGTTGCGTTCGGCATCGTCGGAGCGCGCGCGTACCACGACGTCACGAGCTGGAACGAGGTGCCCGACAAGTGGTGGGGCCCGTTCGCCGTCTGGGAGGGAGGGCTCGGCGTCTGGGGCGGGATCCTGTTCGGGTGCCTGGCCGGAGCCTTCGTGATCAGACGGGCAGGCGAGAGCGTCCGGCTCTTCGCCGATGCGGTCGCGCCCGGCCTGCTCGTCGCGCAGGGAATCGGACGCCTGGGAAACTGGTTCAACCAGGAGCTGTTCGGCAAGCCGACCAACCTGCCCTGGGGGCTCGAGATCGACGAGCGGCACCGGCCGGCGCAGTACGTCACCTCGGACACGTTCCACCCGACGTTCCTCTACGAGCTCATCTACGACCTGGGGATGGCGGGCGTCCTGATCCTGATCGGCAGGCGGTTCCGGATCAAGCCGCCGGCTCTGTTCTCCCTGTACGTGTCGCTGTACTGCGTCGGACGTACGTTCGAAGAGCTGCTCCGCGTCGACCCGTCGCATCACATCGCCGGCCAGCGGCTCAACTTCTGGGTCTCGATCATCGTCTTTGCCTGCGCGACGGCCTTCTTCGTCTGGTGGCAGTTCTTCCACACCGGCGGCGAGCGCCCCGCGGTCAAGCGCCGCCGCGAGCTGCCGCGCGGGCCTGCGATGGCGATCCCCAAAGGCCGCGTCCGCCCGCGCCGCTAGCCTCCCCGCGATGCATGTTCGGGAGCTCGAGCTCGACCTCGACGCGTTCGAGGGACCGTTCGACCTGCTGTTGACGCTCGTCCTGAGGGAGGAGCTGCAGCCGCGGGACGTGGACGTCGCAGACGTCGTGATCGCCTTCGTCGAGCGTCTCGCGGAACGAGACGCGCTCGACCTGGACGCCTGCGGGGAGTTCCTCGTGCTGGTCGGTGCGCTCCTCGAGCTGAAGGCACGAGAGCTGTTCCCGGACGAGGAAGTCGAGCTCGGCGACCTCGATCCGGAGGAGGCCGCCGAGGAGCTGGCCCGCCGGCTCGAGGAGTTCCGCCGGATGAAGGAGGCGGCAGGCTGGCTCAGCGAGCGGCTGGAGCACGAGCAGGACCGCTTCTTCCGGCTCGGCCCGGCGCCGCTCGCTCCGCGCGCCGAGCGGCGGATCGCACCCCAGCAGCCCGAGGCGCTGGTGCTCGCGATGCGCACCCTGGCGACCGAGCCGCCCGAAGTCTCGCTCGCACACATGGGGCTGCGGTTCCCACCGGTCGCGCAGTTCGTCGAGCGGTTTCGATCGCTGCTGCGCCGCCGACGCCGGTTCGACTTCGAGCAGGAGGTCGCCGGCCTCCCGCGCGTCGAGCAGGCGGTCGCGTTCCTCGCGCTCCTCGAGCTGCGCAAGAGCGGCGAGATCCAGATCGAGCAGGCGGCGCCGTTCGCGCCGATCCGGATCGCGCGCGCGGAGGAAGGAACTACGCAACCCGCCGAGGAAGGAGACAGTTCGTGGAACGCCCGCTCCGCCTGATCACAACGAGCCCGCTCGACGACCTGGCGCGGACGCTGGAGGCGCTCCTCGTGGTCGCGTCGCAGCCTCTGTCGGTCGAGGAGCTCGCGGATGCCGCCGAGGACGATTCAGCGCGCGTCGAGGAAGCGCTCGAGCTGCTCGCGGGCCGCTACGAGGAGGGCCGCAGCGGCATCGTGCTCGAGCACGTCGCGGGCGGTTACGCCTTCCGCGCGTCGCGCGACGCGGCGACCGCCTGTTCGCGCCTGTTCGAGCGCCCGGTCGAGCGCGGCCTCTCACAGGCGGCGCTCGAGACGCTGGCGGTGATCGCCTACCTGGGGCCGTGCAGCCGCCCCGACGTCGCCCGCATCCGAGGGGTCGCCGCCGACTCTGTCGTCGCCGGGCTCGTTGAGCGCGGGCTGATTGCCGAATCGGGCCGCGACGAGGGCGGCGCGATCCGCTACCGCGTCACTCCGCTCTTCGAGCGGGTCTTCGGGCTCGAGAGCCTCTCCGAGCTGCCGCGCCTGGACGACCTCGGCGGTAACGCCGAGGAGATCCGCGGCCGGCTCGAGGCGATCGCCGAACGCCGCCCGGCCTGACCCCGCCTCCTCGGCCTAGACTCAGTCCGAGGCTAGTGGACGTCACCGACGAGACCTTCTACGCCGATGTCCTGCAGCGCTCGCACGAGGCGCCCGTCGTCGTCGACTTCTGGGCGGAATGGTGCGGGCCGTGCAAGGCACTTGGCCCAGTGCTCGACAGGGAGGTCGCCGCGCGGGACGGGATCGTTCTTGCAAAGGTCGATGTGGACGCGAACCCCAAGCTCGCTCAGCATTACGAGATCAGGGGTATTCCGGCCGTGAAGGCGTTTCGCAAGGGCCGTGTGGTCGCAGAGTTCACAGGCGCGCAGCCGCCACAGGCGGTGGCGGCATTCCTGGACGGGCTGCTCGGGCCGACGGAGGGCGATCGCCTGCTCGAGGAGCTGCGGGAGCGCGGGGACCAGCCGGAAGTCGTCGCCGCGCTCGAGGCCGAAGACCACGAACGGGCGCTCGAGCTGCTGCTCGAGCAAGCTGCCGCCGCAGATGGTGCGCAGCGCGACGAGATCCGTCGCATCATGGTCGCGCTCTTTGCGGAGCTCGGCCAGGAGCACCCGCTGAGCTCCCGTTTCCGCCGGCAGCTGGCGACCACGCTCTACTGAGGGCCGGCCGGATTCGCCGATGCGGTTGAACGCCTACCTCGCCCGCGCCGGGGTCGCATCCCGTCGCGCGGCCGACGAGCTGATCAAGGCCGGCCGCGTGAGCGTCAACGGCGATCTCGGCGAGCTGAACACGTTCGTCGCTGCCGGCGACCGGGTCGAGGTGGACGGGCGCGCGGTCGGCAAGCAGCGGCTGGCACACATCCTCCTGCACAAGCCCGGCGGTACCGTCACGACGTCGCGAGACCCCCAGGGCCGGCCGACCGTGGTCGGTCTCGTCCCGCGCGAGCCACGGGTGGTTCCGGTCGGACGCCTCGACGCCGACACGACCGGGGCCCTCCTGCTCACCAACGACGGGCAGCTGGCGCACCGGCTGGCCCACCCGCGCTACGAGGTGGACAAGGTCTACGAGGTGGAGGTCGAGGGCGACCCCTCCCCGGACGCGTTGCTCCGCCTCGAGCAGGGCATCGATCTGGACGACGGAGAGACGGCACCGGCCCGCGCGCGGCGGCTCGGCCGTGGCCGGGTCGAGCTGACGCTCCACGAGGGCCGCAAGCACCAGGTCAAACGGATGCTCGAGGCGGTCGGCCACCCGGTGACGCGCCTGCACCGCAGCCGCTACGCAGGCCTGGACCTGCGCGGGCTCGCCCGAGGCGAGTGGCGTGAGCTGACGCGCGAGGAGGTCGCGGCGCTCAGGCGGCTGGTTGGTCTCTAGCGGGTGAAGCCCATCCGCTCGTACATCGCCGCAAGCGTCGGCGCCGAGGCCGCGCGTGCCTTGTCCGCGCCCATCGCGAGCAGCCGCCGCAGCTCGGCCTCGTCGGCCCGCAGTTCCCGGTATCGGTCCTGCACGGGCGCAACCAACGCCACCACTGCCTCGCCAACCGCCTCCTTGAAGTCGCCGTAGCCGGCGTCCGCGAACCGCGCCTCGACCTCGTCGGGCGTCTCGCCGGTCGCGACCGACATGATGTCGATCAGGTTCGTGATCCCCGGCTTGTCCTCGGCGCGCCGCACCTCGCGCCCGGAGTCGGTGACCGCGGTCTTGAACTTGCGGCGGATCACGTCCGGCTCGTCGAGCAGCACGACCGTGCCCTGCTCGGTGCCGCCGGTGGTGGACATCTTCTTCGTGGGCTCCTGCAGGTCCATGATCCGTGCGCCCACCTCGGGGTAGACACCCTCGGGCACGATGAACGTCTTGCCGAACCGTGAGTTGAACCGTTCGGCTATGTCGCGCGTGAGCTCGAGGTGCTGGCGCTGGTCGTCGCCGATCGGGACGATGTCGGTCTGGTAGAGCAGGATGTCGCCGGCCATCAGCACCGGGTACGTGAAGAGCCCGGCGGAGATGAACTCGCGCCCTGTGCCCTTCTCCTTGAACTGGGTCATCCTGCCGAGCTGCCCGTAGCTCGTGACGGCCGAGAGCAGCCAGGCCGCCTCGGCGTGCGCGGTCACGTGGCTCTGGGCGAACACGGTCGATCGGTCGGGATCGAGCCCGGTCGCGAACAGCATCGCTGCGAGGTCGAGCGTCGAGCGCCGTAGCTCGGCGGGGTCGTGCTCGACGGTGATCGAGTGCAGGTCGACGATGCAGAAGAACGCCTCGCCGCGCTCCTGCGTCGCCGCGTACTGCCGGAAGCCGCCGATCAGGTTGCCGAGGTGCTTGTCGCCCGTCGGTTGGATACCGGAAAAGATCTTCATGGCAGGTCGATTCTCCTTCGTGAAGGGACGAAAAAGGCCTCCGAGGAGGCCTGCGAGGAGCGAAGCGGCTGCGCGTCGGTCAGTCCGCGCGCATGCTCCCGCCTCGCCGGGGGCGCCACGAACAGGTCCGATACGAGACGGCAACCATCTGCTCACATGATACCGGGGTCACAACCTTGCGCTGCCCTAGCGCGGGTCCATAACGTGCAGGGGAGTGCTCGAGCGCCTTGCGTACTTCGTCATCCGCCGCCGCCGCTGGATCGTGCTCGCGTGGGTCGCGCTTCTGCTCTTCGGGCTGTTCACGACCACGCGCCTCTCCGACCGCTGGTTCGAGTCGTTCTCGATCCCCGGCTACTCGGCCTACGAGGCGAACCAGCGGACGCTGAAGACCTTCGGCAGCGGGGAGCAGGCGCCGCTCGTCGCCGTCTTCCAGTCCAAGGGCGACGTGACGAAAGAGAAAGGGATCGCCGCCGCGGTCGCCAAAGGTGCCGCCGTCAATCCCGGCTCCCGGACGAGCTCGTTCTTCTCGACGGGCTCAAACGCCTATGTCTCCAAGGACCGGCACACGACGTTCGCCGAGATCTACCCGTCCGGCTTACCGGGCTTCAGCTCGACCGTGCACATCAAGCGAGTCCGAGCGGAGCTCAAGGCCGCGACGCCGCCTGGAGTGACCGTCCATCTCACGGGCCGTGACCCCCTCTTCGAGGACGTCGGCGGGACAGCGGGGCCCAGCCTTGCGATCGAGATCCTGATCGGCGGCCTCGGCGCTCTGCTCGTCCTGCTGTTCGTCTTCGGGACCCTGACCGCCGTCGCGTTGCCCCTCGTCGTGGCGGCGACCTCGATCCTGACCACGTTCAGCCTCGTCTGGGCGCTGACCTACGTGACGGACGTGTCGATCATCGTCCAGTTCCTCGTCGCCTTAGTCGGGCTGGGGGTCGCGATCGACTACTCGCTGCTGATCATCTTCCGCTTCCGTGAGGAGATCCACCACGGCAAGGACGTGGAGGCTGCCCTCGTCGAGACGATGACGCACGCGGGCCGCTCGGTCGTCGTCTCCGGCTCGACCGTCGCGATCGGGCTGCTCAGCATGGTCATCCTGCCCCTGCCGTTCATCCGCTCGATCGGCATCGGCGGAATGCTCATTCCTGCTGTCTCCGTGCTCGCCTCGATCACGCTCCTGCCGGTGCTCCTGCTCAAGCTGGGGCACCGCATCGACCGCCTGCGCGTGATCCCGAAGCGGATCGTCTCGGCCGACCCGGGCGAGGCCGGCTTCTGGCATCGCTGGGCCGGGATCGTCGTGCGCCGGCCGGCGGTCGTCGCCGGCGCCGGGCTGGCGATCGTCGTGCTGCTCCTGATCCCGGCGTCGGCGCTGAACCCCTCCGAGGCACAGGCCAAGGACCTCCCGGGCAAGGGCGACGCCTTCGACGGCCGGGCGGCTCTTACCGACGCGGGCATCTCGGCGGGCGTGATGAAGCCGTTCGTCGTCCTCGTCGAGCACGGCGCGAGGCCGCAGGTCCTGCGCACGCTCGTTACGCGGCTCCAGGAGACGCCGGGGATCGCCGGCGCAGCAGCGCCGCCGGCCTGGCGGAAGGGCGACACCGCGCTGGTCGAGGCCTTCGCCGATACCGACGCCGCGGCGACGCCGGCCCGGAAGACCATCTCGCGCCTCCAGCACGACGTGCTGCCCGCGGTCGCCGGCTCGGTCGATCAGAGCACTGAGATCACGCTCGGCGGCGTCGCCGCGGAGGATCGCGACTTCGTGCACGCCGTCTACGGGAACTTCCCGTACGTCCTCGGCTTCGTGATCCTGCTGACGTTCGTCCTGCTGATGCGGGC
>DATCPA010000145.1:0-5025 GCA_036564335.1 Gaiellaceae bacterium
GAGGGCGAGCGCCTGCTCGCGGATGAGCTCGGCGATCTGCTCCTCGACCGAGAGATCCGTGCGCTGCTCGGCCGGGTAGTAGAGCGGCCCCTCCGGGAGCAGGCCGACCAGCTCCTCGCGCAGCTCATCGATGCCCTCGCCCGTCTTGGCGCTGACCGGGTGCAGAGCGTGGAAAGACCCCAGCGCGGCGGCGGCCTGCATCTGTGAGGCGATGTGGGCGGGCTTCAGGCGGTCGACCTTGTTGACCACGATCACCACGGGGACACCGAGCGCGAACACCCGTTGCGCGATGAAGCGGTCGCCGGCGCCGATGTGGGCGCGGCAATCGACGACGAGCATCACCGCGTCCAGGTCCTCGAACGACGAGTCGACCGTGCGCTGCATCCGCTGGGTAAGCGGGTCGAGCGGGCGCTGGAAGCCGGGCAGGTCGGCGAGCACGAGCTGGTAGCCGTCGCCGTTCGCGATTCCGAAGATCCGCCGCCGGGTCGTCTGCGGCTTGTCCGACACGATCGTCACCTTGCCGCCGCAGAGCGCGTTGACGAGCGACGACTTCCCGACGTTGGGCCGTCCCGCGACCGCGACGAACCCGGAGCGCACCTGCACCTCAGAGGACAAAGGTGTCCGGCAGCAGCTCCGCCGGGGTGTACTCGACGAGCTCACCGTCGTTGTTCGCGAACACGACCCGGTCGACGCCGAACTCGACATGCCACTGGCGGCAGCCGCCGCACGGAGACGCCGTGATCACGAGCAGGTCGAGGTCGCCCGGCTTGTAGCCGGCCGTGACCGCTGCGACGTAGGCGCTCTTCTCCGCGCACACGCCCAGCGGATAGGCGGCGTTCTCGACGTTCACGCCCTCGAAGAGCGTCCCGTCGCGCGCGCGCAACACCGCACCGACGAGGAAGTTGGAGTAGGGCGCGTACGCTCGTTGCGAGATCTCGACGGCCCGGCGGTAGAGCTCGCGGTCGGTCTCGTCCATCAGAAGAAGATCTGGAAGACGGCCAGAGTGACGATCGCGCCGAGCAGGCCGCCGTAGACGACCTCGATCGTCGAGTGGACGCCCGCTTCGATCCGGGTGTGCGCGACGAGCACCGCCAAGCCGAACATGATCGTCGAAACGAGGAAGCGGTGCTCGGTGGGCCCGAGCATTTGGGTGACGGCCATCCAACCCGCGAACGCCACGGCCGCGTGGCCCGAGGGCAAGCCGCCCCGCAACGGTGTCCCGCGACCCGTGAGTGCCTTCGTCGTGATCACGATGAAGACGACCAGGATCAGCGCGATGATCGTCAGCTTCGCCGGCGCGTCGCGGAGCCGGTCGAGGAAGTCCGACGCCGGCTCGTTCACCTGGCCCGAGAAGACGAGGTAGCCGACTGCGATCGCGTTGATCGACGCGATCAGCACCGCGCCCGCGGCGATGTCCTTCGCGAGCTTGGCGAGCGGATCGAACGAGCTGGTGGCAACGTCGATCGCGGCCTCGATCGCCGAGTTGATCATCTCCGCGACGAGCACGAACGCGATCGAGAGCAGCAGCCCGACGAGCTCGATCCGGTCGACCCCGAGCACGAGCGCGAGCACGAGCACGAGCACCGCGGCAGCGAAGTGGAGCCGCATGTTCCGGTGCGTCCGAAGGACGTGGATGATCCCCTCGACTGCGTAGTTGAAGCTTTCGACCAGCGAGATCCGCCGGCGGCTCTGGCCCGGCAGCAGCCCCTCGCCGCCGGCCCCGTTGCCGGCGCGCCTCACGAGGCGTTCGCGCAGGGAGGGGCGTGGCGCGCTCACCCGGCGTACGCTTCCTCGCGCTCCTCCATCTCGGGCCCGTGCTCGTAGCCGAGCAGGTGGAGGAGCCCGTGCGCGAGCGGGCGGTGCCAGGCGTCACCGACGACCGCCGGGCAGAGCACGACGTCGCCGAGCTGGCGGGGCAGGCCCGCAGCCAGCCGCTCGCGGCCGTCGATCGGGAAGGAGAGCACGTCGGTCACCTCGTCGATCCCGAGATGCTCGCGCTTCAGCGCGCGGCTCTCCTCCGAGTCGACGAAGGCGATCCCGAGCTCGCCCTCCTCGATCCCCTCGTCGGCGAGCAGCCGTCGGGCCAGCTCGGCCGCGGCCTCCCCCTCGACCTCGACACCGCTGCGGTTGGAGACCTCGACCTCGATCACCGGGACCACGACTACTTGCGGCGCTCCGTCCCGGTCGCCTCGGTGTGGGCACGGTACGCCTCGACGATCCGCTGGACGAGCTTGTGCCGAACGACGTCCGCGTTGCTGAAGTTCACGAAGGCGATGCCGTCGATCGAGCCGAGCACGTTCTGGACAGAGATCAGCCCGGAGGCCTGGTCGCGCGGCAGGTCGATCTGGGTGATGTCGCCCGTGACGACCACCTTCGAGCCGAAGCCAAGCCGAGTCAGGAACATCTGCATCTGCTCTGGGCTCGTGTTCTGGGCCTCGTCGAGGATGATGAACGAGTCGTTCAAGGTGTTGTGGGTGACGAGGAAGTCGTCGGTGACATAGAGGGAGTCGGCAGCTGCGACCTGGATGCAGACGGTCTCCGCCTCGCCCGCCGGCTCGATCGAGTCGATGAACCTCATCGGGCGGCCCCCGCCGTGCCGACGGTACGTCTCGAGCTTGCGTGAAAGGCGGAAGGGATCGATTCCCACCGGCAGCCGAACATCCATCACGAACGCGTCGTGGCGGTGCACCACATGCCGATCGCGGCCGCCGCCCGGAGGGCGTTTGTCAGCCGCGCGCCGGCGCGAGTAGCTGATCCCGCCGAGGGAGCGAACGACATAGGCAACGCCGTCGCGAAGCGCCTCGGAGCAGGTCGAGTACTGGATTCGACAGGTTCTTCCGTTCTGGGTGACCGGTCCACCGTCGCTGTCCAGCAGCCCTTGGAGAAGCGCGATGCGAACGTCAGCCGAGTTGTGCAGGAAGGGCTTCGGGATGAACTTGGAGTGCGAGTACGTGTCGGCCAGACCAAGCTCGCGCAGCGCCGTCGTCACCGGATTCGCGACGATCACGCCGCCGCGGTGCCCGTGGACATGGCGGAGCGCGTAGTCGTATTCGCCCTTCCGCCGAAGCTCGATTCCGTCGAGCGAACTCTCGAGCCCGGCCGCCAACTCCGGATCGGAGGTCGTGAAGCTCGGAGTCGTGCGCGTCGTGAGGCATCCGTCTCCGAGCAGGAGCCCGAGGGCGTACGGGTCGATCGGGACATCGCTGGGCTCGAACTCGGCCGGCGCCGAGAGGAGTGGTAGCTCATAGCGGTGCTGGTGGGCTGACCGGAGCATGCCGGCCATTTCGCGAGTCTCGAGGACACGTCCAGGCCTTCCCCGCCTTCGATCCGCGGGCGTGAAGACCTGCCAGAGGTGCTCACCGCAGCAAAGAGTCGAAGCGCCATCCTGTGCACGGACTCGGAAGACTTCTTTCCGCCCCTGCGGATAGACGCCGAGTACGACCGTCGGGCGCCCGTCGGTACCTGTCACGAGGTCGCCGACCCGCAGGCTCCCGATCGGCCGGAAACCTTCCGGAGTCAGCACACCGCTCGACACCGGCTGAGCGCGGCCGCGCATGAACGCGAGCGGGGCGACTTCGATCGTGCCCTTCTCCATGTAGGTGGTCAGGCGGTCGGCGTCGAGCATGTCGTAGAGCGCGTCGTAGAGCGGGCGCAGGTAGGGGTCGACCTTGGCGAGCAGGTCGCCGGGGAGGAAGCCGAGCCGCTCGCCGGCCTCGACCGCGGGCCGCGTGAGGATGATCCGGCCGACCTCGCGCTCGGCGAGCGACGCGACGGCAAGCGCCATCGCCAGGTAGGTCTTGCCGGTGCCGGCGGGGCCGATCGCGAACGTGATCGTGTGCTTGCGGATCGCGTCCACGTAGTGCTTCTGGTTGACCGTCTTCGGCGCGATCTTCTTGCCGCGGTGCCGCCAGACGACGTCCTCGAAGACGTCGCGGATGTCCTCGGCCTGGTCGAGCGCGCCGAGCACGGCGTCGACGGTGCTCGGCCCGATCTCCTGCCCGGCCTCGACCAGCTCGACGAGCTCGTCGACGACAGCGCGGGCCTCGGCGACGCGGGTTTCGTCGCCCTCGAGGGTGAGCTGGTTGCCGCGGAGGCGGATGGTGCAGTCCAGACGCTCACGCAGTGCGCCCAGCACGGGGTCTCCGACGCCCGCCAGCTCGGCGGCGACGTCGTTCGAGATCGAGAGAACTTCCTGCAAGAGAAACAGTGTAGGCGGGGCGCTCGTCGTCTTGCCCGGGCGCGGCGCAGCACTTTCGGCACAGCGGCGTCACCCACTCGTGCCGGATTCGGCGGTAGGCTCGCAGCGGGGAGGAGGCTGGGTACGCCGTGGGCGGCCGAAAAGGACAGCGGTAGGGTCGCCGGCGCGATGGTCGACTACGCCGCTCGGTAGCCGAGGCGGCTAGGCCAACTTCTCGCGGACGAGCTGGCTGACCAACGAGCCGTCCGCGCGACCGGCGATCTGCGGCATCACGTCGGCCATCACGCGCCCGAGATCTCGCATGCTCGTCGCACCGACCTCCGCGATTGCGTTGTCGACGATCTCCTCGAGCTCGTCCTCGGAAAGGGGTTCCGGCATGAACTCCTCGAGCACCGCCAGCTCCGCCTCCTCCGCGGCCGCCTGGGCCTCGCGACCGCCGGCCCGGAAGGCCTCGGCCGCCTCCAGGCGGCGCTTCCGCTCGCGCTGGAGCACCTGCAGCTCCTCGTCGTCGCTCAGGGGGCGCTGCAGCTCCTTCTCCGCAGCTCGGAGGCTGGACAGCATCAGCCGCAGGGCATCGCGCCTCGCCGCGTCGCGCTCCTTCATCGCGGCGGTCAGCTCGCCTTCGAGACGCACGATCAGGCTCATCCGGGCAGTCCCCTAAACGAGCCTCCGAGGATGTGCCAGTGGAGATGGAAGACGGTCTGCCCCGCGCCGGCACCGCAGAAGATCATCAGCCGGTACTCGTCGAGGCCCGCGGCCTTGGCGGTCTCGGCCACGAACTCGAGCATCCGCTTCGACTCGTCGGCCGTGAGCTCGCCGATGTCGCG
>DATCPA010000148.1:0-5769 GCA_036564335.1 Gaiellaceae bacterium
GGTCGAGCCTGCCTCGCGGATGTGGTAGCCGGAGATCGAGATCACGTTCCAGCCCGGGAGCCGCTCGGCGCAGTACGCGAAGAGGTCGGTGGTCAGCCGCATCGACGGGCGGGCCGGGAAGATGTAGTTCCCTCGGGCGGCGTACTCCTTGAGGATGTCGTTCTGCACCGTGCCGCGCAGGCGCTCACCCGGTACGCCCTGCCCCTCGGCGACGAGCTCGTACAGGAGCAACAGCAGTGCCGCCGGAGCGTTGATCGTCATCGACGTCGAGACCTCGCCCAGCGGGATCCCATCGAAGAGCAGCTCCATGTCGGCGATCGAGTCGATCGCGACGCCGGTCCGGCCGACCTCGCCGGCGGCCCGCGGGTCGTCCGAGTCGTAGCCGAGCTGCGTCGGGAGGTCGAAGGCGGTCGAGAGCCCGGTCTGGCCGTGGTCGAGCAGATAACGGAAGCGGGCGTTCGTCTCCTCCGCCGAGCCGAAGCCCGCGTACTGGCGGATCGTCCACGGCCGCTCCCGGTACATGGTCGGGTACGGCCCGCGTGTGAACGGAAACTCGCCGGGAAGCTCGAGCTCGAGCCCGGCGACGTCGTCGGCGGTGTAGACCAGCTTGACCTCGATGCCCGAGTCGGTCTCGCGGCGATCGTCAGCCACCATGGCCGCAATCTACGCTACGTCCATGGAGGTCGTGGTCAGGCTGTTCGCTGGCGTTCGCGAGCGCGCCGGTACGGGCGAGCGGCGGCTCGAGCTGCCCGAGGGCTCACGCGTCGCCGACATCTGGGCAGAGCTCGAGCTTGGCGAGCAGCCTGCCGGCCTCCTCTACGCCGTCAACCGCCAGTACGCGCCCGCCGACACGCCGCTCTCCGCCGGAGACGAGATTGCTCTGATCCCCCCGGTCTCTGGAGGCGCATTCAGGCTGAGCGAGGAGCCGCTCGACCCGGCGGCAGTGATCCGTGAAGTATCCGATCCCCGCGCGGGCGGGATCGCGACGTTCATCGGCACGACGCGGGTCGAGTCACGCGGCCGCACCGTCCACTACCTCGACTACGAGGCCTACGGGGGCATGGCCGAGCAGGTGATGGCCGAGCTCGCCGACGAGCTGAAGCGCAAGCATGACCTCTGCGAGCTCGCGATCACGCACCGGATCGGCCGCGTGGACATCGGCGAGCCGTCGGTGGTGATCGCGGTCTCCGCCCCGCACCGCGCGGCAGCGCTCGCCGCCTGCCGGGAGGCAATCGACACGCTCAAGGAGACCGTGCCGCTCTGGAAGAAAGAGGTCTACGAGGGCGGCGAGGAGTGGATCGGCCGCGGATCCTGAGGTTGGCGCAGACCCCGTGGCTACCATGGCCCTGTGGAACGCATGCAGCATCCGGGCTGGTGCGAGAACCTGCTCAAGGCCGCCGGCCTGAAGCGCGGCGAGCGCGTCCTCGTGGTCGTGGACGAGCCGCTTGCCACCGAGGGAGCTCAGCTCGCAGCGGCCGTGAAGGACGCCGACGGCGAGCCGCGACTCGAGCTCTGGGCGGGCGAGCGACCGATGACGTCCCCGCCGCCGGGCGTGCTCGAGGGCGCGAGGACGGCGGACCTCTCGCTCTTCCTCTCGCAGGCGCCCCGCGCAGACGAGGCCGGCGCGCGCTTCCAGCTGCTCTCGGCCGTCACCGAGCACGAGGGGCGGCAGGTCTTCATGGGGCTGGTCGACGGCGAGCTGCTGAGCGGCGAGCTGTCCAAGCCGTTCCCCGACCTGTCCAAGCCCGCGCGGCGCCTGATCGCGGCGCTCAACGGCTGCGAGACCGTGCGCATTCGCGGGACGGCGGGTACCGACCTGACGCTGAAGGTCGGCGGCCGGCCCTGGCTGACGGACGCGGCCAGCCTCGAGCCGGGCCACGCGGCCAACTATCCCGGTGGAGAGATCTTCGTCGCGCCGCACAGCGACGGCGCCGACGGCGTGCTCGTCGCCGACATCACGGTCCCCTACACCGTCGAGGGTCTGGTCGACGTGCCGGTCACCCTCCGCTTCGCGGGCGGCCGGGTGACCGCGATCGAGGGTGGCCGGGCAGCGGGAATGCTTCGCGAGTTGGTCGAGAATGCCGGCGAGGGCGCCAATGTGATCGCCGAGCTCGGCATCGGCCTCAACCACGCCATCCGCCCACGGGGTCACGTGATGCTCGACGAGAAGGCCGGCGGGACCGCGCACGTAGCGATCGGCCGCAACACGGGCCCCTACGGCGGCGACAACCAGGCGAACATCCACGTGGACTGCGTCTTCTCCGGGCCCGAGCTGGAGGCGGACGGCCGCCCGGTCTCGATCCCGCGGTGAACGTGGACTTCCCGCCCGAGATCCCCGAGCGCGACTACCGGCCGATCCACCCGGAGCCGGGGTGGCGGGCGCTGGCCCGGAAGATCTGGGGCCCGATCGCGGTCGTGGTCGGGCTGGTGATCAAGTTCGGCTTCGCGTTCGCGAAGTTCGCCTCGATCTTCGTCGCCGTCGGCGGCTATGCGCTGATCTGGGGGTGGAAGTTCGCGATCGGGTTCGTCGCTCTGATCTTCGTGCACGAGCTGGGGCACTTCGTCGAGGCCCGCCGCCGCGGGTTCAAGGCCTCCTGGCCCGTCTTCCTGCCCTTCATCGGGGCGTACGTGTCGATCCGCGACGCGCGGATGAGTCCCTGGCAGAGCTTCTGGATCTCGCTCGCCGGACCACTCTGGGGCAGCGCCGGGGCGGCCGCCGTCTGGGGAATCGGCGAGCAGCAGAGCTCGGGCCTGCTCCGGGCGCTCGGCTACGTCGGCTTCCTGCTCAACCTCTTCAACATGATCCCGATCGGCTTCCTCGACGGGGGCTCGATCTGGCGCGCGATCAAGACGATGCGGCTCGGCGGGACTCCGGGGAAGGCGACGACGGCGACGGTCGTCTACGTCGGCCTGGCGGCGCTGCTCGTGATCGGGATGGTCGCCGCGCACGTCCCGCAGCACCGCTTGTAGTACTGATGCAGGACCGGCGCATCCTCGAGCACGAGCACGGCGACAACGCCGCGCACGTCGAGATGATCGCGGGGGAGTTCCGGAAGGGCTTCGAGGCGGTCGACAAGATCCCGCGGCCGGCAGTGACGGTCTTCGGCTCGGCGCGGATCCCCCCCGACCACGCTGACTACGAGCAGGCCCGCGAGTGCGGTCGCCTGCTGGCCGAGGCCGGCTTCGCCGTGATCACCGGCGGCGGGCCCGGGGTGATGGAGGCCGCGAACCGCGGCGCCAAGGAGGGCGGCGGTTTCTCGGTCGGCTTCAACATCGAGCTCCCGCACGAGCAGGACGCGAACCCCTACCTCGATCTGGCGCTCACCTTCCGCCATTTCTATGCCCGCAAGGTGATGCTCGTGAAAGGGGCGGAGGGGTTCATCCTCTTCCCCGGCGGTTTCGGCACGCTCGACGAGCTGTTCGAGTCGCTGACGCTCATCCAGACCGACAAGGTGCGCGAGTTCCCGGTTTCGCTGATCGGCGAGGAGTACTGGCGCGGCCTCCTCGACTGGATCGCCGCACGGCCGCTGGCGACCGCGAAGATCTCACCCGAGGACCTCGACCTGCTGCACGTCACCGACGACGTGGCCGTGGCCGTCGAGCTGGTCCGCGAGTTCTGGGAACAGTTCAGCGCCGAGCCGCCCGTGCACGAGCCGAAGAAGGCGGACGCGCAGTAGCCGCTTAACGGCGGCTCGCGAAGCCCCAGTTGAGGAGCTTCTTGGCGTCGGCGTAAGAGTCGTCGGCGCCGAGCACGACCACGATCAGGTGGACACCGTGGCGACGCGCCGAGGCGACGAGGCAGTGCTTGGCCATCGTCGTCCAGCCGGTCTTGACCCCGTCGGCCCCACGATATGAGCCGAGCAGGTGGTTCTTGTTCACGTAGATCTTCTCCCAGGTGGGCGGCGCCCACGGCACGTGCTTCACCCGGGTGCGGACGACGGCGCGGAAGCGCGGGTTCCAGAGCGCGTAGCGCGTCAGCGCCGCCAGGTCCCACGCGCTCGAGTAGTTGTCCCGATCGAGTAGCCCGCTCGGGCTGCGGAAGTGCGTGTCGCCGAGGTGGAGCGCGTGCGCCTTCTCGTTCATCAGCGCCACGAACCGTGACCTCGTTCCGCCGGCGCCGATCGCGAGCGCGAGCGCGTCGTCGTTCCCCGAATAGAGGAGCAGCCCGTAGAAGAGCTTCCACGCCTCGACCCTCTCCCCCGGCCGCAGCCCTTCGGTGATGGGCGGCACGCGCCGGATCGAACGATCGACGGTCACGACGGAGTGTGGGCCGAGCCGCTCCATCGCGACGACCGCGGTCATGATCTTCGTCGTCGATGCGATCGGGCGCCGCGTGTGCACGCGCTTCGCCCAGAGCACCTGGCCGGTCGTGCCGTCGACGACGATCGCGGAGCGTGCCGTGACCTTGATCCCGTGGGCCGGCAGCGGCCCAGGCTTCCGGATCAGCCCCTGCTGCTCAGCCGCTGCCGCCGGCACGAGCAGCGCGGCGGCAAGCAGTGCGAGCAGGGGGAATCGCACGCGCAAAGGGTAGCCCGGACACCGGCGCCTAGACTTACGGCCGTGCAGCTACGAGACCTTCCGTCCGTGGACGAGCTCGCCCGCGAGGTGGACGACCCGCTCGCGGTCGACGCCGCAAGGCGCGTGCTCGACGCTGCGCGCGAGGAGATCATGGCCGGCGGCGAGCCCGACGACCTCGGCGGGCGCCTGCGTGCCGAGCTCGAGTCCACCCGGCGTCCCCGGCTGAGGCGGGTGCTGAACGCGACGGGCGTGATCGTGCACACGAATCTGGGGCGGGCCCCGCTGCCCGAGGCAGCGCTCGAGCGCGTACGCGACGTCGGGCGGGGGTACTCGAACCTCGAGTACGACCTCGCCGAGGGCTCGCGCGGCTCG
The DNA here is from genome assembly GCA_036564335.1 of Gaiellaceae bacterium. GTDB lineage: Bacteria > Actinomycetota > Thermoleophilia > Gaiellales > Gaiellaceae > DATBLE01. The sequence continues at coordinate 4,891 of DATCPA010000148.1, forward strand.
CGCCAGGCTCACGTCGCCGAAGTTCTGCGCCGCCTCACCGGAGCTGAGAGCGCGCTCGTGGTCAACAACAACGCCGCCGCGGTGCTGCTCGCTCTAGCGGCCCTCGCAGAGGGCCGCGAGGTCCTGGTCTCGCGGGGCGAGCTGATCGAGATCGGCGACGGCTTTCGGATCCCCGACGTGCTCGCCCGCTCCGGCGCACGCCTCGTCGAGGTCGGGACGACCAACCGCACCCGCGCCGACGACTACGAGCGCGCAATCGGGCCTGAGACGGCGCTGCTGCTTCGCGTGCACCAGTCGAACTTCCGCCTGGTCGGCTTCGCGGAGCAGCCGGCGACGTCCGAGCTGGCCGCGGTCGCCGCGCGCCACGGCCTCCCCTTCGTGGACGATCTCGGCTCGGGCGTACTTAGTAACACTGTGTTACTTGCTTCGGAAACGGCTCTGCAAGGGCACTCTAGCGCTAGTAACACTGTGTTACTTGCTGGCGAGCCGTCGGCCAGCGATGCGCTCGCGGCCGGGGCCGATCTCGTCTGCTTCTCGGGGGACAAGCTGCTGGGCGGGCCACAGGCGGGGATCGTCGTCGGTCGCGCGGAGCTCGTCGAGCGGCTCCGGCGGCATCCGCTGCAGCGCGCGCTCCGCGCCGACAAGCTGACGCTCGCCGGGCTCGAGGGCACGCTCGGCCTCTACCTCGACCCCGACCGTGCACTGCGCGAGGTGCCCGTGCTGCGGATGCTGGCCGAGCCGGCGGAGTCGGTGCGCGCACGCGCGGAGCGGCTGGCGGCGCTGGCGGGCGGCACGGTGGAGGAGACGGTCGCACGGGTCGGCGGCGGCGCGCTCCCGCTGGCCGAGCTGCCGAGCTTCGCCTGCGCGGTGGAGGAGGAG
>DATCPA010000162.1:0-4699 GCA_036564335.1 Gaiellaceae bacterium
GTTCACGACGAAGGTGACGTCTGGGTAGCGGCCGCGAACCCCGCCGAGATCGTCGACCTGGTGGATGTTCCAGGCCAGACGATTGAAGTCAGCAACGTCGCTGGCAATACGACGACCCGCATCGACGGCGCAGACTCTGATGACCGCTTCCCTCAACTCGAGGATCTGATCGACGGCGATGGAGCCGTACTGGCGCACCGTTTGGCAGGTAAGACCTGGAATGCCCAGGTTTTCCCGCTCTAGGAAAGGCCGCTCGGTACACTGGCCCGCCGATGGCCGAGATCGTCAACACCAACCAGTTCAAGAACGGGATGCACATCGAAGTCGAAGGGGCGCCGTGGCGCATCGTCGAGTTCCAGCACGTCAAGCCGGGCAAGGGCGGCGCGTTCGTGCGCACCAAGCTGAAGGCCCTCGAGTCGGGTGCGGTCGTCGAGAAGACCTTCCGCGCCGGCGAGAAGTTCCCCCGAGTGCACACGGAGGTCAAGAACGTCCAGTACCTCTACGACGCGGGCGACGACGTCGTCTTCATGGACGAGGAGAACTACGAGCAGATCCACCTGTCACACAGCTCGGTTGAGGATGCGCTCGCGTTTCTCCAGCCTTCCGGCTCGGTGCAGCTGCTGATGGTGGACGGCAAGCCTGCCGGCGTTCAGCTCCCCGCCTCGGTCGAGCTCACTGTCGCAGAGACCGAGCCGGGCACCCGGGGAGACACGGTGTCGAACGTGACGAAGGCGGCGACGCTGGACACCGGCGCCGTCGTCCAGGTGCCGTTGTTCGTGAACACGGGCGACAAGATCAAGGTCGATCCGCGCGAAAAGCGCTACATCTCCCGAGCCTAGGCTGCCGACTGCGCCTGGTGTGCGAGTCCAGGGAACTCGTTAGGTTCGCGCTACACGATCCCACTATGATCGCTGCGGCGTCTCGATCGAGATTCGGCTTTGCACTCGAGCGAAGGGAGAGCTCATGAGCCCGGATGAAAAGACCTTCAAAGGGCAATGCTTCTGCGGTGCAGTGACGATTGTCGTCACGGGCGATCCGGTGGGCGCCGGCTACTGCCACTGCGCCTCCTGTAGGAGCTGGTCCGCCAGCCCGGTCAACGCATTCACGCTCTGGAAACCCGAGGCGGTCAAGGTAACCCAGGGAGAAGACCAAATCGGCGAGTACCACATGAACGAGCGGAGCTATCGCCAGTGGTGCAAGGTCTGCGGCGGCCATGTGCTGACGCGGCACCCGGAGTGGGGGTTGGTCGACGTTTACGCGGCGACGATCCCTGCGTTTCCGTTTACGCCCGGGGTACACGCCAATTACGAATCGACCGTGCTACGCATGAAAGACGGGCTCCCCAAGCTCAAGGACTTCCCCAAAGAGTTGGGCGGCTCCGGCGAGACGATCGCCGAGTAGCAAACGCGCCGGCGCGGGGAGCCGCACCTCGCCAGACCCGCGGCGATAGGCTCTTGCCCGTGCCGGCGCTTGTTGACACGACCATCCGGCTGCTCGGCCAGGAGCCGCTCGCGGGCGTGATGCCGACCGCGGAGCAGCTGCGACTTGCCGAGATTCTCGACTCGGCCGGCTTTGCCTACCTCGAGGTCTCGGGCGGAGGCTGCTTCGAATGGTCAGTGAAGCGCGGCGTCGAGAGCCCGTGGGAGCGGATCCGGGCGTTGCGGGCACGCACGAAGACCCCGCTCGCGCTCGCGCTCCGGGGGCGTTTCCTGGTCGGCTCCAGGCCGGTCGGCGGGGACTTCGTCCGCAGGTTCGTCGCCTCGGCCGCGGAGAGCGGAATCGACGTCTTCCGCCTGCACGACCCCCTGAACGACGTCTCCAACCTGAAGGAGGCGAGCGAGGCGATCACAGCCGCAGAGCGGGAGTTCGACGCAGGCCTCGTCTACAGTCCCGGCCCGTCCGGGGAGGCCGACGCGCTCGTCGCGCAGGCACGGAAGCTTCCCGACCTCGGCGCCGCACGAGTCCTCCTGCACGATCCGTCCGGCTCGCTCGAGCCGCACCGGGTGCGCGAGCTGGTCGAGGCGATCAGGGATGCGAGCGGGCTCCCGGTCGGGCTCTACTGCCAGGGGGCCGGCGGAAGCGCGCTCGCCGCAGCGATCGAGGCCGCCCGGGCCGGGGCCGACCTGATCGCCTGCGCCGTGTACCCGGTCGCCCTCGTCCTGCACCGGGCGGCCGGAGAAGCGACCGCGAATGCGCTCGAGGGGCTCGGCCTCGGCTCGGGCGTCAACGTCGACGCGCTCTGGCTCGCCTCGGACCTGGTCGACGAGCACATCAGCGACCAGCCAGTCCCCCCCCTCGCCCCGAGGATCGCGACGCGCGCCGCACAGCACAGCCTCCCGGCCGGCCTGATCGCAGCCCTCGACGTCCACCTCCGTGCGCACTCAGCGGGCGACCGGCTCGACGAGGTGATCGAGGAGTTGACCGTGATCCGCTCGGAGGCCGGCTGGCCGCCCCTGGCCGCGCCGATCGGGCAGGTGCTCGCCTCCCAGGCGTTGCTGCACGTGCTTTCGGCCGAGCGCTATCAGACCGTCGTCGACGAGCTGCGGGACCTGCTCGGGGGCCGGTACGGGGCTCCGCCCGCCGAGATCTCGGCGACGGTCCAGCGGGCCGTCGAGCTCGTCTCGGACGGCGCGCCGCCGACGCCCGAGGTGGATCTCGACGAGCTACGGGTGCGCTACGAGAGCATCGCCTCGAGCGAGGAGGAGCTCCTGTTGCTGGCGCTCTTCGGAGAGGACGCCGAGCCGCTGCTCGAGACGATCCGGGCACGAGGCCAGGGCGGCCCGCTGGAGACCGGGGGTGTCGACGCGCCGCGCGCGGAACGGATCCGCGAGATCGTGCGCATCGTCCAGGAGTCGGGCGTCGGCGAGGTGACGATCGAGGACCCGGGCTTCCGCGTTACGGTTCGGCGAACGGCCGAGCCGGCAGAAGGGCTGCTTGCCCCCGCACCGGCCGTCGTCGAGGAGGAGACGAATGCGGCCTCGCCTGCGGCGCCGCCCGTCGACCCGGGTGTGATCCGGGTCGAGGCGCCGATGGTCGGCACCTTCTACCGCGCGCCCTCGCCGGGCGAGCCGCCCTTCGTTCAGGAGGGCGACGCGATCGGGAGCGGGCAGACGCTCGGCATCCTCGAGGCGATGAAGCTGATGAACGAGGTGAAGGCCGAGCAGGACGGCATCGTGCGGCGGATCCACGTTCGGAACGCCGAGCCTGTCGAATACGGGCAGCTCCTGTTCGAGCTCGAGCCCGTCAACGGCCGTCCCGCAGGGCTCTAGTGTTCAAACGAGTCCTGGTCGCAAACCGCGGCGAGATCGCCGTCCGGGTGATCAGGGCCCTGCGCGAGCTCGGGGTCGAGGCCGTCGCCGTCTACTCGACCGCCGATCGCGACGCGCTCCACGTCCAGCTCGCCGACCGGGCCGTCTGCATCGGACCTCCCTCGGCGGCCGAGAGCTACCTGAACATCGCCTCCGTCGTGGCTGCAGCCGAGACGACCGGCTGCGAGGGCGTTCACCCGGGCTACGGCTTCCTGGCCGAGCGGCCCGCGTTCGTGAGGGCGTGTACCGAGAACGACCTCGTCTTCATCGGCCCCGATGCGGAGGTGATGGCGCGCATGGGCGACAAGGTCGAGGCGAAAGTGGCGATGCGTGCAGCAGGTGTGCCCCTGGTGCCCGGCACCGAGAGCGCAACGACGCTGCAACAGGCCCGAGCGCTCGCGCCCGATGTCGGCTTTCCGATCCTGCTGAAGGCGGCCGCCGGCGGCGGTGGGCGGGGGATGCGGCTCGTCTCCTCTCCAGACGAGCTCGACTCGGCGTTCGCGACCGCCTCGGCCGAGGCGGATGCGGCTTTCGGCGACGGGAGCCTCTACATCGAGAAGGCGCTCGTCCCGGCACGCCACGTCGAGGTTCAGGTGCTCGCTGACGGGCAGGGCGGCGTACTCACCCTCGGGGAGCGCGAATGCTCGATCCAGCGGCGCCACCAGAAGCTGATCGAGGAATCGCCCTCGCCGGCGCTGACCCCGGAGCTGCGCGAGACGATGGAGGAGGCAGCCGAGCGCGCGTGCCGCGCCACCGGGTACACGAACGCCGGAACGCTGGAGTTCCTGCTCGGCCCGGAGGGCGCCTTCTACTTCATCGAGCTGAACGCCAGGCTCCAGGTCGAGCACCCGGTCTCCGAGCTCGTCACCGGGATCGACATCGTCCACGAGCAGCTGCGGATCGCGGCGGGCGAGCCGCTGAGGCTGACCGGACGTGCGCCGCGCACGGGTCACGCGATCGAGATCCGGATCAACGCGGAGGACCCCGCGCAGGGCTTCGCGCCGTCGCCGGGCCTCATCGAGCGGCTCCGAATCCCGGGCGGGCCGGGCGTTCGCCTCGATACGCACGTCGAAGCCGGCACGACTATCCCGCCGTACTACGACTCGCTGATCGCGAAGCTGATCGTCTGGGACCTGGACCGCCCCTCGGCGATCGCACGCGGCCTGCGCGCGCTGGGGGAACTCGAGGTCGAAGGGATAGCGACCACCCGCGATTTCGCGCGCAGCGTCCTCCAGAGCGACGCCTTCACGAGCGGCGAGTACACCACCTCCTACCTCGACGAGCATGCGCCGTAGGCTCGACGGAGGCGCAAGGGCGGAGGTGCCGGCTTTGCCGGCGCCGGAGCGGGAACCTTGAGGGAGCGTCCGCTCCGCCTGGGCTTCGTGCCTGCG
>DATCPA010000013.1:0-10669 GCA_036564335.1 Gaiellaceae bacterium
CTACCCGGACGTCCTGCACGAGAGCATGTACGGGCGCTCGCAGGGCGTGCAGCACGTGATGCGCGGGATCGCGCTCGGGATTGCGCTGGTCGGCGGCGGCTTTCTGTTCAAGGTCTGGCATCCTGCGCCGTTCCTGCTTGCGGCAGTCGTCACCACCGCCGCCTGTGGAGGGTGCATCTTCTTCGTCCACGAGGAGCCCGGCGAGGGCTCGCGGGTCTTCCGCGGCGTTCGCAGCTACGTGAGGACGAGCTGGCAGGTCTTCCACGATGTCCCGGAGGTGCGCCGCTTCCTGCTGGCGAACGCGGCGTGGGAGGGGACGTTCGCGGCGATGCGGACCTTCGTCGTCCTCTACATCACCAAGGGGCTCGGCCAGCCGCTCTCGACCTCGTCGGCGGTGCTTGCGACCGTGGCCGTCGGCTACGTGCTGGCGGCGATCAGCTCAGGCCCGCTTGGCGACCGCTTCGGCCTCGCCCGGGTGATCTTCGGTGCTTCGTTCGTGTACGGCGGCGGTCTGCTCGTCGCGGGGCTGGCCCAGGAGTGGCACAACTGGTACTACGGGCTGATCCTGCCGGTCGCAGTCGCCGGCGGAACGGTGATGACCCTGTCGTGGGCGTTGCTCTTCCGGCTGATGCCGCCGCAGCACCGCGGCGCGATCGCCGGGCTGGCGACGACGACGAAGGGGATGGGACTGCTGGTCGGCCCGCTCGTCGCCGGGGTGATGATCGACGTGCTGAAGCCGCATCTCAACAGGACCGACGGCTACGAGGCGCTCTGGCCCGTGTGCGCGGTGCCGGTGCTGGCCGCGATCCCGCTCGTCGCCTCGCTGATCCGCGCCGAGACTAGTGGCAAGCCGCGGCCCCAGCCCCAACCGAGCTGAGGCCGAAGCCCCAGACCTGCTCGTTGTAGAGGTAGATCTGCGTCGCGGTGCGGCCGCGGCGGAGCATGAGCGCGACGTACGTGCCGCACTCGACGCGCGGAAGGACGCCGTATAGCTGGGTGACGCGAGGGGCCGGGTCGCCGATCTTCAGGCCCCGGTCGGTGTGCCAGCCGGGCGGCCCCCAGATCGTGAAGTAGGCCTCTGCTGTGCCGCTCCGGAACGAGACCCCGGCGCCCTGCGGCTCGAACCGCTTGTACGTGAAAAACCAGGTCGGTTGGGTGCACGCGCGGCAGCGGCCGTACCGTGGGCCCCAGGTGGCCCTGACCTGTGCGCCCGACGCGCCGAGGTGAAGGCCCGCGAAGCTCTTCCCCGGAACGACGACCGCTTGCGGTGGGAACACGAGTGCCAGTGCCGTGAACGCTGCGGCGATCACGTTCGACAGAATACGTCGATGCGGGTCTTCAACGTCTTCGCGGCGCGGCCCGAGGAGCATGATCCGCGGCCGGGCTTTAGCGGCTCGTCCGTTCAGGTCGGCGAGGCAATCGGCGGCGAGCGGATCGGCGCGACCCTGTACGAGCTCAGCGGCGGCGAGCGGGTCTGGCCCTACCACTACCACCACGGGGTCGAGGAGTGGCTGTACGTCGTCTCGGGCACGCCGACGGTGCGGACGCCCGCCGGTGACCGCGTGCTACGCGCGGGCGACGCGCTGTGCTTCCCGGTCGGGCCGGAAGGGGCTCACGACGTGCGCGGGCCCGCTCGCGTCGTGATCCTGTCGGCGAACCGCTCGCCGTCGATCTGTGTCTACCCGGACAGCGACAAGCTCGGCGCGCGGCCTGGCGAGTACGAGCCGGACGGGCTCAATTTCCGCCGCGGCGATGCGGTCGACTACTGGGAGGGCGAAGAGTGACCCTGGGCGTGAATCTGTTCGACGTCGAGGCGAAGCAAGACGACGACGACCCGCCCGGATACGAGGTTCCGTACGCCCGGGTCGGGCCGCTGCTCGGCGCCGCCGCGCTCGGGGCGAGCGTCTACGTCCTGAACGAAGGACAGGGGGTCTGCCCCTACCACTACGAGCACGGGAACGAGGAGTGGCTGCTGGTGCTGGCGGGACGTCCTGTGCTGCGGACGCCCGAGGGCGAGAGCGAGCTCGAGCCTGGCGACATCGTCTGCTTTTCCGAGGGGCCGGAAGGCGCGCACAAGGCCTTCAACCGCCGCTCCGAGGCGGCACGAATCGTCATCTTCTCGACGAAGCTCGAGCCTTCGGTCGCGGTGTATCCCGACTCGGCAAAGATCGGCGTCTGGCCGCCGGGCAAGCTCTTCCGGCTCGGGGACGCCGTCGACTACTGGGACGGGGAGAGCTAGGCCTTCGCCAGCGCCGGGCCCCAGGAGACGAGCGGGGACATCTCGCCCGTGTGCCCGTTCAGGCGCCGGTAGCCGAGGGCGTGCTCGGCCTGGAGCATCTTGTGGATCTGCGTCGTGCCCTCGTAGATGATCGGCGCGCGCGCGTTCCGGAAGTATCGCTCGATCCCGTACTCGCCTGAGTAGCCGTAGGAGCCGTGCACCTGGATCGCGAGGTTCGCCGCCTCGAAGGCCGACTCGGTCGCGTGCCACTTTGCGAGTGACGTCTCGCGCGTCGACCGCCGGCCCTCGTTCTTCATCCAGGCCGCCTGCATGACGAGCAGCTTCGAGGTCTCGTAGCCGAGCACCATCGTCGCGATCATGTCCTGGACGAACTGGTAGCGGCCGATCTCCTGGCCGAACGTCTCCCGCTCGCGCGCGTACTCGACGGACCGCTCGAGGCAGGCGCGGATGACGCCGCACGCGCCCGCCGCAACCGTGAACCGGCCCTGGTCGAGCGAGTACATCGCGACCTCGAAGCCCTGTCCCTCGTCGCCGAGCCGGTTCTCCGCGGGCACCTCGACGTTCTCGAAGAAGAGCTCGCCGGTCGATCCGGCCCAGATCCCGAGCTTGTTCTCGGTTTCGCGGGTCGTCACACCCGGCCAGGCACGCTCGACGATGAAGGCGGACATCCCCTTGTGTCCCGCGGCCGGGTCTGTCTTCGCCACCACGAGCTGGTGGTCGGCGACGGTCGCGTACGAGATCCAGTTCTTCTGGCCGTTGAGGACGTAGGTATCGCCCTCCAGCCGCGCGGTCGTGCGCATCGCGGCGACGTCGGAGCCGGCGCCGGGCTCGGTCAGCCCGAAGCAGCCGAGCTTTTCGCCCTTTGCCTGCGGGACGAGGTAGCGCTGCTTCTGCTCCTCGTTGCCGAACTTGAGGAGCGACATCGAGTTGAGACCGACGTGGACGGAGATCAGCGTGCGAAAGGCTGCCTCGCCCCGCTCGATCTCCTCGCAGGCGAGCGCCTCGGAGATGAAGTCGAGGCCCGCGCCGCCGTATTCCTCCGGAATGACGATGCCCAGGATCCCGAGCTCCGCCATGCCCTCGATCAGCTCCAGGTCGAGCTTGTGCTCGATGTCGTTCTCGATCGCGACCGGCAGGACGCGCTCGTCCACGAACGCGCGAACGGTGTCCTGGATCAGCCGCTGCTCGTCGGTGAGCTCGAAGTCCACGCAGGCGAGTCTACTTCTGCCAGCCTTACAGGCCTTCGCCGACCTGGCGGAAGAACCAGAAGGAGCTCGTCCACCAGGCGCCGATCAGCGCGACGAACAGCAATCCCCCCGCGAGCGGCAGCGCCCAGGTGGGGAAGCGGTGCATGCGCACGACCAGGATCTTCGCGGCGAACGCGCCGTAGAGAGCGACTCCGAAGAACGAGTGCACGGCGATTCGGGTGTCGTACGTCTGGAAGCCGAGCTTGAAGACGCAGTGGTACGCGACCGGGATCGTCAGCACGAAGGCGAGGCGGCCCGACCAGCGGTGGACGAGGTTGACGAACCGCGGCCGGGCCCACGGCATCTTGCGGAAGATCCAGGCGGCCGTAAAGAGCTGCGTGACGCCGAGCACGGCGGCCGACAACGCGAGCCACGCCTTCAGGTGCAGCGTGTCGCTGAAGAAGAGGCGGAACCAGGGGCCGGGGTACGCGCCTGGTGAGACGACGAGCTCGCGCGCGACGATCCCGAGCGACTCGGCGACGAACAGGCCGGCGAGGAGCGGTATGAAGAGGTGCCAGGCGGGGCGTCGTGCGGGAGGAGCGGCGGCTGCGGTCGTCGTCACCGGACGATTCAACCCGGGGCGGCGGACGAATTCAAGGTTGCACTCGGCGGTGACCGTCCGTACGATTGACTGACCAGTCAATCGAAGCAGAGGAGACCGGTTCGATGGCCAGCACGGAGCACGCCGTCGCCGAGGGCGTGGCGTTCACGCTCAACGAGGAGCAGCGGGCGCTGCGCGAGCTCGCCCACGACTTCGCCGTCAAGGAGATCCGTCCCAGGGCGGCCGAGTACGACAAGCACATGACCCACCCCGCCGACGTGATTGCCAAGGCACACGAGCTCGGCCTGATGAACCTGCACGTCCCCGCGGAGTACGGCGGGCCGGAGCTCGGCCTGCTCGACGGCTGCGTCGTGGCCGAGGAGCTGAACTGGGGCTGCTCGGGGATGGGCACGGCGCTCGGCGTCAACGGTCTCGGCGCTGGTCCGCTGATCATTGCCGGCACCGAGGAGCAGAAGCGGACGTGGCTGGCGCCGCTGATCGACGAGCCGATTCTCTGCTCGTTCGGGCTCACCGAGCCTGACGCAGGCTCGGACGTCGCGCGGATCACGACCACCGCGACCCGAAAAGGTGACGAGTACGTCCTCAACGGCTCGAAGACCTTCATCACGAACGCGGGCTACGCGGGTTGGACCGTCGTCTTCGCCAAGACCGATCCCGAGCAGGGGCACCGCGGCATCTCCGCGTTCGTCGTCCCGATGGAGACGCAGGGCGTGACGATCGAGAAGCACCTCGACAAGATGGGCCAGCGCTCCACGGACACCTCCGCCTTCGCGCTCACCGACGTCGTCGTCCCGGCCGCGAACCGGGTCGGCGAGGAGGGCGACGGGTTCAAGATCGCGATGCAGACGCTCGACGGGACGAGGCCGGGAACGGCGATCGGGGCGGTCGGCGTCGCGCGCGCCGCGTACGAGTACGCCTGCGACTACTCCAAGCAGCGGGTCACGTTCGAGCAGCCGATCGCAATGCACCAGGGCGTCAACTTCCTGATCGCCGACATTGCGACCAAGATCGAGGCGGCGCGGCTCCTCACCTGGCAGGCCGCCTGGATGCTCGACGAGGGCTGGGGCCGCAAGGCGACGCTCTACTCCTCGATGGCGAAGCGCTTCGCCGCCGATACGGCGATGGAGGTGACCACCGACGCCGTCCAGATCTTCGGCGGCTACGGCTACATCAAGGAGTACCCCGTCGAAAAGCTGATGCGGGACGCGAAGCTGTACCAGATCTACGAGGGCACCTCGCAGATCCAGCGGCTCGTGATCGCGCGCGAGGTTCTGCTTCCGCGAGACTAGTGCTCCACTGATGCCGCTCGAGATCGATCTCTCCGGCCGTGTTGCGCTCGTCACCGGCGGCTCTCGCGGGCTCGGCCGGGCCGACGCGTTGACGCTGGCCCGGGCAGGCGCGGACGTGGTCATCGCCGACATCCAGGTCGAGTCGGAGACGACCGACGAAGAGGTCGAGCGGTACGGGCCGTTGGCGCAGGTCGCCCGCGCGCAGGGGCTCGTGTACACCGAGGCGACCGCGAAGGAGATCCAGGCGCTTGGCCGCCGGGCAGCCGCGGTCAAGTGCGACGTCACCGACCGCGAGCAGGTCGGGGCCACGGTCGCGCGCTGCGTCGAGGACTTCGGCTCGGTGGACATCCTGGTCAACAACGCGGGCACGCTCGACCACGTCGCCCAGATCGGCGACCAGTCGCCGGACCTCTGGGAGCGCGACCTCCAGGTCAACCTCACCGGCGCCTTCAACTGCGCGCAGGCGGTCTGGCCCCACATGCGCGAGCGCGGCTGGGGCCGGATCGTGAACATGGCCTCCGTCGCCGGGACGCTCGGCGGCTTCGGGCAGGCGAGCTACGCGACGACGAAGGCCGGCCTGCTCGGGCTGACCAAGTCGCTAGCGCTCGAAGGCGCGCGCCACGGGATCACCGTCAACGCAATCGTGCCCGGGATCATCGGCACCGAAGCCTTCTCGTTCGGCAACCCGGAGATGAACGAGCGGATGGTCAAGCGCACGGCGCTCCGCCGGCCCGGCGAGCCCCAGGACATCGCCAACGCGATCGCCTTCCTCTGCTCCGACCTGGCCGCATACATCACGGGCGTCGGGCTGAACGTCAGCGGCGGCATCGAGCTCTTCACGTTTTGAGCATCCGCACCGACATCGGCATCTCCTTCACGCTCACCGCCGAGCAGCGCGAGCTCCAGCAGCTCGCGCACGAGTTCGCAGCGGGCGAGCTGCGGCCGGTCGCGGCCGAGTGGGACGAGCGCGAGAACTTCCCGCCGGAACTGCTCGCAAAGGCTGCGCGGCTCGGCCTCACCTCGTACCGGATCCCGCGCGAATACGGCGGCGCGGAGGTCGACGCGGTCACCGCCGCCCTGGTCGCCGAGGAGCTTTCCTGGGGCTGCGCGGGCCTGGCGGCGACGATCGGCGCGACCATGTTTCCCGTCCGACCGCTCATCCGATTCGGGACCGAGGAGCAGCGGCAGCGCTACCTGCCGCGGCTTGCGTCCGAGGAGGGCTGCCTGGCGGCGATCGCCTTCACAGAGCCGCACGCCGGATCGGATGTCAACGCGATGCTCTCGACCGCGCGGCGCGACGGCGACGAGTGGGTGCTGAACGGGGAGAAGTGCTACGTCACCAACGGTGGCATCGCGGCGCTGACCGTTGTCTTCGCGCGCACCGAAGCCGGGATCAGCGCGTTCCTCGTCGAGCGCGACGATCCCGGGGTCGTCCCGGGCCGGAAGGAGCTGAAGCTCGGCCTCCGCTCCTCGTACACCGGCTCGGTTATCCTCGAGGACGCGCGGATTCCGGCCGACCGGCTGCTCGGGGAGGACGGCGAGGACTTCCTCGTCGCGATGGACTTCTTCGAGCACTCGCGTCCGCAGGTCGCGGCCGGCGCCGTCGGGATCGCGCGGGCCGCATTCGAGCACGCGACCGACTACGCGCGCGAGCGGAAGGCGTTCGGCAAGCCGTTGCTGGCGAAGCAGGGGGTCTCGTTCAAGCTGGCGGACATGGCGATGGAGATCGAGGCTGCTCGCCTGCTCGTCTGGCGCGCCTGCGCCGCCTGCGATGCAGGCGAGGACGCCGGCCTGCTCGGCTCCTATGCGAAGGCCTTCGCGGCCGACACCGCGATGAAGGCGACGACGGACGCCGTGCAGGTGCTCGGCGGCGCCGGGATCATGCGCGACCATCCCGTCGAGAAGTGGCTGCGCGACGCGAAGGTCTTCCAGATCGTCGAGGGCACGTCCGAGATCCAGCGCCACGTGATCGCGGGCTACCTCCGCCGCGGCAATGGCTAGGCGGCCGTCAACGCGGGCACGGTTGTCTGCCTGGCCGGCTGCAAACGCGTCGCATGCCGGCGTCCTCAGTCGCCCGCGTACTGGTGTACGCGGGCTCCCTGCGTCCTTGGCCTGCTCGGTTTTCACCGGCCAGACAGGAACGAGCCCACGATGACGACCGCACCCGTCGTCCGCCTCGAGCGCTTCGCCGACGAGCGGATCGCCGTGATCACGCTCGACCGGCCGCCCCTGAACGCGATCGACGAGCAGGTCGTGACCGAGCTGGACGCGGCGACCACGGAGCTCGCCGCCGATGTCCAGACGCGCGCCGTGCTCGTCCACAGCGCGCTCGAAGGGGTCTTCATGGCCGGGGCCGACATTCACGAGTTCGAGCGGATCGCCGCCGAGGGAATCGATCGCGCGCTGCTCGCCCAGCAGGTCTTCACGCGCTTCGCAGAGGTGCCCCAGCCGACGGTGGCTGCGATCAACGGCCACGCGCTCGGCGGTGGGCTCGAGCTGGCGCTCGCCTGCGACTTCCGCTTCGTCGGCCGAGCCGAGGGCGCGCTGCTCGGCCTGCCGGAGGTGCGGCTCGGCCTCCTGCCGGGCGCGGGCGGCACGCAGCGGCTGACGAGGCTCGTGGGGCCCGGCCGCGCGACCGAGCTGATCATGAAGGGGCTCCAGCTCTCGCCCGAGCAGGCGGCCGAGGCGGGTCTCGTTCACTTCCTCGTCGAGCCGGCAGAGCTCGAGGAGAAGGCGCGTGACTACACCGTTCGTCTGGCCCGCCAGGCGCCGATCGCGCTGAGGGGAATCAAACGCGCGATTCGCTCGGCGTGGTCGCCCGACGGCCTCGCCGTCGAGGCCGACGCGTTCCGGGAGGTGCTCGCCTCGGAGGACGCTCAGACCGGCGTGAAGGCCTTCCTGGAGGGCGAACGGGCGAGCTTCACGGGGACCTAAAGATCCCATGACCCATGGGTACAATGTCGAGCCTTGCGCCTCGAGGCAGGAGTCACCCATTCGTCGTATTACGTGCGCCGGAGACGGCAGGCGCGCGTCCGCCGCATCAGACGATTGTTCCTCGCCGCGCTGGTGGTGTTCGCTGTCGCGGCTGCGATCGTCTACGCGGGCTCGCCCAGGACGATCGCGCAGGGAATCGAGATCGAAGGCATCGACGTCGGCGGGCTCTCCGCGGCCGAGGCGAAGGTTGCCCTCGCGCGCCGCTCGCACGGGGTGCTCGCCAAGCCGGTCAGGTTCGTCGCCGGCGGCCGTACGTTCGAGCTGAAGGCCTCCGACATCCGGCTCCGGCCGGACTGGGCCGCGTCGATTGCCTCCGCGCAGCACGCCGGTGACGGCTTCGGCCCGCTGCGGGGCTTTCGCCGGCTGAAGGTCCGGCTCTTCCCCGTCAACCTCTCCGCGAAGGCGACCTACGACCAGGCCGCGCTGAACGCAACCCTCGCTCGGATCGCGAAACGGATCGACCGGCCCCACCGCGAGGCAGCCGTCGTCCTGCACGGGCTGCGGCCCGCGATCGCCCCTGACCGAGCCGGAAGCGTGCTCGATCGTGATGCTTCAGCACGGACGATCGTCGCGGCACTCGCCTCGCTGAGCCGAGGACGTTCGGTCTCGCTGCCGCTGAAGGTTGACAAGCCGCGGGTGACCGGCTCGATGCTGGCACCGACCCTTGCCAAGGCGCAGGTCGCCGTCTCGAGGCCCGTCGTCCTCACGCTCGGGCCCACGCGGTACAAGCTCCCGCGCTGGCGTGTTGCGCAGCTGCTGAAGCTTCCGGCCGGAGGGGCAACCACGCTGAGGATGGGTGGTCCGGGAGCGGACGCCTACTTCAAGCGCCTGCAGAAGGTGGTCGACACGCCCGCGCACGACGCTGAGTTTCTGGTCATCTCGGGCGGGATCACGATCAAGCCCGCCAGCGAGGGCCGGGTGGTCGACGTGCCGAAGACCGCCGACGCGCTCCTCGCCGCGGCGCTCCGTCCCGTCAACCGAGTGACCCCGATCGCGGTCGCCACCCAGCCGCCGTCGCGGACGACCGCCGAGGCCCAGGCGATGGGAATCAACGGGATCGTCGGCAGCTACACGACCTCCTACGGCGGTGTGCCGAACCGGATCCACAACGTCCAGGTCGTCTCCCACCTCGTCGACGACACGCTGATCGGGCCGGGCAAGGAGTTCTCCTTCAACAACACGACCGGGGACCGCAATGCAGCCAAGGGCCTGCTCGAGGCGCCCGTGATCATCAGCGGCGAGCTGCAGACCGGGCTCGGCGGGGGCACGTGCCAGGTCTCGACGACGGTCTTCAACGCCGCGTACGAGGCGGGGCTGCCGATCACGGCCCGCACGAACCACGCGCTCTACATCAGCCACTATCCGCAGGGCCGCGACGCGACCGTCAACTACCCGGACATCGACCTCAAGTTCGTCAACGACACGGACCACTGGCTGCTGCTGCGCACGTTCATCAGCGCGAGCACGCTGACGGTGAATCTCTACGGGACGCCCCAGCACCGGCGGGTCGAGAGCGAGGTCAAACCGCTGGAGACGACCGGCCCGGTTCCGACCGTGATCACGAATGACCCGAAGCTGCTCAAGGGCAAGAAGGTGGTCGACGAGACCGGCTCCGCACCGCAGTCGACCAGCGTGACCCGCCGCGTCTACGACGAGAACGGGAAGCTCCTCTATGAGAGCACGTGGTACTCGAGTTACGTCGGCGAGAAGGAGAAGATCCGCGTCGGCACCAAGAAGCCGCCTCAGCCCAAGCCGAAGCCGGTCGTCCCGCGCTTCGGCCTCCCGCCCGAGCTCGTCCCGGTCGACACGACGGCCGTCCCGACGACGCCGACGGCCGTCCCGACGGCGCCGACGGGCTAGCCCGCCTCTGCGCCGGCGATCGCCTCGGCGAGCCAGGCGGGGAAGCGCGTGGGGCGGAGGGTCTCGCGGTCGACGACGGCGTGCTGCGTCCAGCCGTCCGCGACGATCTCCCCAATGTCTTCGTCGCGTGGTCGGTCGAGCACGTACTCGTAGCGGAAGCGGGCACCGCGAACGTCCAGGCAGCGCGCGTGGATTCGGATCCGGTCGTCGAAAAAAACCGGCTTCAGGTAGCGGACGTGCGACTCGGTCGTCAGCGCCTCGTAGCCGTCCGCCTGGAGCCCCTTGTAGCCCCCGCGGAACCGGGCCAGGTACTCGATGCGGGCGACCTCGTACCAGACGAGGTAGGCGGCGTTGTGGGCGACGCCCTGCGCGTCCGTCTCTGCGAAGCGGACGGCGATCTCGGTCGAGAAGCGGAAGCCTTCCATGCCGGTCTTACTATCGCCGCGTGACGCGGAGCGTGTCGAGCACGGCTCTCGCC
>DATCPA010000026.1:0-2445 GCA_036564335.1 Gaiellaceae bacterium
GCGCGCCTCCGTTTGCTGAGCCTGATCCAGGCCCAGCCCGGCCACGAGGCGTGCGTCTGCCACCTGACCGCGCCGCTCGGCCTGAGCCAGCCCACGATCAGCCATCACCTCAAGGTGCTCCTGCAGGCCGGCCTGGTCGAGCGCGAGCAGCGCGGCAACTGGGCGTACTTCCGCGTCCGCGAGGAGCCGCTCGCGGCCCTTCGGTCGCTCCTCGCCTAGAGGCTTGATGCACCGATGAGTTTCGCGCCGACCCACCGTCTAAGGTGATGCCCCTCGCTGCACCGTGGAGAGCGCGAGGCTTCGACAAGACTCGACTTCGGAGGTGAGAGGACGTTGGCGCGGACGCTGCTACTGATCGGAACTCGGAAGGGATGCTTCGTGCTCGAAAGCGATGCTGACCGCCGCGACTGGGCCCTCCGTGGCCCGTACTGCGACGGCTGGCCCGTCTACCACGCGGTACTCGAGCCGGCCTCCGGCGCGATCTACGCTGCCGCCGCGAGCGAGTGGCACGGCTCGGCGGTCTGGCGCAGCGGCGACCTCGGCGAGACGTGGACGCTCTCGAGTGAAGGCATCGCCTACGCGGATGGCGGCAAGAAGCTGTCGAAGGTTTCGACGCTCGCGGCTTCGCAGGGGCGCGTCCTCGTCGGGGTCGAGGCGCCGGGGATCTTCGAGAGCCGCGACGACGGGGCGACGTGGTCGCTCTTGACGAATCTCGCCGGCCAGCCGGGCAGCGAGGTCTGGGACGATCCGGCGAACCAGCCTCCCGGCCATCTCGGCCTCTCGGCACTGATGCTCGACGACGAGGACACAGCGCGCTTCTGGGCGATCGTGCAGGGGATCGGCCTGTTCGAGACCGGCGACGGCGGCGTCTCCTGGAAGCCGCGCAACAGGGGCCTGCGCGCCGACTGGCCGCGGGAGCACGAGGAGGTCGGCTTCTGTGTGCACAAGGTCGTCCGCTCGCCTGCCGATCAGACCCGTATGTACCAGCAGAACCACTGCGGGATGCATCGCAGCGACGACTCCGGCGAGAGTTGGACGGAGATCAGCGAGGGCCTCCCGAGCGACTTCGGGTTTGCGGCGGCGGCGCACCCGCACGACCGCGACAGCTTCTACATCGTCCCGCTCGATCCCGGCCACGGCCGCTGCATGCCGGAAGGCCGCGCAGCGGTCTGGCGCACCCGGGACGCCGGCTCGAGCTGGCAGCGGCTCGACCGCGGCCTGCCGCAGCACGGCGCCCACCTCGGCGTCCTCCGCGAGGCGATGGCGATCGACTCGTACGACGCCGCGGGCCTCTACTTCGGCACGAGCACGGGCCAGCTGTTCGCGAGCGCCGACGAAGGAGACAGCTGGAACGAGATCGCGAGCTACCTCCCGGCCATCTCATCGGTCGAAGTCGCCGTCCTCGACTAGATGGCCGACCTGCATCTACCGGGAACGCTGACGACGCTCTTCGCCGACCTGCCGCGACATGTCGAGGTCGAAGCCGCCACCGTCGATGAGGCGGTCGAGCAGTTGGAGCAGCGCTGGCCGGGAGTGCGCGACCGGCTCTGCGAGCCGGGGCCGCTCATCCGCTCGCACATCCACTTCTACGTCGACCAGGAACGCGCAACGCTCGACACGCCGCTCGCGCCGCGCTCTCGCATCGAGGTGATAGCCGCGATCAGCGGCGGCTGATGTCCGGCAGCATTCGACAGCCGGGTGGAGGCCCCGTGAACGGATCGGTGACTGTCGTCGGAAGCCTGAACATCGACCTCGCGGTCCTCGTCGATCACATCCCCGCGGCCGGGGAAACGGTTGTCGCACACATGCCAGGCGAGCTGTATTTCGGTGGCAAGGGCGCCAACCAGGCGGCCGCTGCGGCAGACATGGGCGGGAACGTGTCCATGGTTGGGCGCGTCGGCGACGACGACGTCGGCGAACACATGCGAGCCGACCTCGCCGCGCGCGGCGTTCAGGTCGGCAACGTGCTCACGACGCCCGGTGCGCAGACAGGTCGAGCGACGATCGCCGTCGACCCGTACGGAGAGAATCTGATCATCGTCGACCCGGGTGCGAACCACCGACTCTCGGCAGACGACGTCGGCACCCCCGCAGTGCGCGACGCCGCCGTCCTCCTTGTGCAACTCGAGATCCCCCTCGACGCCGCCGCCGCAGCAATCACAACCGCACGAGGACTCGTCGTTCTCAACCCCGCGCCGCCTGCCCCGCTCCTCCCCGGCGTTCTCGAGCACGTCGACGTCCTCGTTCCGAACATGAGCGAGCTCGGCTTCCTCACCGGTCAGGCAACACCCCGCGACCGAACGGAAGCGGGGCAGCTTGCCGAAAGCCTCGGGCGCCGCTTCGACGTTGTCGTCACCATGGGCTCGCTCGGCGCGCTCGTTGTTCCCCGAGCTGGAGAGCACACCCACATCAAAGCCCCCGCCGTCGACGTCGTCGACACCACCG
>DATCPA010000048.1:0-11428 GCA_036564335.1 Gaiellaceae bacterium
CTAGTCCTTTGCGGACGAGGCCCTGCGGCTAGCCCAACCTCCTCCCCACGGCGATCATAGGTTCGAGGGTCAGGTGGTCGCCAGTGTCCGTCACGGAAAAGTCCCGCATGTGGGCCACTTCGGTGACGATCTGGGTCCGCATGAGCGGTGTGATCGGCCCTGCGAGTTAGACTCGGCCGTCGTGGACCTGGAGCGGCTCATCGCCGCGCTCGCGCCGACTGACGTCGTCGGGCGCGTCCCGGCCGAGGTGCGCGACCTGGCCTACGACGCGCGTTCCGTCGACGACGGAGCACTGTTCTTCTGCGTGCCTGGGCAGCGCGTCGACGGCCACGACTTCGCCGCGGAGGCCGTGGCAAGGGGTGCCGTCGCGCTCGTCGTCGAACGGCCGCTCGAGCTCACAGTCCCGCAGCTCGTCGTCCCCGACTCGCGTGCGGCCATGGCCGTGGCAGCCGATGCGTTCTTCGGTGAGCCGACCAGCGAGCTGGCCGTGGCCGGGGTCACGGGCACGAGCGGGAAGACGACCACGGCGTTTCTCCTCTACGCAGTGCTGGCGGCGGCCGGGCGCCGCCCCGGCCTGCTCGGGACGGTCGAGACTCGCGTGAACGGTGAGCGCCGTCCGGCGACACGCACGACCGCCGAGGCGATCGACCTGCAGCGTCTCTTCCGGGAGATGCTCGACGCTGGCGACCGCTCCTGCGCGATGGAGGCGACCTCCCACGGCTCGGCGCTGAAGAGGCTCGACCGGGTTCGCTTCGCGGCACTCGCCTTCACCAATCTGAGCCAGGATCACCTGGATTTCCACCGTGACCTCGAGGACTACTTCGACGCGAAGCGCCGGCTCTTCGTCGGAGACGATGCCCCGCCCGCGGCCGTCAATATCGGCGACGCCCACGGCCGCCGGCTCGCCGAGGAGCTCCGCGGCCGGCACACGCCGCTCATCACCTTCGGGTTTGCCGACGATGCCGAGATCCGGCCGGAGGGGCTTGACTTCTCGGGGCCCGTGACCACGCTGACCGCCGGCGGGATCCCGCTGCGCACGCGCCTCCGCGGCCGCTTCAACGTCGAGAACGTGCTCGCGACGGTCGCTGTCGCACGTCTGCTCGAGATTGCGGACGACGCGGTCGCGACCGGGGTGGGGTCGATCGCAGGCGTCCCCGGGCGCTTCGAGACTGTCGACGAGGGACAGCCCTTCACCGTCGTCGTCGACTACGCCCACAAGCCGGGCGCGCTCGAGAACGTGCTCCGGACCGCCCGTGGGCTGACAGCCGGCCGCGTGATCTGCGTCTTCGGCTGCGGCGGTGACCGCGACCATGGAAAGCGGCCGCAGATGGGCCGGATCGCGACCGAGCTGGCGGATGTCGCGATCGTCACCTCCGACAACCCTCGAAGCGAAGATCCGCAGGCGATCATCGACGAGGTGCTTGCAGGCACGGTCGGCGAGCCCGAAGTGGAGCCGGAACGCCGCGCCGCGATCGAGAAGGCAGTGGAACTGGCAGAGCCCGGCGACGTCGTGGTGATCGCCGGCAAGGGGCACGAGCCTGGGCAGGAGATCGCCGGCCGCATCACGCCCTTCGACGACCGGGACGTAGCGCGCGACGCGCTCCGAGCCCTGCGGGCCACCGCGTGATCCCGCTCAGCCCCGCGGAGGTGGCGGAGCTCGCGCCCGGCCGGCTCGAAGCTGCGCCGTGGGCGGAGCAGGTCACCGGCCTGAAGACGGACTCCCGCCTCGTCGAGGAAGGCGACCTCTTCGTGGCCGTCGGTGGGGGCGAAGACTTCGTCAAGCACGCCTTCGCGCGGGGCGCGGCGGCGACACTCCTCCCCGACGACGCCTTTGCCGCGTTGGCTGCGCTCGCCGGCGCGGTGCGCGACCGCAGTAGCGCGCGCTTCGTCGCGATCACCGGGTCGATGGGCAAGACCTCGACGAAGGACATCCTCGCCTCGATCTGCGCACCGCAGCGCAAGACCGTGGCGGCCGAGCGTAGCTACAACGCGGAGATCGGCGTGCCGCTGACGATCGGACGGGTCGAGCCCGACACGGAGCTGTGCATCCTCGAGCTCGCGATGCGCGGCTTCGGGCAGATCGCCGAGCTGTGCGCGTTCACCCGGCCCGACCTTGGCGTGATCACGAACGTCGGCCCGGTGCACCTGGAGAAGGTCGGCGACATCGACGGCGTCACGCGTGCGAAGGCGGAGCTGATCGCCGCGCTGCCTCCCGGCGGCACGGCGATCGTCCCGGCCGGATTCCCTGTCGAGCGGGCTGACCTCGAGGTAGTGCGGGTGTGCGAGGACGTGACGCTCGTCTCCTTCGTCCCGCCGGTGCTGGTCACCTCGCTCGGCTCTGTCGAGGTCGACTTCACCGCGCGCCACCTCGCCGGCAACGCGCTGACCGCGTTCGCCGCCGCGGACGCGCTCGGCCTCGAGCTTCCCGACCGGCTGCACGTCGAGTTCACCGAGTGGCGCAACCAGGAGCTGCCGCTGCCGGGCGGCGGCGTTCTCCTCAACGACGCCTGGAACGCCAACCCGGTTTCCATGCGCGCGGCGCTGGAGCACCTCGTCCAGCTCGCCGCCGGCCGCCGGACGGTCGCCGTGCTCGGCGACATGGCAGAGCTGGGCGATTACAGCGCGGCGGGCCACCGCGAGGTCGGGTCGGCGGTCGCAGAGCTCGGAATCCGAGAAGTGGTCGCGATCGGCCCGCAGGCAATCGCCTACGGCGGGCACCACGTGGATACCGTGGACGAGGCGGTCGCGGTCCTGGAGGAGCTGCTGGGCCCCGGCGACTGCGTGCTGGTCAAGGGCGCCCGGGCGATGGGCCTCGAGCGCGTCGCGGAAGCGCTCACATCGGTGGCGGCAGGCAACTAGTGGTCGACGTTCTGATCGCGACGATCGTGGCGATGGTGATCTCGATCGTTGCCGGCCCGCGATTCATCAGCTTCCTCCGCCTGCGTGAGTACGGACAGCAGGTTCGCGCGGAGGGCCCGGCCGGCCACGTCGTCAAGCAGGGGACGCCGACGATGGGCGGGCTGCTGATTCTGTTCTCGGCGGCGGTGCCCTATCTGATCCTCAGCAACTACTCGACTCCCGCGCTGACCGTGTTCTTCTGCATGGTCGGCTGCGGGACGGTCGGCTTCCTCGACGACTTCGTCAAGCTCACCCACCGCCGGTCGTTGGGGCTCAACGGGCGCTGGAAGCTGCTGCTGCTCGCGCTGATCACCGCCGGGGTCGGGTATGCAGCGCGCAACCTCTCGACCGACCTCTACATCCCGGGGATCGGCAGCATCCCGCTCTCGTACGCCTGGTACCCGTTCCTGTTCCTGATCATCGCCGGCGCGGCGAACGGCGTGAACCTGACGGACGGGATCGACGGGCTCGCGGCCGGCACGGGGATCATCGCCGTCTTCACCTTCACGGCGATGACCGTGATCGCGTTCATCCGCTCGGGCCCGCCGGGCTCGCGTTCCGACACCTACCTTGATCTGTCGATCGTCGGCGCCGCTCTGATCGGGGCGACCGTCGGGTTCCTCTGGTACAACGCCTTCCCCGCCGAGGTCTTCATGGGCGACACCGGCTCGATGGCGATCGGCGGCGCGCTCGCCGGATTCGCGATCATGACCAAGACCGAGTTCCTCCTCCTCCTGGTCGGCGGGATCTTCCTGATCGAGGCGCTGTCGGTGATCGTGCAGGTGGCCAGCTTCAAGTACTACGGAAAGCGCGTCTTCCTGATGACGCCGATCCACCACCACTTCGAGATGAAGGCGTGGTCGGAAACCAAGATCATGGTCCGCTTCTGGATCCTCACCGCGATCCTCTGCGCCTGCGGGTTCGCGCTCTACTACCGTTACTACTTCCAGTTCTTCAGGGGATGACGATTCTCGTCCTGGACGGAGATCTCCTGGGGCAGGCGCTCGAGCAGTTGGCCGAGGACGAGCTGCTGATCGTGGTCGATTCGTCGGCCGATCGGCTCGAGGAGTTGGAGGAGCGATACGCCGATCCGCGGATCACCTTTCTGATCGGTGACGGGGAGGTGATCCCGCTGCCCGACGGATCGGTCGACAGGGTGCTCGGCGAGGGGTCCAAGTCGGAGCTGCGTCGCGTGCTCCGCACGTGAAGCGGGCGGTCGTTCTCGGAATGGCGCGCTCCGGGCAGGCGGCGGCCGCTCTGCTCGAGCGGCACGGGGTGGAGGTCGTGCGCGTCGACCGGACGCTCGGGAACGACGACGACGTCTCGCTCCTCGAGGGCGCCGACGTGCTGGTCAAGAGCCCGGGCGTTTCGCGCGACAACGCGCTGGTGCGCGAAGCCCGCATCCCGATCTGGAGCGAGGTCGAGCTCGGCTACCGCCTGTTGCCGAACCCGATCATCGGTGTGACGGGCACGAACGGCAAGACCACCACGGTCGAGTGGCTGCGCGCGATGTTCCGCGCCGCGGGCCGGGAGGTCGCGGTCGCGGGCAACGTCGGCCGCGCGCTGACCGGCGTCGACGCCGCACCCGATGCGTGGATCGTCTGCGAGCTGTCGAGCTTCCAACTCGAGGACGTGCACGAGTTCCGGCCCGGCGTTGCGGTCCTGATCAACCTCGAGCCGGACCACCTCGACCGGCACGGCACCTTCGAGGCATACCGGGACGCCAAGCTGCGGATCTTCGACCGGCAGTCTGCGGAAGACACCGCGGTCGTTCCCCACGGTTTCGCCCCCGTGGGCGGGCGTGCGCGCCGGGTCGAGTTCGGCGCGACAGACGCCCTGCCCGTCGAGCCGGCACTGCCTGGTCTCCACAACCGCGAGAACGCAGCCGCTGCGACCGCGGCAGCACGGGCCGCCGGGCTCCCTGATGACGCCATCGCCGAGGCGCTGCGCTCGTTCCCGGGCGTGGCGCACCGGCTCGAGCTGGTCGCGGAGGTCGGCGGTGTGCGCTTCGTGAACGACTCCAAGGCGACGAACAGCGCCGCGGCCCGGCGGGCGCTCGCGGCCTACGAGGTGCCTGTCCACGTGATCCTGGGAGGGTCGCGGAAGGGCGAGTCGTTCGACGAGCTCGCAGCGGAGGTGCACGGCCGTGCCTACCTGATCGGCGAGACGGCGGCCGAGCTGGCAGCCGCGCTCGACCGCGCCGGCGTGCCGTACATCCAGTGCGGCGAGCTCGCCGCGGCCGTCGCGGCGGCCGCGCAGGCGGCCCGCGCCGGCGAGGTCGTGCTGCTCTCGCCCGCCTGTGCGAGCTACGACCAGTTCCAGGACTTCGAGCACCGCGGCGAGGAATTCAGGAGGCTCGTGCAGAACCTGTCCGGGTGAAGCGCGGACACCTCGAGACGAACGTCCTCGTCCTCGTCACGATTGCCCTCGTCGCCTTCGGGATGGTGATGGTCTACAGCGCGACCTCGGCGTCCGCGGCCATCGGCGGCGGCAACCCCACCTACTACCTCAAGCGCCAGGGGATCTACGCGCTGCTCGGGGTCGCCTTGCTCCTGGTTGCGTCGCGCTGGAACTACCGATCGCTCCGCCACCTGGCGCCCGTCCTCGTCCTGGGCAGCCTCCTGCTCCTGGTCGTCGCGCTCGCCGGCGGACAGAGCGTCAACGGTGCCCGCCGCTGGATCCAGTTCGGCGGCGCGACCTTCCAGCCCTCGGAGCTCGCCAAGCTCTCGCTGGGAGTCTGGACGGCGCTCTTCCTTGCGCGGCGACCCGTGCCGCGGACGCTGAAAGAGCTGACGAAGCCGATCGGGCTCGTGACTGCCGTGTTCTGCGCCCTGATCCTGGCCGAGCCCGACCTGGGCACCGTGATCGCGCTCTGCCTGATGGTCGGGGCGATGCTGCTCGTCGCCGGCGCCCCGGTGCGAATGCTCGGGAGCGCATCGGCGATCGCCGGCGCGGTTGTCCTGTTTGCGATCTGGTTCGAGCCGTACCGCCGCACGCGGATCTTCAGCTTCATCAACCCCTGGCACGACGCGCAGGGCGCGGGCTTCCAGACGGTCCAGGCGATGATCGGCCTCGGCTCCGGCGGCTTCTTCGGCGTCGGCCTGGGCGAGGGCGTGCAGAAGGTCTTCTACCTGCCCGAGGCCCACACGGACATGATCTTTGCGATCATCGGCGAGGAGCTCGGCCTGGTCGGCGTCACGCTCGTGATCGCCGCCTACGCCGCCTTCGCCTGGGCGGGCCTCCGGATTGCGCTCAACTGCCAGGAGCCGTTCGGCAAGGCGCTCGCCGCCGGACTGACGACGCTCGTCTGCGGGCAGGCGGCGCTGAACCTGGCGGCGGTCGTAGGGATCGCTCCGCTGACCGGAATCCCGCTCCCGCTCGTCTCCTACGGGGGCACGAGCCTCGTTGTCGTCCTCGCGACGGTCGGCATCCTCCTTAACATCGCCCGTAGCGATGGTGTCGAGCTCGCTCAGGTGCGTGATCGCCGCCGGCGGGACGGCCGGTCACGTGATGCCGTCGCTCGCCGTCGGGGAAGCGCTGCGCGCCCGCGGCGTTCTGGTGAGCTTCGCCGGCTCGCCTGACCGGATCGAGGCGCAGCTCGTCCCGGGCGCGGGCTTTTCGTTCGACTCGTTCCGGATCTCGGGCCTGCCGCGCCGGCCCGGACTCGCCCAGGCACGGGCGGTGCTGCTCGCGGGGCGAGCGCCCGCCGCCTGTGCTCGCATCCTGGCCGAGCGGCGACCGCACGTCGTCCTGGGCGGCGGCGGGTACGTGGCCGGGCCGATGGTCTACGCCGCGTGGCGCAGGCGAATCCCTGCGGCGCTGACCGAGGCGGACGCCCACCTCGGACTGGCGAACCGCCTGGCCGCTCCGTTTGCGAAGCGAGTCTTCCTCGCGTATCCCGTTTCCGGGCGGGATGGTCCGAAGTACCGAGTTGTCGGCCGGCCGGTGCAACCGGTGGCGGCCGTCCCCCGGGCGGAGGCCCGCGACCGGTTCGGCCTTCCGGAGCACGGGCAGGTCCTGCTCGTCTTCGGCGGCAGCCTCGGCGCGCACGCACTGAACGAGGCGGCGATCGACGCGTGGGCTGAAGAGGGCCCGGCGGTGCTGCATCTGTGCGGGGAGCGCTACCTCAGTGAGCTCGAGGAGCGCCCGCGGCGCTCCGAGTACCGGCTCCTCGCGTGGACCGATGACTTCCCTGCGGCGCTTGCCGCAGCCGATCTCGTGCTCGCGCGGGCCGGCGGATCCGTCTGGGAGGTGGCCGCCGCCGGCCGTCCGGCCGTGCTCGTCCCCTCCCCGAACGTGACCGCCGACCACCAGACCAAGAACGCGCGGTACTTCGAGGCCGCCGGCGGCGCGGTGGTCGTCCCCGAACGCGAGCTCGCGCGCGTCCCGGAGGTCGTTCGAGAGCTGCTCGCCGACCAGGAGCGGCTGGCCGCAATGGGCGCGGGGATGCGCGGTGCGGCGAAGCCCGAGGCGGCAGACGAGATCGCAGAGGAGCTGATCGCCCTTGCCCAGAGCTCCTAGAGCTCCGCTCGCGGGTAGGCGCATCTGGCTGGTCGGGATCGGCGGGGCCGGCCTCTCGGCGTACGGCCTGCTCGCACGAGCGTGGGGGGCGGAGGTCGGCGGGTGGGACCGGAACGAGACGCCCTACCTCCTCGCAGTGCGCGAGGCCGGTATCGACGCTCGCGTCTCTCCCGAGCCCGAGTCTCCCGGCGGGTGGGAGGTATTCGTGTCGAGCGCCTACCCGGCCGTGGAGGGACGGCCGAGGGCCGACCTCCTCGCCGAGCTGGTCTCGCTGCGGCCGTCGATCGTCGTCGCCGGTGCCCACGGCAAGACGACGACCGCGGCGATGATCGCGTTCGCGCTCCGCGAGACGGGTCAGGATCCGAGCTGGATCGTCGGCGGCGAGGTGCCGCAGCTCGGCGCGAACGCGGGCTCCGGGGAAGGCTGGCTCGTTGCCGAGGGTGACGAGTCGGACCGCTCGGTCGCGGCCCTGCGTCCACGGGTGGCTGTGATCACCAACGTCGACCTCGACCACCACACGACCTTTGGCTCGCGGGCGGAGGTCGACCAGCTGTTCGCGGAGTGGCTGCGCGAGGTTCCGGAGGTCGTGCGCGGGTGGGAGCTCGACCCGGTCGACTTCGACCTGGCCGTCCCCGGCGAGCACAACCGGCGCAACGCGGCGGCGGCGCTCGCAGCTCTCGAGCTGGCCGGCGTGGCGCGAGACGACGCGGCGGGTGCGCTAGCCAGGTTCGAGGGCGTCGGCCGTCGTTTCGAGCGAGTCGGCGAGGCGAAGGGCGTGACCGTCTACGACGACTACGCACACAATCCGGCAAAGCTTCGCGCCGCGCTCGAGACCGCGCGCGGGAAGACGGACGGACGCCTCCTCGTCCTCTTCCAGCCGCACCTGTACTCGCGAACACAGCACCTCGCGCGGGAGCTCGGCGCCGAGCTGACCGCCGCCGACGTCGTTGCCGTCGCGGACGTCTACCCCGCGCGTGAGACGCCGATCGAAGGAGTGACCGGAAAGCTCGTCGTCGATGCGCTCTCGGACGCGCGGCCCGGTTTCGCGCCCGGCTGGACGCCCAGGTTGGAGGACGGAGCTCGCTTTCTCGTGCGTCGTGCCCGTGCGGGCGACATCGTGCTGACGGTCGGTGCGGGGGACGTCGACCGCGCGGCGCACCTGATCCTGGCGGAGCTCGGCGCATGAAGATCGAGGAGGGCGTCCGGCTCTCCAAGCTGACGACCGTCGGTATCGGCGGACCCGCGCGGGGCTTTGCCCGTCCTCGTTCGCCGGCGGAGTTGGACGAGGCCCTCGCCTGGGCGGCCGAGCGCGACCTGCCCGTCCGGCCGGTCGGGCTCGGCTCGAACCTGCTGGCCGCTGACGAGGGCGTCGAGGCTCTCGTCATCCGCCTCGACGGCGAGCTGGCGGAGGTCGACGTCCGCGGCGACGTGCTGGTCGCCGGCGGAGGCGCGGCCAACGCCGTCTGCCTCCACCGCGCGCGGGCGGCCGGGCTGGGCGGCTTCGAGTTCGCATGTGCGATCCCCGGCACGGCAGGCGGCGGCGTCCGGATGAATGCCGGCGCGTACGGCAGCGACTGGAAAGCGATCCTGATCAGGGCGCTCGTGGCCGACGCCAACGGTTCAGGCTGGCTCGGCGCGGAGGAGCTCGACCTCGGCTACCGGCACTCGGCGCTCCGTCCCGGCCAGATCGTCGCGCAGGTCGAGTTCGGTCTACGGCCTCGGCCGGCGGAGGAGATCAGGGCCACCGTGGCGGAGATGCAGGCGCAGCGGAAGGCGACGCAGCCGACCAACAAGCGCACCTTCGGCAGCGTGTTCAAGAACACCGCGCACGAGCAAGGCGCAGGCCGGATGCTCGAGGAGTGCGGCCTCAAGGGTCACCGCATCGGCGATGCGCTGATCTCCCCGCGGCACGCGAACTTCATCGAGAACGCCGGCGACGCCACGGCGCTCGACGCCCTGGCGTTGATGGCCGAGGCGCGCCGTCGCGCGCTCGACCGGTTCGGGGTCGTCCTCGAGCGAGAGGTGGAGCTGCTCGGCGACCTCGAGCTCCCCCCCGCAGGCGAGACGCCGTAGAAGGGTCGGCGAACCAGCCGCGCAGGACCGAGGAGGCCTGCGGCGAACCGAGTCTGCCCATGCCTGCCAGCGACCCACTGAACCGGCCGCCGCTCTGGGCGCGCCCGCGTGTGCTGCCGGTTGTTGCGGCTCTGATCCTCGTCTCGGCGGCGATCGGCACGTATGTGGCGGCGCGTCAGACCGGAATCTTTGCGCTCCAGCGCATCGAGGTCGTGGGCGCGCCACCGGCAGTCGCCGCACAGATCCGGTCGACGCTGCGCCCGTACCTGGGACGCAGCCTCGTCCGCTTCGACTCGGGCGCGGCTGCGCGGAAGCTCTCCAGCGTCGCGGAAGTCGCCGACACGCGCTTCGACCGGGCGTTCCCGCACACGCTGAAGGTGCGCGTTCGCACCGAGCGCGCCGTTGCAGTGCTGAGGGAAGGATCGGACGCCTGGCTCGTCTCCTCGACGGCACGCGTCCTGCGGCGGCTCGAGCGCCCCTACCCGCGGCTCCCGCGCATCTGGGTGCCACGCTCGGCCGAGATCGCGGTCAACTCGACGCTCGACGGGCTCGGGGCGCGGGGTGTTGCGGCCCTCGCCCCGCTGGCGCCGCTGCGGGTGGGTGCCGACGTGCAGCAGGTGCGGACCGGTGACGGCGAATTGACGCTCGTGCTCGGCTCGGGCACGGAAATCCGGCTCGGCGACAGTGGTGATCTGCGGCTGAAGCTCGCAATCGTGAAGCAGTTGCTGCCCGTGACAGGCGGGGCGCGGTACCTCGACTTGAGCGTCCCGGAGCGGCCGGTTGCCAATTTCAACCCTCAAGTCGGAGGTTGAGGTTTAGGCTTCTCCCCTGCAAATGGCATTGACAGGCGTCTCTGTGATCCCTACCCTGAGGCGGCCAGAAGGCTTTTTACCCCCAATCCTGAAGTAGACATCGAGAAGCGACGACAGGTGGCCATGATGAGCATGAGAGATCAGAGTGGAAGTTATCTCGCCGTCCTGAAGGTGATCGGAGTCGGCGGCGGCGGCACGAACGCCGTCAATCGGATGGTCGAGGCAGGGCTGACCGGCTGCGAGTTCATCGCGGTGAACACGGACGCGCAGGCGCTCCTGATGAGCGACGCCGACGTCAAGATCCATATCGGCTCGAAGGTCACGCGTGGGCTGGGCGCCGGCGCCGACCCGGAGGTCGGCCGCGCCGCTGCTCACGAGTCCCGCGACGAGTTGAAGGACGCGCTCAAGGGCGCGGACATGATCTTCGTCACGGCCGGCGAGGGCGGCGGCACCGGCACAGGTGCTGCGCCGACGGTTGCCGAGCTCGGCCACGAGATCGGCGCGCTGACGGTCGGCGTCGTCACGAAGCCGTTCGCATTCGAGGGCCGGGTTCGTTCCGAACGGGCCGAGGTGGGGATCAACCAGATCCGCGAGTACGTCGACACGCTGATCGTGATCGAGAACGACCGGTTGCTGCAGGTGATTGAGAAGAACACGTCGGTGCTCGAGTCGTTCCGGCTTGCCGACGACGTGCTCCGCCAGGGCGTCCAGGGGATCACGGACCTGATCACCGTGCCCGGGCTCGTCAACCTCGACTTCGCCGACGTGCGCACGATCATGCGCGAGGCCGGATCCGCCTTGATGGGGATCGGCAGCGCCAGCGGTGAGAACCGCGCCGCCGAGGCGGCCCGGATTGCCGTCTCGTCGCCGCTCCTGGAGTCGACGCTCGAAGGTGCCACCGGCATCCTGCTGAACGTCACCGCGGGTCCCGAGATCGGGCTCTTCGAGGTGAACGAGGCGGCCGAGGTGGTCACGGCCGCAGCGGACGCGAACGCGAATGTGATCTTCGGCGCCGTGATCGACCCCGCGATGGGCGATGAAGTGCGCGTGACCGTGATCGCCACGGGCTTCGGCGGCCACCGTCGTCGCCGGCGCCGCGGCCTCGAGGCACCGCCCCTTCCCTG
>DATCPA010000057.1:0-3536 GCA_036564335.1 Gaiellaceae bacterium
GGGCTGGCCCTCGCCGGGCTCCCGCCGCTCTCCGGGTTCTTCTCGAAGGACTCGATCCTCGCCTCCGCGCTCGACCGCGGCTGGTACGGCGATGTGTTGTTCGGAGCCGGGATGGCAGGGACGTTCCTGACCGGGCTCTACACCTTCCGCATGCTGTTCATCGTCTTCGGCGGCGAGCCCTCGGGGTACGTGCAGGAGCACCCGCCGCACGCCCACGGTGATCGGGTGGCGCAGTGGTCGATGGGACTGGCCGTGGCCGCGCTGACGGTGCTCGCGGCGGTCGGCGGGTGGATCCAGTTCGCGGACCAGTGGACGTCCGTTTCAAACTTCCTGGACCCGGTCGCACGGCCCCTCGTCGAGGCCACCGGGTGGCAGGAGGCGTTCGCGAGCGTCCTCGCCGTCGTGCTCGCCCTGGCCGGGATCGCCCTCGCCTGGTGGATCTACTCGGCTCGACGGGCAAGGGCGCCGAAGCCGTCACGCGTGCTCGAGCACAAGTTCTACTTTGACGAGCTCTACAACGTCCTCTTCTACTGGCCGACAGTCGGGCTCGCGCATGCCTTCTACGCGGTCGTGGAGGGCCCACTCGTCGGCGGCTCCATTGCGGCCGTCAGCGGCCTCGCCCGCTGGGGCGGCTCGCGCGCCCGTGACCTCCAGACCGGCCTCGTCCGCACCTACGCCTTTGCCCTGGCCGCCGGGCTTGCCGTCCTCGTTCTCGTCTTCTTGGTGGTCAAATGACCGCCCACGGCTGGATCACGACGACGCTGATCCTGCTGCCGCTGGGCGGCGCGCTGCTGCTCTGGGTCGTGCCCATGCCGCGGGTCTGGATCGCGCCGACCGCGCTGCTCATCTCCCTGTTCGAGATCGGCTTCTGGATCGAGGCGCTCGTCCGCTTCGACTTCGAGCGGGGCGGGCTGCAGGAGTCGAGCCGAATGACGTGGTTCAAGGATCTCGGTGTCTCGTACCACGTCGGCATGTTCCAGGGCTTCACGGTCTGGCTCGTCGGGCTGGCAACCGTGGTGATGGCCGCGTCGGTGGCCTACGGAATGTGGGCCGGGCGCGACCGGCCGCGCGCCTACTACGGCCTGATGCTGTTCCTGACCGGGGCGATCGTCGGCGTCTTCACCGCCCAGGACCTGCTCCTCTTCTACGTCTTCTGGGAGGCGATGCTGATCCCGCTCTACGTGCTCATCGGGGCGTGGGGAGGGCCGGGCAGGCTTCAGGCGACGATCAAGTTCGTCGTCTACACGATGGTCGGCTCGCTGCTGATGCTCGCGGCCGTGATCGTCTACGGGCTCCAGGCCGGAACGTTCTCGATGATCTCCGGGGGGACGTCGTCGAGTGACTGGCTCTTCCTCGGCTTCGCGGCTGCGTTCGTCGTCAAGGCCCCGCTCTTCCCGTTCCACGGCTGGTTACCGGACGCCTACCGCGAATCGCCGGCGGAGGTCTCGGCGGTGCTGTCGGGGGTGGTCTCGAAGGCGGCTGCCTTCGGCTTCCTGCGGATCTGCTTCTCGCTGTTCCCGGTGGGCGTGCAGGACTTCCGCACGCCGATCCTCGTGCTTGCCGCCATCGGGCTCGTCTACGGGTCGCTGCTCGCGTTCCGCGCACCCGATATCCGGGGCGTGATCGCCTACTCGTCGATGGCGCAGCTCGGGCTCGTCACCCTCGGCCTCTTCGCGACTAACGACCTCGGGATCGACGGCGCGGTGCTGCAGATGGTCAACCACGGGTTGATCTCCGCGACGCTGTTCCTCCTCGCCGGCGGCATCGAGCGGCGCGCCGCCACCGGCGACTTCGACCTGCTCGGCGGCTTTGCCCGGGGACGGCCGGCGCTGGCGACGGTGCTGATGACGACCGGGGTGATCGCGCTCGCGGTCCCCGGCTCGACTGCGTTCGCGGGCGAGTTCGCGATCCTCGCCGGGGTCTTCCAGCAGGGCTGGCTCTACGCGGTCATCGGCGCGGTCGCGATCGTGCTGGCGGCGATGTACGTGCTGCGGATGATCTCCGCGGTGCTGCACGAGAAGCCGGGACCGTCGGTGCACGAGGGCGCACTCGATCTACGCCCGGGCGAGCTCGCGATCCTGGTGCCGCTGGTCGGGATCCTGCTGTTCCTGTCGGCGTGGCCGGCAGCGATCAGCGACCGCGCGACGGCGAGAGCAGCGCCAGGTCAGGCGACGGCGTTTGTCGAGCAGGACTGCGTCCCGCCCGGCCCCGGCGCGACTCCCGGGATGTACCCGCTCTGCGCAGGTGAGAAGTGATCGCCGCCATCCAACGCCCACCCGTCGACTGGTTCGCGATCTCGCCCTCGCTGGTGCTCCTGGCCACCGCCGGGGCCTGCATGATGGTCGCCGTCCTCGTCCCCCAGGCCGCGCGCAAGGCGACGGCGGCCACCATCGCCGCCGGGGGCTTCGTCGGCGCCTTCGTCGCCGCCGCCATCCTCTACGACCGCAGTCCCACGGGCGAGAGCGTGATCGCCGACGCGATCCGCCGCGACCGCTTCGCCGCGCTCGCCGGGATGATCATCGCCGGCGCGGGCCTCGTCGCCGTCGCCGTCTCCTACTCCGAGCGCCACAAGGGCCACATCGCCGAGTACTACGTCCTGCTCAGCGCGGCGGGCGGCGGGATGATCTTCCTCGCCTCCGCGAACAACCTGATGACGCTGTTCCTGGGGCTCGAGTGGTTCTCGATCTCGCTCTACATCCTCTGCGCGATCGACGCCGAGCGGGAGCGCTCGCTCGAGGCAGGACTCAAATACCTGATCGTCGGCGGCTTCGGCTCGGCGGTGCTGCTCTTCGGGTCCGCGCTCGTCTACGGCGCCACCGGCGAGCTGAGCTTCAACGGCATCGCCGCGTCCGTCTCCGCGCACGAGCTTGCCCACGACACGCTGCTCCTGACGGGCCTGGCGATGATCATCGTCGGCCTCGGCTTCAAGGTCTCGGCCGCCCCGTTCCACATGTGGACGCCGGACGTGTACGAGGGCGCACCAACCTCGGTCACCGCCTTCATGTCGGCCGCGACGAAGGTCGCCGCGCTCCTGCTCACACTCAGGGTCCTCAACACGGCCTTCGCACAGGAGGCGCGCCTCTGGACCGTCGCTGTCGCCGTGCTCGCCTGCGCGTCGCTGACGATCGGCAACCTCGCGGCCCTCGTCCAGCGCAAGGTGAAGCGGCTGCTGGCGTACTCGTCGATCTCGCACGCGGGCTTCATGCTGATCGCCGTCGCCGCGCACAACCCTCTGGGCGGCCGTGCGCTCCTCTACTACCTGATCCCGTACTCGGCGATGTCGATCGGCGCCTTCGCCGTGGTCGCCGCCCGCGAGCGCGAGCTCGGCCAGGACGTGACGCTCGACAATCTCGCCGGGATGGGCTGGGAGCGACCGCTCCTCGGCGCGGCGATGTGGACGTTCATGCTCGGCTTCGCCGGCCTGCCGCCGACCGGGGGCTTCCTCGGCAAGTTCTACGTCTTCTCAGCGGCGTACCGGCACGGCTGGATCTGGCTCGTGATCGTCGGCATCGCCGCTACTGCGGTCAGCCTCTACT
>DATCPA010000068.1:0-15306 GCA_036564335.1 Gaiellaceae bacterium
CGCAGCTCGTCCTCCTTGCCCGGTTGCAGGATCGCCAGCACCTGGTCCCCGGGCAAGAGCTTCGTCGCCCCGTCGGCGATCTCGAACTGGCCGTCCCGCTTGACCGAGATCAAACGCGAGCCCTCCGGAAGCTGCAATCGCTCGATCGGCGTGCCTGTGCAATCGGCCCCCTGCGGGATCTGCACCTCGACGATCTCGATGTTCTCCTTGGGCAGCTCGAGCAGGTGGACGAGGCCGTGCTCGGGTACCTCGTGCTCGATCAGCGCCATGATCGACGCGGTCGCGCAGACGGTGGGCGAGATGCCGAGCAGGTCGAAGTGCACCTGGTTGCGCGGGTCGTTGACACGGGCGATCACCTTCTCGACGCCGTACTTCTCGCGGGCGAGCTGGCAGATGACGATGTTGTCCTCGTCGTCCCCTGTGACCGCGACGACAATGCTCGGCGGCCGCTGGATGCCGGCACGCTCGAGCACGAACAGCTCGGTGGCGTCGCCCTGGACGACGACGTGCTCGAGCTCGTCCTGCAGCCGCTCGAACCGGTCGCGCCGCTGCTCGACCAGCGTCACCTCGTGCCCGGCGCGCAACAGGCTGCGCGCGAGGTTCGCGCCGATCAGCCCACCGCCTGCGATCAAGAGATACATCAGGCGGGCTGCGGGATCACGCAGCTCCTGGCTGCCTCGGTCAATGCGGTGATCGCAACCGACGTCGGGCAGAACGTGCGCATCCCCTGCGCCGCGTAGAACTCAGAGCGGGCCGGATCGAGGATGCGGACGACCACGCAGTCGATGCCGAACCGCTTCTGGACGACCTGGGCGACGACGATGTTCGTGTTGTCACCGTTCGTGGCGACGACGACCGCATCGGCCTCCTCGACGCCGGCGCGACGGAGGACGGAGGTGTCGATCGCGTGCCCGACGACGAACCCGCCGTCCCAGTGCTCGCCGAGACGGCTGAGCGCCTCCTCCTTCTGGTCGACTGCGACGACGTCCCAGCCGTCGTTGCGCAGCTCGTGCGCCACCGACGAGCCGACACGCCCGCAACCGATCACGATCGCCTTCATGGACTCAGCGTAGCCAAGTAGTTCACGGTAGGGCCGCCTCCTCTTCGAGCACACCCTGCGGGTAGGCCAGGACCATCACCTCGCACGGCGCCCGGCGGAGCACGTAGTCGACGGTCGGGCTGAAGAAGAGCGACTGCCGCCGCCAGCGCGCGGAAGAGCCCATCACGATCAGGTCGGCACCGATCTCCTCGGCGCTGGCGACGATGGCCTCGCCGATCGCCCGCGCGCGGACGACGTCGGTCTGGATCTCGACTCCGTGCTCGGCGCCGAGCAGCTTCGCGTCGATAAGCGACGCGCTGGCGCGCTCCTCCTGGTCGAGAAGCTCCGCGTCGAGCGGCAGCGACATCGGGACACGGATCACGTGCAGGGCGTGAATCGTCCCGCCGCGCTCCTCGGCGAGCTTGATCGCCGTCGCCAGCATCTCCTCGCCGATCAGGCCGATCTTGACCGGGACGACAATCCGCTCGTAGGCGCCCTCGACTGCCGGGACGAGGTCGGGCACCGCCGCGTCCACGCTCTCGAGCAGCCCCGATCCGCGCCGGACCCGTGCGACGACGTAGAGCACGGCGCCCAGGGCGAGCCAGGCGGGGCCGCCGATGCGCGCCGCCTGGTGCGTGGCGATCGATGCGACCCAGAGTCCGGCCACGAGCGGAATCCCGACGAGCGCGGCGACCGGCACAGAACGCCCGCGGATGCGCAGATTGCCCGGGGCCCGGAACGGCCGCTCGAGGTCGGGCTCGGTGAAGCGCAGGCGAACGACCGCAGCCTGGGCGATCGCGAACGTGATCAGCACCCCGAAGCTGTACAGGCTCGCGAGGAAGCGCACCTCGTTCCCGATCGAGGCGGCGAGGACGACGAGGGTGCTCGATACGGCCGCCGCCCCGAGGATCGCCGCCGGCGGCAGCGTGCTCCGGCGGCCGAAGGTGCCGAACATGTGCGGCAGCATCTGATGGCGCCCGAGCGAGTAGACGACCCGTCCGACACCGGAGATCGACGTCGTCGCGGCCGCGAGCAGAATTCCCGCGCCGCTCAGCCCGATCATGACGCGCAGGATGTCGACGAGCGCCCCGGGCATGTGGCCCTCGAGCGCCGCGACGATCCCCACGAGCGGCGCCCGCAGCCAGTCGCTGCCGAGCTGCGTCACGACCGTCCTTGGTCCGTCGACCGCCGGGAAGGCGGCGATCCCGACGATGCCGACGACGGCGGAGACCAGGACCGCGGCTCCGAGCCCGGCGAAGAGGCTGCGCGGCATCGTCTTTCCCGGCTCGTTCGCCTCCTGCGCCAGGTTCGCCACGGTCTCGAGACCCGTGTAGGCGAGCATCGCCGCGGGCAGGACGAAAGCGATCGAGTGCCACGAGGGCGCGACCCCGATGTGAGTTCCGTGGCGCAGGTCCGAGAACGAGAACAGGAAGGCGAAGCCGAGCCCGACGAGCAGCAGCTGCGAGACGAACGCGACGGCTGCGACGATGACCGCGATCCGGTACAGGCCGGGCCGCCTGATCAGCCGCAGCACGGTGATCCCGAGGATGATGAAGACCGCGGCGACGACGTCCCACGGATGCCGCGTGACCCGCTCCCAGCCGATCGCGTGCCCGAGGTAGTGGGGGGCGAAGAGCGCCGCGAGCGCGATCACGATCGAGTAGTCGAGGAGGAGCACCCAGCCGGTCATGAACCCGACCGGATCGTTGAACGCGCGGCGGGCGAGCATCGCGGCGCCGCCCGTCTCCGGGATCGCGGCGGTGCCCTCAGCGTATGAGAGCGCGACCAGCATGAACAGCCCGCCGACGGCGAGCAGGACCCAGGGCGTCAGGCCCAGCGCGAAGAGGGCGACGATCCCGAGGGCGAAGTAGATCGAGGAGCCGACCTCGCCGTAGGCGACCGAGGCCAGCGACCCGCCGCTGAGAGACCGTACAAGCCCAGGCAGCCGACGGGGCATCAGCGGGCCGCCAGGTACAGGCGCATGATCCCGGCGGCAACCAGCAGGCCGCCGAGCAGAAGGCCGAGACCGCCGCCGACACCGGACTGGACGGTGCGGGCGATCGCGGCGACGCCGAGCCCGACGAGGACGGCCGACATGGCGATCGTTCCCCTGCGCCTCACGCGGCTGCCTCCGCGGGGCCGGTCGCGATCAGCACCCGGCAGGGTGCCTCGCGGAGCACGTAATCGACCGTCCCGCCGAAGAGCCGCCGCCGACCGGCGAGCGCGCGCCTCGGTGCGCCCATGACGACGAGCTCTGCGTTGCGCGTGCGGGCCTCCTCGACGATCGCGGGACCGGCGTTCCGCGCCCGGATCAGCCGCGTCACCGCACGCACGCCGTAGCTCTCGACGAGCGCCTGCGCATCGTCGAGCAGCTCCTCGGCCGCATCTTCTTCCTCGGGCAGCCGGGCATCGAGGGGAAGCGAGAGCGGGACCTCGATCACGGTCACGATCGCGACGGTCGCGCCACGCTCGGCCGCGAGCCGGGCGGCGGCGACGAGCGCCTCTTCCGTCTCGCCGGTGCGGACGACGGGGACGACGATCGTCCGGTACTCCACCGTCAGCGACGGCCCGACGACGTAGACGGGTGCGCGCACGGTCTCCAGCACCGATCTGTGGACGACCCGCCGGCGGTACTGCCAGTAGAAGAGGACACCGGCCGCGAGCCACCCGAGCCCTGCCCAGCGCGCGGGCGCGTACTGCACGACCACCACGCCCCACGCGATCGCGGTGCCCAGCCCACCGACGACCGCGAACAGCGGCAGGTTGAACCCGCGGATGCGGATGTTCCCGCGGACGCGGTATTCCGGCGTTTCTGGATCTTGATTGCGCCGGAGGGCGATCACGGACGCATGCGCGATCGTGAACGAGAGCATCGCGCCGAACGAGTACATCGTTCCGAGGAAGTTGACCTTGCCGGGGAGCAGCACGATGATCGAGATGCCGCCGGCGAAGACGACGAGCGATAGCCACGGCGTCTTGAAGCGCGGGTGCAGCCGCCGGAAGATCTCGGGCAGCTGCCGGTAGTGCGCCATCGCATAGGTGATGCGAGAGGCGCCGATCACCCCCGCGTTCGTAGCGATGAAGAGGATCGTCGCGGCCAGGATGCCGACGTAGAACTTCCCGACGCTGAGCACGGTCCCGTGCAATCCGAGGTGCTCGACGAGGCCGAGCACCGGGTCGTTCTCAAACCCGCCCTTGGCGGGCGGCAGCCCGAGCTTCGTGACGAAATGCCCGGGCGTGTCCTCGTAGACCGGCAGCGCCGAGAGCGCGATCAGCGGCAGCGTGAAGTAGATCGCGAAGACCGCAACGGCGACGAGGCGGATCGAGGCGGGGATCGAGCGCGAGGGATCGCGTGCTTCCTCGGCCAGGTTCGAGACCGTCTCGATCCCCGTGTACGCGATCATCGCAATCGGGATCGCGAGCGCGAAGTTGCCCCAGGACGGAGCAACCCCCCAGTGCACGTTCGCGGTCAGGACGTGCGGGTGGAAGACGATCGCGAAGCCGATCAGGACGAGCAGCAGCTGCGTCGCGAAGTCGATCACTGCCAGGAAGACGTTCAGCCGAGCGGCCTCCTTGATCCCGACGATGTTCAGCGCGACGAGGATCAGGATCACCGCCGCCCCGCAGACGATGTCCCAGGGGTTTGTCCGCAGCGGCTCCCAGAAGATCGACAGGTAGTGGGGAACGAAGAACGCCGAGATGGCGACGGTGATGATGTAGTTGAGCATCTGGGCCCAGGCGGCCACGAACGAGACGAGTTCGTTGAAGGCGTGGCGGGCGAAGCTCGACGAGCCGCCGGCCTCGGGGAAGCGGACGGTGCCCTCCGCGTAGGTCGCGGCCGTGCAGGCGAAGATGATCCCGCTGATCAGGAAGACGAGCGGCGTCAGCCCGAGGGCGATCGCCGCGGTGACGCCGAGCGCGTAGTAGATCGACGAGCCGACGTTCCCGTAGGCGGTGGCGAAGAGCGCGGGCGTCCCGAGGACGCGTTCGAGACCACCCTGCTGCCGCCGACGCCTGTGAGGCACCGGCGCACTCTACGCTGGTGCCCAGCCGTCGAGACGCCAGTCGAGCGGCTCAAGCCGCCGTAGCCGGGCTTTGCCCGGCGTAGGCAGCTACGGCATGCCACTCGCCCGCAAGAAGAAGGGGGCGCACGGGGGAAACATGGTTTCCCCCGTGTTTCTAGCCGTGAATGGAGACGATCAGCGGGATGATCAGGATCGCGACGATGTTGGCGATCTTGATCATCGGGTTGATCGCGGGACCGGCCGTGTCCTTGTAGGGATCACCGACCGTGTCGCCCGTGACCGACGCCGCGTGGGCCTCGGAACCCTTGCCCCCGTAGAGGCCGTCCTCGATCAGCTTCTTCGCGTTGTCCCAGGCGCCTCCGCCGGCGGTCATCGCGATCGCGAGGAAGAGACCGGTGACGATCGTCCCGATCAGCAGGCCGCCCAGCATCTTGGCGTTGATGATCCCGACGACGATCGGGAAGGCGATCGGGATCGCGGCGGGCGCAAGCATGCTCTTGATCGCCGACTTGGTGACGATGCCGACCGCCTGGCTGTAGTCGGGCCGCTCGGTGTAGTCCATGATCCCGGGGTGCTCGCGGAACTGGCGGCGCACCTCGGTAACAACCTCGCCGCCGACGCGTCCGACCGCCTGCATCGCCAGCGAGGCGAAGAGGAACGGCATCAGCCCGCCGATGAACAGGCCGGCGATCACCCAGGCGTCGTCGAGCCGGAAGATCGTCGAGAGCCCTTCTCGGCCGAGACCGCTCGTGTAGCTGTCGAAGAGGATCAGGGCGGCAAGAGCGGCCGAGCCGATTGCGTACCCCTTGGTCACGGCTTTCGTCGTGTTGCCGACGGCGTCCAGCGGGTCGGTGATCGCGCGCACAGACTCGTCCAGGTCGGCCATCTCGGCGATACCACCCGCGTTGTCCGTCACAGGCCCGTAGGCGTCGAGGGCGACGATCAGGCCGGTCATCGACAGCTGGGCCATCACCGCGACGCCGATCCCGTACAGCCCGGCGAAGTGGTGCGCGACGAGGATTCCGGCCGCGATCACGATCACGGGCAGCGCGGTTGCCTGCATCCCCCAGGCGAGCCCGGAGATGATGTTCGTCGCGTGGCCCGTCTCCGACGCGCTCGCGATCGACCGGACCGGGCGCCAGCGCGTCCCGGTGTAGTACTCGGTCAGGGCGACCAGCAGGAACGTGACGACGAGCCCGATGATCGCCGAGACGTACAGGTCGCTGAAGCTGAACTGGGAGCTGTCGAAAGCCATCGTGATCGGAATGAAGCCGGCCGCCGAGAGCAGCGTGGCCACGAGGACCGCCTTGTAGAGCGCGTTCATGATCGAGCCGCTCTTGCCGACGCGCGCGAACCAGGTGCCGATGATCGAGGTGAGGATCGAGACCCCGCCGATCGCGAGCGGGTAGAGCTCGATGTGGGCGGCGGGGAACGTCTTGACGGCGAGCAGCATCACGGCCACGGCCGTGACCGCATATGTCTCGAAGAGGTCCGCCGCCATGCCGGCGCAGTCCCCGACGTTGTCGCCGACGTTGTCCGCGATCACGGCCGGGTTGCGAGGATCGTCCTCGGGGATGCCCGCCTCGATCTTCCCGACCAGGTCCGCGCCGACGTCGGCGGCCTTCGTGTAGATGCCGCCGCCGAGCCGGGCGAAGACCGAGATGAGTGAGCCACCGAAGGCAAGGCCGACGAGGTCGTCGATCGCCGACTCGCGGCTGTTTCCGATCCAGTCCGTCAGTACCCAGTAGTAGCCGGCGACGCCGAGCAGGCCGAGGCCGACGACGAGCAACCCCGTCACCGAGCCCGCGCGGAAGGCGACGTTGAGCGCGGGCCTGAGCCCGTGCTTCGCCGCTTCCGCTGTACGCACGTTCGACCGCACCGCGACGTTCATGCCGATGAAGCCGGCCGCAGCAGACAGGATCGCGCCGACGAGGAAGCCGATCGCCGTGCCCCAGCCGAGCTTGTTGTAGAAGCCCAGGACGAGGAACGGCACGATCGCGACGATCGCGATCGTCATGTACTGGCGGCGCAGATAGGCGGCTGCGCCCTCCTGGATGGCGCGTGCGATCTCCTGCATCCGCTCGGTGCCCGCGGGCCTGCGGAGCAACCAGATCGTCAGTCCGGCGCCGTAGGCGACGCCGACCCCGGCGCAGATCAGCGCGAACAGCACGGCATGGTCCTTGAAGAAGTTCACTTCGCTCCCTTTCCCTCACAAAGTCGGCGCCGACCGCGTCGGTGCGCGCTCGCCTGTCGCAACAGCGCGAGAGCCTATCCGATCGGGGGCTGCTCTAGGCCGTGGAAGCCGAAGCCTTGGCGTACGCGAGCTGCATGTTCGCGACCAGTTGCTCGAAGTCGCTCATCACCTGGTCCGGGACCGTCTCCTTCAGCACCGGCACCAGTGCCCGTAGCGCCTCGATCGCGAGATGGGCCTGGCCAAGGTCGCGCTGCTCCTCGCCGAGACTGCGGTAGCCGAGCGAGGAGACGGTGAACACGGTCTGGACGAGGACGTCGGCGACCTTGACCTTCTTCAGCTCTTCCTGGAGCTGCTCGAGGAGCTCCTCCTCCGTGGGCTGCTGTTCCTCGTCAGCCACGGACTACCTCGCCGGCTTTCACTTGCTCCGCGTAGATCTCCTCGAGCCCCCAGCCTTCCTCGACACGCGCGATCTGGTGCTCGGCGGCGTTCGCTGCCGGGATTGCCAGCGGCACCCCGAGCTCGTCCGCGACCGGCGTCATCCACTCGGCCAGCCGCTCGAGCTCGGCGCGCGCAGGGCGCACCTCGTACGTGCCGGGGTCGAGCAGGCTCCCGGAAAGCCCCCAGCGGATCGCGCGCCACATGTTCTCCTCGGTCATCCGCGGCGACGGCTGCGGGAGCGGCTCGCCCTCGTCGACGGCGCGCGCGATCCGCGCCGCGAGCGCGTAGCTGAACGCGGCGAGGGCGCGGGAATCGCCCAGGTCGGGCTGAGCGTCGCAGATCCGGATCTCGACCGTCGGGTAGGCGAGGTGCGGGCGGACGCTCCACCAGAGCTGGGTGTGCTCTGCGATCGACCCGGTCTCGTAGAGGAGGCGCACGTACGCCTCGAACTCGGCCCAGCTGCCGTAGGCGTCCGGGACGCCGCAGCGCGGGAACATGCGCGTGAAGATCTCGGTCCGGGCGGAGTGGAGCCCGCTGTGCACGCCCTCGACGAGCGGCGAGCTCGCCGACAGCGCGAGCAGGTGCGGCAGGAACGGGCGCAGGCCGTCGTGGACGGCGACCGCGCGGTCGGCGCCGCGGATCCCAACGTGAACGTGGTGCCCGAAGGTGTTGTTTCGCCAGACCACGTAGCGAAGCAGCTCGTCGTTGCGGCGGTAGTGCGGGGTGTCGATGATCCGCTGGTCCTGCCAGCGGCTCCACGGGTGCGTGCCGGTCGCACCGAGCGCGATCCCCAGCGCCTCGACGATGGCACCCAGCTGCGCGCGCCGCTCGCCCATCTTCTCCGTTGCCTCGGCGAAGCTCTCGCAGCGACCGGTCCGCACCTCGACCTCGGAGGCGATCAACTCGCCGACGAGATGCTCGTCGACGGGAGTGCCCGCCGCGGCGGCCTTCACCTCCTCGAAGCGGTTGACGAGCGAGAGCGTCGCCGGGTCGAGGAGCGCGAACTCCTCCTCGACCGCCACCGTCAGATCGGTGCCCCTCTCGTAGGCCTCGCGTGCCTCGAGTAGCAACTGGTCGTGCGGAATCGTCTGCGCTTCACCCACTGAAGTCGGAAGGGTACGTCACGCGTAGGCCAGCCAAGTAACAGTCTGTTACAAGGAAGCTGCGCCGCGGAGAACGGCGCGTTTGCGGCGCGTTTGCAACTCCTTGTAACAGACTGTTACAAGGGTTGGAACGGCTCGAGGAGCCGCGAGGCGACGCCCGCCCACGACCACTTCTCGATCGCAACCCGGCGTGCTGCCTCGCCCAACTCGCGGCGGCGCTCCGGCGCGAGCGCCAGTAGGTCGTGGAGCTTGTCGCCGAGGTCGAGCGAGTCGCCCGTCTCGAAGCTCGCCAGCCGGCGCAGGTCAGGTGGATAGGCCTCCTCCAGCCCGATCGCGATTTCCTCGAGGCCCGAATGACGGGCCACGAGCGGTGCGCAACCAGCGGCAGCCGCCTCCGCCGCGACCATCCCGAACGCCTCGGGAAAGATCGAGGGCACAACCGCGACGTCGGCGAGTGGGATCAGGTGCACGAGGTGGCGGTGCTCCAGCGGGCCGGTGAAGAGCGTCCGCGGTGGCGCGATTCGCTCCAACTCGCGGCGGTAGTCGCCGAAGCCGACGATCACCGTCCGCACGTCCAGCCCGTGCAGCGCCTCGAGGAGCACGTGGACGCCCTTGTTGTAGAGCAGCTTGCCGAAGTAGAGGACGGTCGGTGCGTCGCCGGCGAGGAACTCTTTCAGCCGCTCCGCGTTCCCCTCGTCGGGCAGCCGCTCCTGGCGATTACCGGGGTTGGGCGAGTCGACACTGGACTCGGCGAGGAGCGCGGAGAAGGCCCCGGTGCGCGGCTGCGGCACGAACTCGTCGATGTCCACGCCGGGTGGAACCTCGTGTACGCGGTCGACATGGCCGACGACGTCCTCGAGCACTGAGCGGATGTGCGCCGATCCGACAAAGACCGCGCCCGCTTCGGCGAGCGCGTGTGCACCCCAGGCCTCCAGCTCGGCGTTGCCCCGCATCGAGTACTCGAGCTCTGAACCGTGCGCCTTGACGGCGAACCGGGCTCCGCTCATGGCCGCCACCGGCGCGCCCATCAGCACGTGGTTGGCGAAGATGAGGTCGGCGGGGAGGTGCGCGGCCAGCGCGCCCACGTTCAGCGCGACGTACCGCTCCCGCTGCTCGCGCGACATCTCGTGGAGCAGGATCGGCTCCAACCCCTCGTACCGGTCGAGCACGAAGACAGGCAGCATGCCCCCGATCTCCGGGCGCACGACCTCGGCGCCAGCCAGGTCGAACCGCTCCGGGTGCGGCTCCTGGGAGAAGACGACGACCTC
The DNA here is from genome assembly GCA_036564335.1 of Gaiellaceae bacterium. GTDB lineage: Bacteria > Actinomycetota > Thermoleophilia > Gaiellales > Gaiellaceae > DATBLE01. The sequence goes on from DATCPA010000068.1 coordinate 10,068, forward strand.
GTGACCGGCTCGGCCCCACTCGCGAGCGATCGCCCGCGTGTAAATGTTCGAGCCGGTGCCCTCGAGCAGGTACCCGTGCCAGAGCAGGATCCTCACGTTCGAACGACCGGTGACAGGCTCGAGCCTGTCACCGCGTTACGCGAGGTGGAAGTAGAGCGCGTGGAGCAGCTCGACGGCGGGGTTCGACGTGTGCACCTGCACGTCGCCCGGGACGTCGAGCAGCCCTTCGCTGTAGTTGAAGATGATCCGCACGCCCGCATCGACGAGGTCATCCGCAACTCCCTGGGCCTCCGTGGCGGGCACCGCGAGGACGCCGACGACGACGTTCTTGTCGCGGACGGCGCCCTTCAGGTCGCCGTAGGGCTGAACCTCGATCCCGCCCGCCTGATGACCGATGACCTCCGGGTCGCGGTCGAGCACCACGGCAATGTTGATGCCGTGCTCCGCGAAGATCGGCGAACTCGCGATCGCCTGGCCGAGGCGGCCGGCGCCGACGAGCGCGATGTTGTGCTGGCCCTGGGTGCGGAGGATCTTGCGGATCTCGCCGAGCAGGCTGTCGATGTTGTAGCCGACCCCGCGCTTCCCGAACTTCCCGAACGCGGACAGGTCGCGGCGGATCTGGGTCGCATTGATGTTTGTATAGTCCGACATCTCCTGGGAGGAGATGCGCTCCTTCCCCATCTTCCTGGCTTGCGTGAGCACCTGGAGGTACCTGCTGAGTCGCGCGGCGACCCCGACTGTCAGCCGATCCGCCGCACTCACTCCCTGATTCGCTGTTTGTAACACCGCCGGGCATTCTGCCTGCGGCTTCGATTCCGTGCGTCAGCAGGTTTCGGTCTCTCGGCGTTGCGCACCGACCCGGCGGAGAAACGCTGCTGGGTCGAGGTGGTAGACGAAGGCCCGCTCGCCGTCGATCTCGACCACCGGCAGCCACTCGCGGTACCGGGCCTCGAGCTCCGGGTCGCCGCCGATGTCGATCTCCTCGAGCTCGAACTCGTGCTCGGCCCGGAGCTCCCTGAGCGTGCTCCTCGCACGGTCGCAGAGGTGGCAGTTCTGCGCGTGGTACAGGACGACGCTAGGGATAGAGCCCCCGCGTCGTGGTCGCCTCGGCGACGCGCTGGACGGCGAGACCGTAGGCGGCCATGCGCATGCTCACGCCCCGGCTCGTGTGGACGTGCCAGGTCTCGTCGAAGGCCTTGTCCACGATCTCCTTGAGCTTCGCGTTGACCTCGTCCTCCTTCCAGAAGTACTCCTGGAGGCCCTGGACCCATTCGAAGTACGAGACCACCACGCCGCCTGCGTTGGCGAGCACGTCGGGTACCACGAGAATCCCCCGGTCCTCGAGGATCTCGTCGGCGGCCGGTGTCGTCGGGCCGTTCGCGCCCTCGCAGATCACCTTAGCCTTGACCCTGCCGGCATTCTCCTCGGTGATCACCTGCTCCAGCCCGCAGGGGGCGAGCAGGTCGCATTCGAGCAGGAGTAGCTCCTCGTTCGAGATCGGCTCGACGCCCGCGAGCCCCTTCAGCGTTCCGCGCTCCTGCTTGTGCGCGATCGCGGACGGGATGTCGATCCCGTTCGCGTTGAAGACACCGCCACCCGAGTCGGAGACGGCGATCACCTTTGCGCCCTCCTCCTGCATGAACAGGGCGTAGTAACTGCCGACGTTGCCGAAACCCTGGACGACCACGGTCAGGCCGGCGATGTCGAGCCCGACCTTGTCGATCACCTCGAGCGTGCAGTAGAGACCTCCGCGGGCGGTCGCCTCCAGGCGGCCGAGCGACCCGCCGATGGTCAGCGGCTTGCCGGTGACGACGCCGAGAACCGAGTGCCCCTTGTTCATGGAGTAGGTGTCGAAGATCCAGGCCATCTCGCGTGGGCTCGTACCGACGTCCGGTGCGGGAATGTCCTTCTCGGGGCCGATCTCGTTGATGATCTCGCTCGTGTAGCGGCGGGTCATGCCTTCGAGCTCACGCAAAGAGAGCTTCTTGGGGTCGCAGACCACCCCGCCCTTGGCGCCGCCGAAGGGAATCCCCATCAGAGCGCACTTCCAGGTCATCCACATCGACAGGGCCTTGACCTCGTCGAGCGTAACGTCGGGGTGGTAGCGGATGCCGCCCTTCGACGGACCGCGCGCGACGTTGTGCGTCACGCGGAAGCCCTCGAAGACCTCGATCGTGCCGTCGTCCATCGTCACGGGGATGGAGACGGAGATTGCCTTCTTGCAGCGGGAGAGCACTTTGACGAGGTTCTCGTCGATGCTGAATGTCTTGGCCACCATGCGAAGCTGCTCGCGGGCGATCTCGTAGGGGTTCTCGCGCAGGTGCGAAACGGTCTCGTGAACTGCGGTCACAGTCGTCACACTCCTGGTGGGAAGTCGCGAAGGTGTGGCTGGAGTCTAAGCCGCTGAGTTACCGGATCGAGAACGAGAGCGACCGTAACCCCGGCGGTCCGCCTGCCGTCGGCCAGGCGTAGACCCGGAGACGGTAGCGACCCGGCTCGAGCCTGACGCCCCCCGGGCCGCGCCCGGTGAGGCCGAACGCGTAGCGGCCGGGCAGCAGGTCGCGGAGACGTGCGAGCAGGCCGAGGCGTTTGCCGTCGGCCGTCCACAGCTCGACGTCGAGACGCAGGAGCGGGACAACCTCGTTGCCGCGCGACGAGCGGAGCACGCGCCCGGCGCGGACGACGACGACGGCCGGCCTGCTCTCCGACGGCTCGAACGACCGCCGGGAGAGGGTGAGCGGACCGAGCAGTCCGCGCGGCGCACGGAGGACGACGGCCCACGGGACGCGCACGGCGGCTCCCGCGACCGGGGTCAGGGTCAGCACGCCCGAGGCGGCGTCCCCCCGGGCGATCGTGATCGGCCGTGTGCGGACGGTGACCTCCGCGATGCCGCCGGGCTCGATCTCCACCCGCGTCGGCGAGACGATCAGCCGAACGCGCGCACTTCGCGTCTGACCGGTAGCCACGAACAGGGTCAGGCGGCGCCTCGAGACATTGCGCAGGCGCAGGACTCGGCGTCCCTGCCAGCCATCGCCTGTGCCGCGGCCGAACGCGATCGCGGGCGGGTCGGCGACGAGCTCGGACGCAGCGGAGCGGCCGAGGTCGAGGAGGCCCGTGCCCTGCGCCGGCAGCGGCAGACGGGCAACCGCGTCGCTGCCGCCGATCAGCAGAGCGCGAAGCGTCTCTGCATCGGCTTCGGGTCGGGCTTCGGCCAGCAGCGCGGCGGCCCCGGCGACGACCGCGGCCGCCGCGCTCGAGCCGTTGACCGTACCGAAGGCGGAGCGACCATCCGGCGTCGTACCCGGCTCCGCGGTGACGAGCCCGACGCCCGGAGCGAGCAACTCCGGCTTGAGGCCGCCGTCGAACGCCAGGCCCCAGGACGAGAAAGCCGCGATCGTGTCGGCGGCCGCGGGTCCCGTCCGTCGCGCGGCGATCGCAACCAGGGCATCCGGCCGCTCGAGCAGCAGGCGGGCGGTCGACTCGGGCAGGGACAGCACCGGGACCCCGGTCCGCTCGTCGAGCCCGATCGCGCCCGGGGCAACAGCTCTGCCGCGCAGCACCACGGCGTCCGCGCCTGCCTCCGCCGCCCAGCGCGCGGCCGCGGCGGGGTCGGCACCCGCGGGAACGACTGCCAGGCGGCCGGCGACGAGGCTTTCCCCGCCCTCGAAGAAGTCCTCGAGCGCCGTCGCGGATCCGTGCGGCGCAGCCGGAGACAGCAGGAGAGTGCGTTCAGGCGTCACCGCGCCGACGAGTGGGACGACGCGGTCGAGCAGCACGCTGAGCCCGGCACGAACCACAACGCGAACCTGCTGCGTGACCCGCCGGGCGTCCACGGCACCGACCGAAAGCGCAGCCGGGGCGCCGGCCGGCCCGCCAATGCTCCCGAACGCCGGTCCTGCAGGGCCGTCGTTCCCGGCCGCCGTGACCACGAGGGTGTCGAGCCGGAGCGCACCCGCAGCGGCGCGCGCGAGCGGGCTGTCGCTGAATGCAGCGAACGGCTCCACGAGGGGAATGAGTGCGATCCTGGCCGCATCGTGCGCGTCGCCGTCGCCGTTCGGGTCGACTGCGCGCTCCAGCCCGGCGAGAAGCTGATCGGTGCGGGTGGAGACCGTGTACCCCCCGCGGTCGTCGGGCTGCCAGCCTGCGACGCGGATCGGCAGGACGGTCGCAGCGGGCGCGACCCCGGCGAGCCCGGCCGTACCGCGTGCACCCACGAGCAGCCCCGCCATCTCCGTCCCGTGCCGCTCGAGCTGTGTGGGATCCCTCGGCTTGGCGACCGCGTGTGCGTCGGGGCCGCCGCCGAGGATGTCGAAGCCGTCCAGGACATGCCCGTGGAGGTACGGCTTGCGCAGGTCGACGCCGGTGTCGAGGAGGGCGATCGTCACCCCACGGCCGGTGCTGCCGGCAAGCCGCACGTCGGGCCGCCGCCCGAAGCCAGGGGCGAAGGCAGTCGTGCCCAGCACGCGCGAGGAGACGGAGGCCGGGAATGCGACGCGAACCGGGTACACGCCCTTCACCCCGGGTGTCCGCTCGACCAGGGCGATCGCGCGTGGGTCGAGGAGCGCGGAGAAGCCGTTCAGCGTGCGCGTGAAGCGAAACTCGGGCTTGATCGGGACGCCCATCCGCCCGAGGCTCGCGATGAACTGCTGCTGCGCCGCATAGGCGGCAGCCGACCAGCCGCGCTCGTCGCGGTCGCTCGCGAGCCCGCCCTCCCGCTCGACCCGGTCGGCGAGCGAGAACGCGCTGAGCACGACGAGCACTCGCTGGCCGGTTGCCACCGGAGTGCGGGGGCCGCCGACGAGGCCGCTCCACGCGGCGGCTCGGCTGAGACGCGAGGGCGCCTGCGGCGCGGCGCCTCCCCCTCCCGGTGGCACGGTGAGCATCGCGGCGCCGCCGACGGCAGCGAGGATGCCGAGGGCGAGAGCGTTACGCCACCGCATACGCGTCCAGCCGCAGCGGGTCGTCGGCGGGCTCCACGTACCGGCCGGCGGAAGCGATCATCGCCGCGTTGTCGGTGCAGAGGGCGAGCGGCGCAGCGGTCGCATCCGGCAGCGCCGCGCGCAGCGCGGAGTTCGCGGCCACGCCGCCGACGATCGCGATCTTCTCCGCACCGAGCGTCTCGGCCGCCTCGTACGTCCGCTCGACGAGCGCGCGGACGATCGCCTTCTGGTACGACGCGGCGAGATCTGACCGGCGGGCGACGAGCTCGTCGGCCGCGAGGTCTCGCACCGCGTAGAGC
>DATCPA010000084.1:0-12845 GCA_036564335.1 Gaiellaceae bacterium
GCTGAGCAAGGCTTCGTGGATCTCGGCTTGGCGTTCGTAGCGGATGCGTAGGCGCCGATGTTGGTGTAGCCAGGAGAGGGTTCGTTCGACCACCCAGCGCTGACTGCCGAGACCCGAGCCGTGGGCTGTCTTGCGTCGTGCGATAAACGGCCTGATGCCCAGTGTGCGTAGTGCTTGCCGATGTGCCTGCGAGTCGTACCCGCGGTCAGCGAGGAGCGCGGTTGGTCTGCGGCGCGGTCTTCCGACGACTCCCCGGATCGCGGGGATCGCCTCGACGAGCGGCAGAAGCTGGGTGACGTCATGTGCGTTGGCCCCGGTGAGTAGGCAGGCGAGCGGGACACCGTTGGCGTCGGTGATCAGGTGATGCTTGGAGCCGGCCTTGCGCCGATCGACCGGACTCGGCCCGGTCTTGCTGCCCCCAAAAGCGCGCGCAGCGTGGCGGAGTCGCAGACGGCACGCGAGAGGTCGAGCCGGCCGGACCGGCGAAGCCGCGCGAGTAGCTGTTCGTGCAGCTGCTGCCAGACGCCGGCCTGTTGCCAGTCGCGCAGGCGCCGCCAGCAGGTCATGCCGGAGCCGAAGCCGAGCTCACGCGGCAGCCGTTGCCAGGCGATCCCGGTCGTGAGCACGAACAGAATCCCGTTCAACACGCATCGGTCGTCGAGCCGCCTGCGGCCCGGATGACGGTAGCGCCTCGTTCTTCGCGGGAGAAGTGGCTGGATCAGTTCCCAGAGTTCGTCGTCGACCAGAGCTGTCTGCATCCCGGACCTCCGATCCTCTCGCTATCTGTTAGCTCGCATGTTGGCGGGTTAGGCTCTTGACGTGACCGTCTGCTCGCACTGTGGCGCGGAGAACCGGGCCGAGGCGAAGTTCTGTGGCGAGTGCGGTGCCGCCCTAACCGCAGTCTGCCCGGCCTGCAGCACTCCGAATGAGCCGGGACGGAAGTTCTGTTACGAGTGCGGCGCGTCGCTCGGAGGTTTGCCGGGATCGGCCGCGGCGGTTCCCGCGCTGCAGCGCCAGACGCCGGCGGCTGAGCGTCGCCTCGTCTCCGTTCTCTTCGCCGATCTCGTCGGCTTCACGAGCGCCTCGGAAGGCCGCGACGCGGAGGAAACTCGTGAACTGCTGACCCGCTACTTCGACACGTGCCGCACCGTGATCGAGCGCTACGGCGGCACCGTGGAGAAGTTCATCGGCGACGCGGTGATGGCTGTCTGGGGGACGCCCGTCGCGCACGAGGACGACGCCGAGCGCGCCGTGCGCGCCGCGCTCGAGCTCGTCGCCGCGATCTCCGACCTCGCGCCGGGAATTCGCGCACGCGCGGGTGTCCTCACGGGAGAAGCGGCCGTCACGATCGGCGCCGAAGGCCAGGGCATGGTTGCCGGTGACCTCGTCAACACCGCGTCTCGCATTCAGTCGGCAGCTGAGCCGGGCTCGGTTCTCGTCGGGGAGGCGACGAAGAGGACGACCGAGGCGGCGATCGCCTACGCCGCCGCCGGTGAGCACCAGCTCAAGGGGAAGACCGAGCCGGTGGCCACCTGGCAGGCATTGAGGGTGACAGCGGGGCGGGGCGGAGCGCTCAAGTCAGCGGGGCTCGAGCCACCCTTCGTGGGCCGGGACCGGGAGATCCGCCTCGTCAAGGAGCTCTTCCACGCGTGCGCGGCCGAGCGACGGGCGCAACTCGTCTCCGTCGTCGGGATCGCCGGCATCGGTAAGTCACGCCTGGGTTGGGAGTTCTTCAAGTACGTCGACGGTCTCTCGGAGGACGTCTGGTGGCACCGCGGACGCTGCCTCGCCTACGGCGAAGGGGTCGCGTTCTGGGCGCTCGCGGAGATGGTGCGCATGCGCGCGCAGATCACCGAAGGCGAGGATCCCGACGACGCGGGACGGAAGCTGCGGGCGACAGTCGAGGAGCACGTCTCAGACGCGGAGGAGCGACGGTTCGTCGAGCCCCGGCTCGCGCACCTGCTCGGGCTCGACGAGGACGCTGCTCACGGCAAGGAGGAGCTCTTCGGCGCCTGGCGGCTCCTGTTCGAGCGCATGTCGGAGACCGGGCCCGTGGTGCTGCTCTTCGAAGATCTGCAGTGGGCGGACGCGACCCTGATCGAGTTCATCTCCTACCTTCTCGAGTGGTCGCGCAACCACGCGATCTACGTTCTCTGTCACGCCCGCCCGGAAATGCAAGAGCGTCATCCGGGGTTCGGGCGCGGCTCGAGAAACCAGACGGCGCTCTTTCTCGAGCCGCTCTCTTCCGAGGACATGGAGGCCCTCCTCGACGGCTTCGTACCCGGCCTTCCGGCCGAGTTGCGGGAGCAGATCCTGTGGCGGGCGGAAGGTGTTCCGCTCTACGCGGTCGAGACGGTGCGGATGCTGCTCGACCGCGGACTCCTGATCCAGGAGGGATCGATCTACCGTCCGACCGGCACGATCGACGAACTGGAGGTCCCCGAGACACTCCAGGGGCTGATCGCGGCTCGGCTGGACGGGCTCGATCCAGAGGAGCGGCGGCTCCTTCAGGACGCGTCGGTGCTCGGCAAGACCTTCTCGAGAGAGACGTTGGCTGCGTTCGTTGGTCTCCCCGAGCCCGAGCTGGAGCCGCTGCTCTCGGCGCTCGTTCGCAAGGAGGTCCTCGGCGTGCAGGCCGACCCTCGCTCACCCGAGCGCGGGCAGTACGGCTTCCTGCAGGACCTGGTCAAGCGCGTCGCCTACGAGACGCTCACCCGTCGCGAGCGCAAGACCCGTCACCTTGCGGCCGCCGCACTGCTCCAATCCAGCTTCGGCGAGGTCGAGCAGGAGATCGTCGAGGTCGTGGCCTCCCACTACCTCGCCGCCTACGAGGCGCAGCCGGACGCCGAGGATGCGGCCGAGATCAGGTCGAGCGCTCGAGAGCTTCTGGCGCGGGCGGGTGAGCGGGCCGGCTCGCTGGCGGCAGTGGCGGAGGCGCGACGCTACTTCGAGCAGGCAGCGGGGCTTGCGGAGGATCCGCTCGAGCGTGCGCGACTGCTCGACCGTGCAGGGTGGATGGCCTTTCAGAACGCTGAGCTCGAAGCCGCAGAAGGTCTCTTCGCGGCGGCACACGAATTGCTTGCTCCGCTGGACACCCATGCTGCGGCAGCCGTCTCCGCCCGCATCGCCCAAATCGAGACGTGGACCGGACGCACCGAACAGGCACGCTCGCGCCTGGAAGCTGCTTTCGCCGCGGTTGCCGACGACGAACCGGACGAGGAGGTCGTCGACGTTGCGGCGCAGCTCGGAAATGTGCTCGCCCGAGGCGGCGACTACGACCAGGCTCGTGAGCCGACGGAGTTCGCCTTGCGACTCTCGCAGGCGCTGCGGCTGCCGGAGCAGCTCATCCGAGGACTCTTGACCAAGGCGCTGATCGCGAGAGGGAGTGGTCGCCCCGAGGAAGTGTTCGCGCTGGTGCGCCACGCGCTCCGGCTCGCACTTGAGAACGACCTGACCGAGCGGGCATCGCACGCGTACATCAACCTTTCCGACGCCTGTTTTCGGACTGACCGCTACTCCGAGGCCCTCGACGTGCTCTCGGATGGTCTCATGCTCGCCCGCAGGATCGGCTCTCGGAATCGCGAGCTGTTCATGCTCGCCGAGACGAGCTACGCGCTTGCAATGTCCGGTCGCTGGGAAGAGGCGCTCGCGACCTACCAGGAGCTGCCCGAGGATCAGCTGCGAACGAACGCCGCGCTGGCCAGCGTGCTGAGCGGGGTGCTTGAGGTCCTGATCCACCAAGGGCGAATCGAAGAGGCTCGTTCCCTCGTCGCCCTGCCCGAGTATTTCCTGGACGAGCCCGAGCAACAGGATCGGGCGATCTACGGGGGCGCGCGGGCGGCCCTCCTTTACGCTGAGGATCGCTACCGAGAGGCGTTGGAGGCGGGTGCCGAGGCCGCGAGGTACGCCGCTGATCTCGGTGCCGGTCAGCAGGGCGTCAAGCAAGGCCTCGTCTGGGCGGTCGCCTCCGCGCTCGCGCTCGACGATGACGCAGCTGCCGATGGGTTGCTCTCGACGATCGAGCAGCTACCACCCGGACTGCGGCCACCCTTCCTCGAAGCCCAAGCGCACCGCTTCCGCGCCCAGATGAACGACCAAGAGCCGGGCTTCAAGACCGCTGCAGGAGGCTTTCGCGAGTACAACTTCCCCTTCTGGCTCGCCGTGACCGAACTCGAGCACAGCGAGTGGCTCGTGCGCCGCGATCGCGCCGCGGACGCAGAGCCGCTCTTTGCCGAAGCACACCAGATCTTCGAGCGCCTCGAAGCGCGCCCCTGGCTCGAGCGAGTCACAGCAGCCGCCGCATGGCAGCAGCCCCACGTCCCCGCATGACACGACCGCCCCCGGGATTATCCGGCAGTGCCGGAGCTCATTCTGTTACAGCTTCTTAGGCGTCGGCGGGTCCAGGCTGCCGACCTCCGGTGGCCGAAGCCGGCGGTCACTGGACATCAGCGTGCCGACTCGAACGCGTAGAGTCGGCTTCAGTCCGACCGACGGAGGAGCGAAGTGACGAGCATGTACGCGGTTGTCGACCCCGCGACCGGCGAAACGGTCAGGGAGTACCAGACGGGCACCGACGACGAGTTGCGGGACGCGATTGCCCGTGCCGACCGGGCGCACCGGGATTGGTCGAGAGCTGCGACTGTCGCCGATCGCGCCTCGCTCGTGCGGCGCGTCGGCGAGCTGCACTCGGAGCGGCGGAAGGAGCTCGCGGAGATCATCGTCGCCGAGATGGGCAAGCCGGTCGGGCAGGCACGAGGCGAGGTCGACTTCTGCGCGTCGATCTACGGGTTCTACGCCGACAAGGCGGAAGCGTTGATGGCCGACGAGCCGATCGAGCTGCTCGAGGGCGAGGGAACGGCCGTCGTCCGCCGCAGCTCGCTCGGCGTCCTGCTGGGGATCATGCCCTGGAACTTCCCCTACTACCAGGTCGCACGGTTCGCGGCGCCGAACCTGATCATCGGCAACACGGTCCTGCTCAAGCACGCGCCCCAGTGCCCGCAGTCGGCCGAGGCGATGGCGCAGATCTTCCACGACGCCGGCTTCCCCGACGGCGCGTACGAGAACATCTACGCCACGAACGAGCAGATCGAGTGGGTGATCGCCGACCCGCGCGTGCGTGGCGTCTCCGTCACCGGCTCCGAGCGCGCCGGCGCCGCAGTCGCCGAGATCGCCGGCCGTAACCTGAAGAAGGTCGTGCTCGAGCTCGGCGGCTCCGACCCGTTCATCGTCCTCGGCACCGACAACCTCGACAAGACGGTCGAGGACGCCGTCGCCGCGCGGATCGACAACGCCGGCCAGTCCTGCAACGCCGCGAAACGGCTGATCGTGATCGACGAGCTCTACGAGCCATTCCTGGAGAAGTTCACGGCCGCGCTCACCGCCGTGAAGCAGGGCGATCCGCGCGAGCGCGAGACGGAATGCGGGCCGCTGTCCTCAAAGGTCGCGGCCGACCGCCTCGAGGATCAGGTCCAGCGCGCGGTCGAGCAGGGCGCGACCGTCGTCGCCGGCGGCAAGCGCAACGGCAACTACTTCGAGCCGACAGTGCTGACGGACATCACGCCGGAGAACGACATCTACCGTGAGGAGCTGTTCGGCCCGGTCGCGCAGCTCTATCGCGTGCAGTCGGAGGAGGAGGCGGTCGCGCTCGCAAACGACACGCCATTCGGACTCGGCTCGTACCTGATGACAAACAACCCAGAGCAGGCCGAGCGCGTTGCGGACCGGATCGACGCCGGCATGGTCTACGTGAACATCGTCGGCGCAGACGGCGCCGAGCTGCCATTCGGCGGCACGAAACGCTCCGGCTTCGGACGCGAGCTCGGCCGCTACGGCGCCGACGAGTTCGTCAACAAAAAGCTGATCCGCATCGGCTGAGCAAGAGGATCGTCTTCCTCCCGGAAGGGCTCCCGGAATCGTGCGAAGGCCGCTCCTCGTCCGTTCCTAGTTGCTAATCACGACAACGAGCTCGTTCCGTGCTGGCTAGGCAACCTGCCCTGCCGCATGCAGCTCCAGCCGCACATGGCTGCTTTCACGGATTGGGCTCAACCATGCGGAAAAGCTGAGGCTGGGCGGGGCTCCGTAGGGCGCCCAGGCGATCTGTCACGCCGGAGGTCGCGGGTTCGAGTCCCGTCGCTCCCGCTAGACCTTTTCCCTGCAAAACGGCTCCTGGCGTTGTCTCATCAGGCGCGGGGAGTTGTTTCGTGGTCCAAACGCGGCCCACGGCTCGCGCAAAAAGTCCCTGGAAATAGGCATTTCCCGTTCGACCTCGTGTTCGGTCGCACAAACAAGAACGGTTCACGGGGTAAGGAAAGACGACGGCAGTAGCTCGAAGGCGTAGCCTCGACGGATGAACTGGCGTGACCTGGAAGCTGCGGCACCCGAGATCGCCGACCTCGGGAAACAGCGCCTCGACCAAGCGCGGGTCGCCCTGCTCGCGACCCTGCGCAAGGACGGCTCGCCGCGGATCAGCCCGTGTGGGGTGCGTATATTCGATTCCGATTCGAGAACTCGGGAATTTGCAGGCGAAATCGACTTTACGCACCCCACACGCGCGGCTCGTCCTCATCGCACTGTGGTTTCCACCGCTCGTAATCGCCGACCTGGATGCGCGTGATGGTGAAAAGGCGACTGCCCCCACCTCCTCGAGTCGAAGGGCGATTCTGAAGCAGGGCCAGGGAAGAGGCTGTGTTCGAGGGCCGTCTTGAAACAACCATGACGCCGAGGGAGGATGGCCGGGGTGAGTGAGCTTGACACGACCCGTCCCGTCGAGCCGGATGACGCCGGCGTCGTCCAGCGCACGTTCCTAATTGCGGACGTCCGCGGCTACACCCGCTTCACGCGCGAGCGTGGCGATGCGGAGGCCGCGCGTCTGGCGCAGACGTTCGCCGGGCTGGCCCGCGATGCAGTGGAGGCACGCAGCGGCAGGGTGATCGAGCTGCGCGGCGACGAGGCCCTGGCGGTGTTCTCGTCGCCGGTGCAGGCGTTGCGCGCGGCGGTCGAGCTGATCGCGGTGTGCCGAGAGGAGATGGAGGCCAACCCGGACCTGCCCCTCCTCGTCGGCGTCGGCATCGACTCGGGCCCCGCTGTGCCGGTCGAAGACGGCTTCCGCGGCGCGGCCCTGAACACGGCAGCCCGGCTGTGCTCGCAGGCGTCGGCCGGCCAGGTGCTGGTGCGCGAACGCTTCGTCGAGCTCGACCGCCACTTACGCGGCATTCGCCTCTCTCCCCACGGCCCGGCCGAGCTGAAGGGGTTCGACGAGCCCGTTCAGCTGAGCGAAGCCACAATGGAGGACGCAGCCGGCCCGCGGCCTGCCGGCGAGCCCGAGCTCACGGCGCTGCCGCAGGATCTCGAGGTCGACACGCCCCTCATCGGCCGTGAAAGCGAGCTCTCGTGGTTGCGCGGCACCTGGCGGCAGGCCCGGCGCGGCCGCGGCCGCGTCGTCTTCGCAACGGGATCGGCGGGGATCGGCAAGACGCGCCTGGCCGCCGAGCTCGCCGCCTACGTGCGCTCGCAGGGAGGGTCCCTCTCGTACGTCGGCGCCGGCGGCGCCGCGCAGGCGCTCGCCGTCTCGGCGCTGAACGCAGCCGCCTCCGCGACGCGACCGACCCTGCTGGTCCTCGACGACCTCGACGTGCTGGGCGAGCCGATCGCGCCGGCACTCGTGGACACATGGGCCGCGCTCGAGACGGCTCCGGTGCTCGTCGTCGGACTCGTCTCGGATCCCCATGCCGTCCCCACCGTCGCGGCGCTCGTCGAACGCGCGGACGAGGCCGGGGACGGCCATCGTGTCCTCGCGCCCCTCGACCAGGACGGGGTAGGCCGGATCGCCGAGCTCTACGCCGGTGAGGACCTCCTCGAGGTCCCGCTCGAGTCGATTACGCGGGCGTCTGCAGGCGTTCCCGGCCGGGTGCACGAGGTGATGAGCGAGTGGGCCCAGGCCGAGGCATCGCGGCGACTGGCCGCCGCCGCCGAATGGTTGGCAGCGGAGCGTCTCGACCGTCGTGCGGATCTCGACTTCGCGAACAACGTGATCGGGCTGAAGCTCGCCCGCCTCTACGCGGGAGGCGGCACAGCAGCCGAAGCCGCTCCGGGCGCGTGCCCCTACAAGGGACTCGCTTCGTTCGAGGAGGGAGACGCGCGCTTCTTCTTCGGCCGCGAGCGCCTCGTCGGCGAGCTCGCGGCGCGCACCGTCGGGGTCGGAATGCTCGCGGTCGTCGGGGCATCCGGGAGCGGCAAGTCGTCGGTGATCGCCGCAGGCTTGATGCCATCACTGCAGGCGGTGCTGCTGCCCGGCAGCGAGCACTGGCGGTCTGTGCCGATGCGGCCGGGCGAGCACCCTGCGGCCGCGCTCGAGGCCGCGCTGAGGCGGGAGCCCGAAACGGACGAGCGCACCGTTCTCGTCGTCGACCAGTTCGAAGAGCTCTTCACCACCTGCACGCTCGAAGCCGAGCGCGAGGCGTTCGTCGGCGAGCTCGTGGCACTTGCTGCCGACCCGGAGCGGGCGGTCGTCGTGCTCGCACTCCGCGGCGACTTCTACGGCCACTGCGGCTCCTATCCGGAGCTGGCGCGCCTGATCGCCTCGAACCAGGTGCTCGTCGGCCCGATGACGTCGGCCGAGCTCCGTCGCGCCGTCGAGCTGCCGGCGCGTCGTGTCGGGGTGCGGGTCGAGTCGGCGCTGGTCGAGCGCCTTGCCGGCGAGGTCGCGGATGAGCCGGGCGGGTTGCCGCTCTTCTCAACGGCTCTCGTCGAGCTCTGGGGCGTGCGGTCCGGCGGCTGGCTTCGACTCGACGCGCACGAGCGGCTCGGCGGCGTCCGCGGGGCTGTCGCGCGTCTGGCCGAGCGGTCGTACGAGCAGCTGACCGAGGAGCAGCGCGTCGCCTGCCAGAGCCTGCTCCTTCGTCTGGTGAGCACCGGTGACGAAGGCACGGTCGTGAGGCGCACGGTCCAGCGAGCCGAGCTCGACCTCGAGCAAGGTCCGGTGCTGCGATTCGTCGTGGAACGGCTGACCGAGGATCGACTCCTGACCGCGAACGACGAGACGGTCGAGGTCGCGCACGAGGCCCTGCTTCGCGAGTGGCCGCGATTCCAGGAGTGGCTGCACGAGGATCAGCAGGGGCGCGAGCTTCGAGAGCACCTGACGCAGAGCGCGAAGCGCTGGGACGGCACGGACCGTGACACGGCCGAGCTCTATCGCGGCGCGCGCCTCTCGGCCACGGTCGACTGGGCGGCGACACGGCAGCACGAGCTGAACCGACTCGAACGTGAGTTCCTCGGGGAAAGTCGCCGGCACGCCGAACTCGAGGCGGAGCGCCAGCGGCGCGCGAACAGGCGCCTGCGGATCCTGCTCGCAGGCGTCGGACTGCTGCTCCTGGCGGCGATCGCGGCCGGCATCGTCGCGCTGGTGCTGCGCTCCAATGCCCAGCGCTCGGCCACGAGCGCCGAGGCCCAGCGGCTCGGCGCCCAGGCGCTGGTGCAGAACGACCTCGACCTGTCCCTACTGCTCGCGCGTGAGGGCGTCAAGCTGAGCGACTCCACTGCGACGCGGAGCAACCTGCTTGCAGCATTGCTACGCAGCCCGCAGGCAATCGGGATCATGCGGCCGCTCCCGGGTCGACTGGTCCAGATCAGCAGCAGTCGCTCTGGCTCGATCTTCGTCGGTAACAACCGGGGCCTCTTCGCGGTCATCGATCCCGCCAGCCACCGTGTGAGGCGGTTCAACGCCGGCGTCGCGCAGCTGAGCGACGACGGCGCTCGTGTCGCGCTGCTCAACGGCGACGGATCGATCCAGTTCGCGCCGGTCGGGCCCGGTGCACAAACTCGGGCGCGCGGGACGTTTACCGGCCACGGCGTGTCTGTCGCCAACTCGACCTCCAACTCCACGTTCAGCCCTGACCTGAAGCTGGTCGCGGACGGTATCGCGGTTCCCGGAAGGCCGCCCGCGCTGGTCGTCTTCAAGACGTCCCCGGTCCGGTTCGTCGCCGAGCTGCCGGTGCCGCAGAACACGGCGCCGTACCGCTGGCAGGCGTTCAGCTCCGACGGCCGCTATCTCCTTGCCGGAGCGAACGGTCTCGTTCTGATCTGGCGTGTCGGCCGGTACGGCGCTCCGATCCTGAGCCTGCACGTGCCCGGATCGATCGCGGATCTCAGCCACGACGATCGTCTGCTGGCGGTCGGGGGCGGGGACGGGAGCCTGCACCTCTACGCCTTCCCGTCCGGAGCACCTCGGCCCCTCAACGGCCGGCACAACGGCTTCGTCACGGGCGTCGGCTTCAGCCCCGACGACCGCACGCTGGTGACGACGAGCGACGACAGCCAGGTGCTCGTCTGGGACGTCGCCTCGGGGAACCTGCGCACGACGCTTGTGGGCCACCGCGACCGCGTCTACGGGCCCGCCTTCAGCCCCGACGGCCGGACCCTCTACACGGCAGGGTTCGACAACAGCGTGATCACCTGGGATCTCGCCGGAACCCGGTCGCTCGGACGCGTCCACACCGCCGACGCGGGCGCGAATCCCCTAGCGGCCCAGCTGGTGACCACGTCGCCGGACGGCCGCCTGCTCGCCTTCGACCAGATCAACGGCGACGTCCTGCTGCGGGACGCCCGTTCGTTCAGGCTCGTACACACGCTCCGTCCCGGCGCCGGAGGTGCAAACACGCTCGCGTTCAGCCCCGATTCGCGGCTGCTCGCGACCGAGACACACCTGGGCGGCGCCCCGCCCGCCTGTAAGGGACCGCTCGTCGAGCTCTGGGACACGCGCACCGGTCGTCTGCTCGGCCGGCTGCCGATCCCGCGCGCCCCGGCACAGGCGGGCGGCCCCTGTGCAGACGTCGAAGCTCTCGCGTTCAGCCCCGACGGCAAGCTCCTCGCCGGCGGAGACGACGCTCCGGTCACCTTCCTTTGGGACGTGCGTTCCCGGCGGTTGGTCGCCTCGCTTCGCACCGGCCAAGGCGTGTTCGGCGTTGCGTTCAGCCCTGACGGCCACGAGCTTGCCGCAGCCGAAGGCGCATCGACCGAGGTCTGGAGCCTGCCGGCACGCCGGCATCTCTACACGGTCAACGTCGACGACGGCTTCGGCCGTTCCAAGGCGGTCGCTTTCTCACCGGACGGGGGTCTGCTCGCGACCGGCGGCGGCAACGGCATCGTCAAGCTCTGGGACGCGCTGAGCGGTCGGGCCGTCCGGCACTCGACGGTCACGATCCAGTGCGCGCTGAACTTTCTGCAGTTCAGCGCGGACGGGCGGTCGCTGCTCGAGTCGGCGTGCGACGGCAGCGCCCGCCTCTTCGACGTCTCGACGCTCGGAGAGGTCGGCACGCCGTTCCAGGGACCCGCCCAAATCCAGAGCACCGACGCGGTCTTCTCCGCCGACGGACGCAGGATCATCGTCGCCTACGACACGGGTCAGGCCTACGTCTGGGATGTCACACCGAGCGACTGGAGCCGGCACGCCTGTGTCGTCGCCGGACGGAACCTCACCCACGACGAGTGGCGGTTCTTCCTGCCGGACCGCAGCTATCGCGCCGTCTGCCCGGGCCTTCCCGCCGGCTAGATCGTCGGCGGGTTCGGGTCGGGCGAGCGGCGCCGTGGAAGGCCGTGGGGTTCAGAAACTCGGTTCCCCTCCGAATCCGGGTGTGAGCTTGTGGCAGCCGCGGTGGATTCGCCGGAACCGTCGGTCAGCACCGATCGTGTGCGCAGAGAGGACTGCTTTAACCGACGACCGCCTAATCGGCTCACCAGCAAGTTGAGCAGCGCGCCCCGCTGCTCGATCTGCTCCCGCAGACGGACGTAGTACGGCGAGAGCAGTCCGCGCACGTCCTCCGGATCCATCGCCTTTGAACAAATGACCCGTAGGGTGCGGAAATTCGGTTGCGCCATCGAAATGCCGTACTTGCAGGAGGATCGTATTTCTGCACCCCACGCCCGGTGCCGAGCAAGCCCTGCTCGAGCGGTTCGTGAGGCGCCCACAGGCTGCCGTCGAAGCGCACCGAGGCTTGGCTTGCAAACCGCGCTATCCGCAACTCGGCGCCGTGCTCGCGCCGCGCGGCACTCGAGGCGTAATCGAATGGGACTGGCCCCACCCCTAAAATGAGCCGGATGGCCCATGTCGGTGTAAGCCTGAAGGCCGATCCTAGAAGCTGGTATGGAGGAGACCGAGCATGCGCTCTCGCCGAGCGACCTCGACCAGGCCGATGCGCCGGACGCGACGCGGGTCTGGCGCCACGACCAGTTCATCGCGCTCGGCTTCGACGTCGTGCGCGCGTCGCTGATGGCCGACGATTCACGGGTCGACCTGGGGCAGGCGCGCAAGCTAGTCGCGCTCGGCTGCCCGCTCGAGACGGCTTCACGAATCCTCCTCTGACCTAACAGCCGTTACGTCGCTGGACACGGGCACGATGGCGTCGCCGGACACGGGCAGGATGGCGTCGCCGCTCAAGCGGCGTTGTCGCGGTGGCGGCCGTCTCGGATCGGTGCTGCACCGGCGGCGTTGAACAGCCCGCGCCTGGTTGGGCAGGATCACCTGCAGCGCGCCTCGACCCGTGTGGGGTGCCAAAACTCGGTGCGCACCCGAGAAATCGGCGATTTGCAAGACGCTATTTTTGGCACCCCACAGGCGTTCTCGCTCATGTAGCAGACGCGAGACAGGGATACAGCCGCGCAAACATCGCCGCGACCGTTCCTCGGGACTCGTAGAATCGCCTGCCGTGCCGAGCAAGCGGCGCACACACGGCGCGCCGGCCCGCTCGCCCGAGCAGCGGCTGCGCGCGCTCGCGAAGGCGAACGAAGTGCGCAGCTCGCGCGCACAGCTCAAGCGCGACCTCGCCGCCGGCGTGGTCGAGCTGGCACGCGTC